>CACWWI010000125.1 GCA_902764575.1 uncultured Coriobacteriaceae bacterium
GTGCAAATCGTGTGCAAATGCACCCATATTTGCACACATTTACTTACATCTACTTAACGGTAAAACGCGACGTAAACCGATGTTTTTGTATCTAACTAAATCTTACTTTTACAGCTGGCAGCCATGAGGTCAGGGGTTCGATCCCCCTATGCTCCACCACGAAACCGCAGGTCAGGATTGAAAAATCCTGACCTTTTCGTTTCTGTAGCGCCTGTGGCACATTCTGAGGCACAAACGAGGCACATTCGATATCGGTCCGTGGATGAAGCAGGTTGGTAACAGATGGGAAAACCGTCTCCGTGAGAAATTTAGTTGTTGGAAACCAAGCGCTGGCGCGGAACGCGAATGCTCGACCGCTTTTCGACCGCCTAGGTGCGCCTATGCGTTGACGCCCCCCGTTGGCGAACGGTGGAAGACGACCTGCCCCAAGGAGACGTAATTCGAATGAGTCGCAGGACAGTCCTGCGACTCATTATTTCTGATGTAAAACAGGGCCAGATCTTACTTGGAGCGCCAAACGATGCGCCCCCGTGAAGGATCGCCCGAATCCATTTTCACACGGACCCTATCGCCGGGAAGGACACGGATGTAGTTCATTCTCAGCTGTCCCGAGAGGTTGCACGTGACGCTGCTCCCATTGTCGAGCTGCGCCTGGAACATGGCGTTGGGAAGCGCGTCGGTGATTTGGCCGTCAAACTCGTCGCAATTCGCGCCACCTGCTCCTCCGGCCACGACATCCAGGTCGTCGAGGTTCAGCTCCGCATTGTTCGATAGCTCTTTTTCGCTCATCTCCGATCCTTTCTTTGCGCCCAGGAGGTTATTACCCATTATCGGGCTCCCCGCATGCCCTGCACAGGGGGTTCCAGAACGTCACTCCCCGTTTTAGCATTGACTTCACGTTTCCCCTGCGGCTTCCTGCGCCTCGAGCAGGAAGCGAAGCTGAAGGGCCACGAGCTCGCCGGGGTCGGCTTCGCCAAGGAGCACGGATCTCACCACGGCGGACAGCTCCTCCCGGTGCAGATGGCAGCAGTCAACATAGGAGACGAGTGTCGGTGCGCCGTATCCTGCGAGCATGAGCAAATCGCACAGGAGCATGCGGGACAAGTGCCCGTTGCCGTCGACGAAGGGGTGGATGTAGAAGAGGAGGTGCGGCGTGTGCGCCGCAGCGACCTCTGGCTCGAAGTCATTATCGCCGATGAAGCCGAGCAGCTCTTCGACGAGTGCGGGGATGTCGTCCGGGCTTGCCGTCTCGCCGCCGGGGCGCAGCGGCAGGGGCTCGTCGAAAAGCCAGAGCGTGCCCATCCCCGTGAAGGGGAGGCCGTCTTCCGCCACGCGCCATCGGGGGACATCGACGCGCAGGCGCACCTCGGGCTCGAGGCGGGTGGCCTCGTCCCACATGCGCAGGAGGTCGGCGGGGGCCTTCGGCGGGTCGTGCCGGTCGCGAGGAGGCAGGACGTGCAGGAGAACGCGCGCCCTCTCGCGCATCATGCGGCGCCCGAAGACCTCCTTGGGCTCGCCGCGCAGCCCCAGCGCCCGCTCGCAGAGGTCTCCGAGCGCCGCGTCCTCGCCGTCCCACGCCCGCGCCTCGCAGACGCCCTCGGAGACCATCTGCCATAAGAGGCCGGCCGCCTCGCCGGGCGCGAGGCCTTGCCATGTGCGTCGCAGCCGCTCCTCGTTGGCCCGGATCTCGCCTGCTAGAGCCGCCATCTCATGGGTCTGGGCAACGATTCCCCAGCCCGTGAGCATCTCCTTGAACTCGCGTGTCATGCGTCGGTTTTCCCTTGGCGTGACGCCAGCGGGTCATGGCGTTCGGCCATGACGCTCCTTACGAACCGTGACGCCAGCATTTCTCGTCGCAATACCCTCCGCTTGCGGCCTCCAGCTCGTCGAGGGAGAGCTCGACGCCCTCTTCCTTGGCGAGCTCGGCGAATTCCTCGGGGGTCTTGCACTCCCTTGCCTTGGCCTTCTGCTCCTCAGTCAGGTCTTCCAAACTCATGGCCTTCCTCCTGTCGTCGACGATAAACAGCCTGTCGATCTATCTGATTATACGCATTGGCGGCCCGTCCCGTTTCGGGTTCTTTCCATTTTCGGGCTTTGCGCATCCCGCGCAATGGGGGGTTCCAGAACGTCACCCCGGCTCGTCGCTACCAAACGTGGTACGGCTCGTCTCCGTAAGCCTTATCGAGAAGTTCGCGCGCCGTCTTCGAAGGGCCTGAAACGCACGCCCACCCGTCCTTCGCGATGACCATGGTGTCCCTCGTATCGGTGTCGTACGCCTTCCACTCGGCCTCGCTTATGGACGGGTCGCCCGTCTTGGCGAAGTTCACCCACGATTCCTGCGCTTTCGAGGCAACTGCGGGATCGACCTCCCCTGAGTATTCGACATTCTCGAGGTTGTTGAACACATAAGCGAGCTCGACCGCGTGGACGGCGCTCTTGAACATGATGTCCTTGGTCGAGGGGACCATCCATAGGTATACGCGGACATCCCCGCCCGCATCTGCGAACCTGTCCGCGAAGTCCAGGATCTCGTACCGCCACGTCTCCGTCACGAACCCCGACTTCGCGGTGTCTTCGAACGCCTTGTCCAGGTCTTCGGGGATGATGTCCCCGTCGACGACGACGTAGCAGCATTCGTCGGCTATGTGCTTCTCGGCATCGAGCTTCATCCACTCGTCTCCCGAGATCGCCAGGAGCTCGTCCATGTTCTTGGCGCCGGACGCTTCCATGATGAAATCGGCGTATGCCTGCGCTGCCTTCCTGCTCTTGGGCGCGACCTCCCCGCTCTGCGCGATGGCGCGCTTGAACAGGCCCCTTGCCTTCGGGGAAATCGTCAGGGCCGTCGTGGACCAGGCCCCCGCCGACTCGCCGAATATGGTGACGTTGCCGGGGTCCCCGCCGAATGCGGCGATGTTCTTCTGTATCCACTGCAGGGCCGCAATGTGATCGCGTATTCCCAAGTTGATGTCCTGGTATTCCTCTCCGCCCTCGACCTGGGAGAAATCCGCGAATGACATGAGGCCGAGGCGGTAGTTGCACGTCACCAGGATCACGTCGCCATGCGCCTTCGCGAAGTTCTGCCCGTCGTATATGGGGTCCGTTGTGCCGCCCCATCCGTAGGCGCCCCCGTGGAAGTAGACCATGACGGGCTTGCGCTCGCCGGAGCCAGCGGTGCCGTCGCTCTCCCAGATGTTCAGCGTCAGGCAGTCCTCGCTTTTAGGGTAGTACGACGCCGGCTCGGTATGCCATTCGGGCTGCAGCGCGGTGTACCCGAAGTTGTAGCATTCGATCTCCTCGTCACTTGGGTCCGGGGCCTGCGGCGCCTTCCAACGAAGCTCGCCTACGGGCGGCTTCGCATACGGGATGCCCTTGAAGGACGTGACCCCGTCCGCCGACCGCCCCAGCAACGCATTGCGCGCATGCGTCGACGGGATCGCGGCGAAGTGCTTGGAGGCTTCGGAGGTGCTCGACATGTGTAGGACGCAATAAAGAGAGGGGAGGGGAGTGCAATCGAGGGCCATCAAGTGACCCCCGATTACTTTCGATTGTCGTGTGCAAATCGTGTGCAAATGCCCCCACATTTGCACACATCTACTTACATCTACTTAACGGTAAAACGCGACGTAAACCAATGTTTTTATATCTACCTATATCCTGCCTACCCACGCTGTTAACCGGAGGGTTGTAGGCTCGAATCCGACCCGGGAGTATCCCCTTTATGCACTGGCGCGAGGATGGGTCGCAGGAACATCCTGCGACCCATCATTGTACGTCGAGGATGGGTCGCAGGAACATCCTGCGACCCATCATTGTACGTTCAGGAAATCGAGAATGTTGAAGCCTTCAGGCATGGGGATGCTGACCATGAACACGAATCCGAGCACAAGCAGCACCACCGCGGTTCCCATGATTATCATCCTGTTCGGAGAGCGCTTGAACGTCCCCGCGATGCCGAGCAGGAAGAGCACGAGCGCGTATATGACCGCGACCAGCCCGAATCTCTCGTGGTTCAAGTTGTCCTGTTTTCCCGTTTCAAGGATGTCTTGCGATTCCTTCAAGAGGTTCGCGGCATCCTCGTAATAGGAATTCGCGTACCCTTCCATTTCGAAGGGCGATTTGCCCGTCAAGAGCGCCCAGGCAATGGCTTCCTTCAGCTCGGGCGAGCATTTCTCCTCCAGCGCCTCAATCTTCGCCATCGCGACTTTGTGCTTCTGCTCGTCTCCCTCCGCAAGGGCCGCTTCCGCGTCGAGGTAGTAATTCTGAATGCTGCTCCAGATTGCAGAGTCCTGCACCACCATCTGGGTGGCGTCGGTGTACAGCGCAGTTGCGTTCGATGCGGTGTGGTTGCTCTCCGTGAAATGGATCAGCTCGTGCCCTGTGTGAACCGACCCCACCCAAGTTGCCCAAGCCGATAGGAGGGTGGTGATGCCGAGGAGAATGGCCGTCACCGTTTCGAGCACCCGTTCCTTCCGGGCTTCCTTTTTCGCCAGCTCGTCGCTATCCGCGTGCTTTTCGTCTGTCATTGCAACCTCTTAGCAGCATGAACAAGGGATGGGGAAATGGTAGCACGAACAAGGGCCGCCTGCGCTACTGCTTCGCCTGCATGGCCTCCCACAGCGCCTCTTCGTCTGGGAATTCGACGAGCTGCATCTCCCCGTTCGAAACATGGAGCGCATGGGGGAACGCTTCCCAATCGAAGGTGTCGACCCCCTTGACCTCGTTGGGGTACAGCCGCAGGGCGTCTCCGTTCAAGAACTTTTGCAGAAGGGCCTGAAGCACCTCGGACAGGTCCTCGTTCACCACGCTGCCGTACATCTGCGACGAACCGACGTTCCCGAGCAATACCGCCGCCACGTCAACCGTTCCCGAACCCAGGTTCTCGATGAGCGGTTTCTCGTCCCAGTACAGAAGCCGCACGTTATGCCCGGCTTCGGACAGCGTCGCTGCGGTGAAATAGATGGAAAGAGCGGCCCATTGCTCGACGAGCTTCGATTCCGCCTCGAATTCGGTCGATGATGCCGCCTGCGCCTCGATGTACTCTTGCAGCTCTTTGGCGACGGAGCCCTCGACGTGGTTGAGCATATCGGCCATTCTCCCGAGCACGAAACTCTCGTAGTTCCGCTTGCCGACGAAGGACCGGAACACCAGCCTTTCGTTGCTCGGAATTCCAAAGATGAACTCGATGCCCGAAGCGGCTCCGTCCTCGTAGGCGCGGTGCACGTCGGCGGGAATCAACGTGCCGTCGCATGTCGGCGCGCACATGCTCAGCCAGAGCCTTTGCGATGCGTCCTTCAGGGATTCCGCTTTCAACTGCAGGAGCTTTTCCATCGTCGCAGTCTGCGTTTCTTTCAGCAGGCTTTTTGCCAAGGCCCTGGATGCCTCCGGCGTATCGAATGCCAGCTCCGGGCTGCCGAAGAACACGAACGCTTTCTGGAACAGGCCCTTCGCCTGCTCGCTGGCCGCAAGCAGGCTGATGGAGATCGCCCCGGACTCGAAGCCGACCACCGTGATCCGGTCGGGGTCACCCCCGAAGGCGGTTATGTTTTCCTTGATCCACCGCAGTGCCGCAATCTGATCGAGCAGCCCGAGGTTCAAGGCGTCCGGGCAAGCCTCGCCGCCGGGAACATCCGTAAAGTCGATGAACCCGAAGATACCGAGGCGATAGTTGAAGCTCACGAACACTACGTCGGGATGCGCGCCGACAAAGCTATTGCCATACAGCAAGGGGTCGGCCGATCCCCCGTACGTGAAATCCCCGTGGTGGAACAGCACGAGAACCGGCTTCCTCTGCTCTTCGCTCTCTTCCCCAACGCAGATGTTCAGGCTGAGGCAGTCCTCGCTTTGCCTGTGGTTCTTCAGGGCCAAGCCCCTGTGCTCGACCTGTATGGGCGACGCGCCGAAATGCATCGCCTCGAACACCTCGTTCGACGGGGGGAGCGGTTCGGGCGCTTTCCATCTGAGCTCTCCGACGGGCGGCTTGGCGTAGGGGATTCCCGCAAAGGTGACGGTTCCGTCTTCCCGTTCCCCTACAAAGACGCCGGTCCTCGTTTTCACCGTGCAGTCGGAATCGTACTCGTCGCGGATAGGCTGGTTCTGCTGGTTCAGCTCCTCGATGTCCTCGTTCGTGACGTCGAACACGTAGCCAGCGCTCCCGTCCCCATAACGCTCGCGGATCTTCTGGGCGCGATATGCGCGAATGAGCATCGTTACCGCAAAGCCGAGAATGGGAATGCCGATAACGAACGCGAGCTGCTGCACTAGGTAGTCGAGCATCGACGCGCCCATCCACGCAATTGAAATGTAGTGGGCCGCGAGGAAGGCGACAATGACCGCGCTGTAGACCACAATCCGAACCGTCGGCTTCGTCTGGACCACTTCGCTGAAGGCGATCTTGTTCATGATTTGCTCGAGCGCAATTCCAACGGCAAGGCTTACCACCATGCACACGAGCTCCGGGCAGCCAAAGAACTTCGGAATCCTCTCGCCGAGACCGTATCCCAGCGCCGCGATGAAGGCGATCAGGACGTCGTCGATCGTAAACAGTTTTTTCATCTTCACCATCCCACTAAGTGCCAGGAGGTTTCAACCAACGGCCGGGCAAAACAACGTGAGGTTTGCTATTGGGAGTGTACTATATTCGGACGTGCGTCTATGCTGCCCGAACGAGGCGACCGACGTCGACAATGCTGTTGCTGATGCAATCAGGATATTCCAGAATGTCATCGTGGTTTTCGAATTGCCGCTCACTTTTGCCTTGCTGCGTGGTAAAGCTATCATGACGAGCTTTTCATGACGGCCCAACAGAGGGGGACATTGCGGGATGAACGCACTGTTCGCAGACACCCTAAGAAACGTGAGGATCGAGCGTGGGTTCTCGCAGCGCGAGCTCGCCGAGCTGATGTACGTCACCCAGCCGACCGTCGCGCGGTGGGAGAACGGCAGCCGCCTGCCCGACGCCGCGATGATATCCAGGCTTGCCGAATGCCTCGGCGTGGATGTGCACACCTTGCTGAACGCCGCGGCGGAAGGCGGCGATTCCCCTAACATCATCATGGTGGAGGACAGGGAGGTCATCCTGAAAGGGGGCCTCACCGTTCTGGAAGAGGTCATGCCAGACGCCACGGTCGTGGGCTTCGAGTGGCCCTCGGACGCCCTCGAGTATGCCAAGGAGAACCGTGTCTCGCTAGCCTTCCTAGACATCGAGCTGGGCGGCGAGAGCGGGTTCGACCTCTGCCGTGCGCTACTCGCCATAAACGCCCGGACCAACGTAGTGTTCCTTACTGCGTATGCCGATTACGCCCTCGATGCGTGGAGCACCGGGGCTAGCGGGTTTATGCTCAAGCCGATTACGCCGGAGGGTGTGCGCGCCCAACTCGCCGACCTGCGCCACCCGTTCTCGCCGGGAGGTTTGGCTGAATGATCGATCTCCGGCTGTACATGGCCTATTATTCCACGGTCGGCGCGATGCTGTTGCTGGCTGTGCTTGGATTCGGGCTCGCGGTTGGCATGCCCGGCATGGACAGGTGGAACAAGCGTTTCTTCATGTGCTTCTTCGCGATTCTCGCGCTGGTCATGAGCACCTTCTTCGTGGAGCTGGTCATCTACGGCGATCCGGCCATGCTTCAGGTTGAGATGGCGGTGGGCTTCTTGCAATCGCTGCTCCCCTCGATTCTCATGACCATGCTGACGATATACCTTCTCCATCGCTGCGGAGAGGACTGGCGAAAGAGCGCGCTTCTCCGCGCAGTGCTCGCTTTGTGGGCTGTGTACTTTGCCATACTGGTTGCTGCCCAGTTTTCGACTCTCTTTTATTCCTACACTTCAGACGGCCAGCTCTACATCGGCCCCCTGTTCCCGCTGTCGATGGCGCCCTTGGCGGCGGTTCTGGCTTTGAATCTCGCGGGCGTGATCCGCAGGCGCGACAAGCTGACTAAAAGGCTCTTCTACGCATTTCTCATCTTCCTGATTCCGATGACGATTGCCGTGATCGTGCACGCGTTCGTTCCCGTCTACCTGCTCATCAACGTGGGAATAGTCATGACGGGGGTTTCCATGTTCATCGTCATCGTGTCGGATCAGATCGAGCAGTACGTGCGCTTGCAACAGGAAACCGCGCGCCAACGCGCCAGCATCGCGGTGCTGCAGATGCGGCCCCACTTTATTCACAACACCATGACCAGCATCTACTATCTCTGCGATCAGGACCCCGAGGTCGCCAAGCAGGTCACGATGGATTTCAACACCTACTTGCGCAAGAACTTAACCGCCATCACCAAGGACGACACCATCCCGTTCGCCGAGGAGCTCGAGCACACCCGCGCATACCTCGCCGTGGAACAAGCCCAGTTTGCGAGCAAGCTCGTCGTCGATTACGACACGCCGCACACGCAGTTCCACGTGCCGCCGCTCACGTTGCAGCCCCTCGCGGAGAACGCCGTGAAGCACGGCATGAACCCTAACACCGTCCCGCTGCGTGTCTGCATACGGACGCGAAAGACGGAAGCGGGCAACGAGGTCGTCGTGGAAGACAACGGACCCGGTTTCGACCCGGCCATAGCTAACGAGCCGCATACCACCCTGGCGAACATACGGCAGCGGCTTGCGATGATGTGCGACGGCACGTTGGACATCGCGCCTCGCGAAGGGGGCGGGACCGTGGTGAAGGTGACGGTGACCTAGGGCGTCTTGCGCGACTTCAGGCGGTTCTTGTTCTCGTACATATTGCGGTCTGCGCGATCGAATACCGAGGCTACGCACGAGTCGTTCCGGAACCACGCCGTTCCGCAGGCGATGACGGCGCCGCCGAACCGCAATGCATCCTCGTTGTGGGTTCGCATTTCGCTGAGCCGCTCTTCGAGATGCGCGTAGTCTTCGCCTTGCGCAATAACGGTGAACTCGTCGCCGCCAATGCGGAAGACGGGGCTGTGCTTGAAGATGTTGCAGATTGCCTTGCAGGCGCTTTGAAGCAGCTCGTCCCCCGCATGGTGCCCGATGGTGTCGTTGACCTTCTTCAGGTCGTTCACGTCGAGCACCACGATAGCGAACGGCGAAGCGGTTTTCTCCGCGATTTGACGGTCCAAGCTCGTTTCCGCTTCCAGGTAAGCATGCTTGTTCCTGACGCCCGTCAGGGCATCGATGCTGGCAAGGGAGCGCATTCGCTCGAGGCGCTCCTCCTGCATCCGCTCTTCTGCGCGGCGCCTTCTCACGAGCTCGTCGATGTCGGTCACGGCTATGACCGCGAAGCGCCAGTCGTCCTCCATTCGGGACACCTTCATGTTCACGAAGACCGGCTTCCCGTCCAGCACTCTTCGATACGACATCTCGAACGTTCCGGACCGTTTCAACGCTTCCGTCAGGAAGTCACTGTTCATGGCCGCAACGAAAGCAACGCGGTCGTCTTGATGCACGTATAGCTCGGCTTCGCGCTCGCAGCTCTCGAAGAAATCCTCAGCCCGCCTTCTTTCGGTGAGCGAGCTATGCTCGTCGTCGGTGCGGTACTCCACGTACTCGCCGGTGATTATGTTTACGTAGAACAAGTCGACGCAGTTTTGGGCGAGCGCGTGGGCGATGCGGGCGTAGACAATGCTCTCATCGCGCGCTGCTTCATAGGCGGCCTCAAGCCGCGCGGCCTCCCGCCGAAGGTCGGCGTGGTTCCCAGGGGAATCCCACCTGTTCGGCAGTGCGCTCTGCTCTGCTCCGTCGTTGAACGTGTCTTTCTCCAACCTGCTTCACTCCCAAATGCCAAGAGCTCGCCCAACGCAAACGGGCCGGCTCCACTCCGCCGCCAGGCATGCGACGCGTTTCGGGCATCGTATCGATAGAGCATTCCTCATCCCTACTATCGCGTTTCGCGAAAAGGGATGAATTACCGGGGTGTTCGGTGATTACGGTCTATGAAACCCCGGCTTCAACCATGTGAGTTCTCGAATCCAGTTAACT
>CACWWI010000126.1 GCA_902764575.1 uncultured Coriobacteriaceae bacterium
ACGACGCTCGAGCAGATTGCCGAGGTCATCCGCGCGCACGACGACTTCGTGCTGTGCGGCCACGTGAGCCCCGACGGCGACTGCCTCGGCTCGCAGCTGGCGCTCTGGCACACGCTGCGCGCGATGGGGAAGCGCGCCACCTGCGTGCTCGTGCGCGACGAGGTCGTCGGCCCGGCGCTTTCCTTCATGCCCGGCATGAGCGAGATGATCCCCGCGAAGAACTTCGACGGCACGTGCGAGGTCTTCATCGGTCTCGACGTTCCCAGCCGCCAGCGCATCGGCGAGGACGCTTGCAAGATCCTCGATTCCGCGGCCGATTCCATCACGATCGACCACCACGCGTTCGACACCCCCATGTGCAACCACGTGTACGTCGACCCCGACATCGCGTCGGCGAGCATTCTCGTGTGGAACATCGCGAAGATGCTCGTCAGCGAGCCGCCGGTCGAGAGCGCCACCTGCGCCTACGCGGGCCTTCTCACCGACACGGGCAGCTTCCGCTTCCAGAACAGCGATTCCATCGCGTTCAACGCCGCGGCAGAGCTCGTCGCGCACGGCGCGGACCCGTCGTGGGTCGCGACGCACACCTACCAATCGCGCACGCTCGAGTCGCTCAAGCTCGAGGCGATCACCATTTTCCGCCTGCAGACCGTCTGCGACGGCAAGGCCGCCATCAGCTACGTGAGCCAGGAGGACATGGAGCGCATCGGCGCCAAGCGCACCGACGTCGAGCCGCTCATCGACACCGTGCGAAGCGTCGCGGGCACGACCGTCGCTTGCGTCCTGCGCGACCAGGACGGCGTCGTCCGCGGCAACATCCGCTCGAAGGACGACACCGACGTCTCCATCTTGGCCCGCGAGCTAGGAGGCGGAGGCCACAAAGCCGCCGCCGGCTTCACCCTGGAAATGCCCCTTTCCGAAGCCGTAGACTTCATGAAAGAAAAACTAACCACCTTCCTAACAATTTCGCACTAACCCGCAAATCCTGTACAGCAAATCGCACTAACCCGCAAATCCGGTGCAAATTCGACCCTCAGCATGCACCAGATTGACGGGTTAGTGCGATTTTCCCATGAGGTAGAATTCTGCGACCTGGGCTTTTACCAAAAACACCCTGAGAAACACGTCAAAAATCGCACTAACCCGTCAATCTCGTGCATAGACCACCACAAGAATGCACGAGATTCACGGTTAAGTGCGAATACCGAATTGCAAAGCCTCCCTGCACCCCATCATCCCAATCGCGTAGAATTGCAGTGCAACTACTATGGAAGGGGACGCATTGGCGAAGCGCGGGGAATCGGGGCTTTCGCTGCTCGTGGGGGTGGACAAGCCGCAGGGCTTGAGCTCGCACGACGTGGTGAACCGCGCGCGGCCTATCTTCGGAGAGCGGCGCGTGGGGCACACGGGCACGCTCGACCCGCTGGCCACGGGCGTCCTTCCCGTCTGCATCGGCCCGGCAACCCGCCTCGACAAGTACCTGACCGGCCACGACAAGGCCTACCGCGTCACGATGCGCTTCGGCTTCGAAACCACCACCGACGACGCGCAGGGCGAGCCGACGGCCGAAAGCTCCGTCCCGTCCTTCCTGGAAGACGAGGACTTCGCGCGCCCGCAAGTACAAGCGCTCGTCGGAACGCACGAGCAGAAGCCGCCGGCGTACTCGGCCATCAAGCTCGACGGTAAGAAGGCCTACGAGATCGCCCGCAAGGGCGGCGATGTCGACATTCCCACGCGCACGATACAGGTGCTCGGCGCCGAGTTCCGCACCATGGCGAAGGATGCGGAAACGGGCCTGCTCACATGGGAATTCGACGTGAAGGTGTCGAAAGGCACCTACATCCGCTCGCTCGTGCGCGACCTAGGCCGCAGCCTCGCGTGCCCCGCGCACGTGCTGCAGCTGCGCCGCCTGCAATCGGGGCTTGTCAGCATCGAGGACTGCGTGTCGCTTGAGACGCTCGAAGCCCTCGGCGAGCAAGCCGCGCTCGACCCCGTGCGCGTCCTCGGCCTGCGCTTCGCCTTCGCCGACGACGTCGCGCGCTTCGTAGAATCGGGCGCCAAGCTGTTCCCCAACCAGGTGGTGCTGCGCGACGCAATGGGGAACAGCGAGATGGGGACGCCCCAGGTAGACGCGCAGCTCGACTCCTGCACAAGCAGCGCGCCCGAAAGCACGGAGCCACCGCGCGACGGCGAGCTCGTGTCCATAATCATCGCGAACCGCCTGAAAGCGCTCTACCGCTACGACGAGTCAGCCAGCATCTACCGCCCCGACTGCGTCTTCTCCACGCCGATCGCAAGAAGGTAGCTTCCGCGCTACTTCGGTGTGATCTCGTACTTGAGGTTTATGTTGAAGTCCGACTTGGTGGCGGCGGTGGTTCTGTTGTTCTGGATGGAGCCTTCGCAGGTGAAGGTCATGGTCATCGCGCCGGTGTCGGGGTTGGTCACCTCGATTACCACGTCGCACGTGTCGGCCGTGATCTGCACGTCTCCCATGCTCACGCCGTACTGCC
Organism: uncultured Coriobacteriaceae bacterium; assembly: GCA_902764575.1. Lineage (GTDB taxonomy): Bacteria > Actinomycetota > Coriobacteriia > Coriobacteriales > Eggerthellaceae > UBA9715. Next base: position 2,511 of record CACWWI010000126.1, read on the forward strand.
TCAAGCTCTGGTTCAGTAGTTTCTGCAAGTCCTCGCTCGACATGACCTTGTCGAAATCGATGGAGAACGAGACGGTGTTGCCCTCAAGCTTGAGATCCTTGATGTACTCGGAGTCCTCGAGCTTGGCATCGCTCTTGCTTGTACCGGCCTGCTCCATGTATTGGTCGTAGAGCTCCTTCAGCTCGTCAGGCTTCATCGGCACCGAGCTGGACGACTTCGACGGCTGCGTGAGCTTGTAGGTGAACATGCCGTTCTTGTACTCGGCGGTTCCCTCGATCGAAATGCTCTGCGGTTGCCCGCTCCCAACGGTCTGCGTGAGGTTGCCGCTCATTTCGCCCGACGCGGCGAACTTGGAGAAATCCTCCTTGTCGAAGCCCGTCACGGAAAGGCTGAGCGATCCATCGACGTCCATCGCGGTCGCCTGCCTGCTATATCCCGACGTGATGCCGAAATCGAACTCGACGGACATGTCGAGGTCGGAAGCTTGCGCAACCTTGTCGGCCGCCTGCTTGATGAACTCGTCAGGCGTCAGCTTCTTCGCCGCCGATTGCGCACCGCCCGGCAGGCTGATCACGCCGGCGAACGCGAGCCCCGCGAACACGCAGATAGCAACCACGACAGCCGCAACAATGGCAATGACCGCAATCTTGGGCCCGCCGCCGCCGGAAGAGGGCGCGGGTGCGTTAACGGGAGCTTGCGCCTGATCGAACACCTGCTGCGCCTGTTGTGCGGGCGCTTCCTGAGCGGGCATCTTGTCGGTACTTCCCCCGAAGGTCGCCATGCAGTGCGGGCACGTTTGCGTGCCGTCGGGTATTTCGTTTTCGCAGAACGGGCAGAACATAAGATCCTCCTCGCATCCTCGAATCGCCGACCGTTTCGATTGTACCTCAGGGGAAGGACGCGCAGCTCATCGTGCACGTGACTCATCGTGCCGATGTGGCAACCAGCCGCGACCGCGCAGCCAAATGTGCTAAATCGTGCAAATGTGCGCAGGTCGCCGAATTTTCCTACCAATGGGTAACGAAATACTCTAGAATTTGAGGGCTGTTGTTTTCGAGCCTTGATGAGCGGCCCGAAGCCAACAGGTCGTGTCCCTAAGAAAGAAGGAGGAATAGCGTGACTACGGCAGTAGCATGGATGGCTCCCATTTGCGCCGCGATCGGCGTTTGCATGGCGGGCTATCTGGGCAGCTGGGTCCTGAAGCAGGATCCCGGCCCCGACAAGATGAACAGTATTTCGATCAAGATTCAGCAAGGCGCCCAGGCGTTCCTGATGGCCGAGTACAAGATGCTCGCCGTCTTCGTCGTCGTAGTCGCCCTCATTATGTGCTTCGCGCTTTCCCCGTGGACGGCCGCCGCGTTCGTGACCGGCGCCATCCTGTCGGCAGCTGCCGGCTACGCGGGCATGTTCGTGGCAACGCGCGCCAACACGCGCACCACGCATGCAGCTGAGGAAAGCGTCGCCAAGGCACTCAACGTCAGCTTCAAGTCGGGCCTCACCATGGGCCTGTGCGTTGCGTCCTTCGCCCTGATGGGCCTGTCGCTCTGGCTGATCCTGCTCGTGTTCGGCGTCGACACGTTCGCGCTCATGCACGAGCACGTGGGCATGGTCGAGGGCTTCGCCACCGGCGCTTCCGCCGTGGCGCTCTTCGCCCGTGTCGGCGGCGGCATCTACACGAAGGCCGCTGACGTGGGCGCCGACCTCGTCGGCAAGGTCGAGGCAGGCATCCCCGAGGACGACCCGCGCAACCCGGCCACCATCGCCGACAACGTTGGCGACAACGTGGGCGACGTCGCGGGCATGGGCTCCGACCTCTTCGAGTCCTACACCGGCTCCATCCTGGCGCCGACGATCCTCGCGGTCACGTTCGCCGAGCTTGGTTACTTCGGCGTGTTCGGCCAGTACATCGACTCCATCTGGGCGATCGTGACGCCGGTCCTCATCGCCGGCTGCGGCATCATCACCTCGATCATCGGCCTGTTCGCCGTGCGCACGAAAGAGGGTTCCGAGCTGCACAAGGCGCTCAACCGCGGTACGTACCTGGCCGCCGGCCTCGAGATCATCGCGATCTTCGTGATCTTCTTCCTCTGGAACAGCCAGTCGCAGATCGAAGGCGCGCAGCCCCTGTTCCTGTTCGGTTCGGTCGTCTGCGGCCTGGTAGCAGGCCTGCTCATCGGTAAGACCACCGAGTACTTCTGCTCCGACCACTACAACCCCGTCCACAAGATCGCCGAGGCTTCCGAGACGGGCGCCGCGACGAACATCATCGAGGGCCTCTCGACCGGCATGCTCTCCACGATCATCCCGATCCTGCTCGTGGCCTTCGCCATCATCGGCGCTTACACGTTCGGCAACATGGCGCTGCCGACGCCCGACGGTGCCACCATCAAGGCTGGCCTGTTCGGCGTTGCGCTTGCCGCAACCGGCATGCTGTCCAACACGGCCATCACCGTCGGCGTCGACGCGTACGGCCCCGTGGCCGACAACGCGGGCGGCATCGCCGAGATGGCCGGCCTGCCCGAGGAGATCCGCGAGCGCACCGACTCGCTCGACGCCGTGGGCAACACCACCGCGGCCATCGCGAAGGGCTTCGCCATCGCGTCCGCCGGCCTGGCTGCCATTTCGCTGTTCGTGTCCTACCAGGCCACGATGCACCATGCGTTCCCGAACTTCGAGCTCACGCTCACCGATCCCATGATCATCGCCGGTATCTTCATCGGCGCCATGATCCCGTTCATGTTCGCGGCCCTCACCATGGGCGCGGTCTCGCAGGCTGCTCACGCGATGGTCGAAGAGGTCCGTCGCCAGTTCCGCGAGATCCCGGGCATCATGGAGTACAAGAACGAGCCCGAGTACGACAAGTGCGTGGCCATCTCCACCCAGTCGGCCCTTAAGAAGATGCTGCTTCCCGGCCTGCTGGCCGTGATCATCCCCATCGCCATCGGCTGCTTCAACCCGGCCATGCTCGGCGGCTTCCTCGCCGGCGCTGTGGCGACGGGCATGCTGCTCGCCATCTTCATGTCGAACTCCGGCGGCGCGTGGGACAACGCGAAGAAGTACATCGAGGGCGGCCAGCACGGCGGCAAGGGCTCCGAGGCCCACAAGGCTGCCGTCGTGGGCGACACCGTCGGCGACCCGTTCAAGGACACGTCCGGCCCGTCCATGAACATCCTCATCAACCTCATGACGATCATCGCGCTGACGTTCAGCCCGCTGTTCATCATGCTCCAGGGAATGATGTAGGAGTAGAAAGGACCCACCATGGTTTTCTGCCCCCAATGCGGACATCAGAATTCTGACGAGGCTTCTTTCTGCGGAGGATGCGGAACGCCGCTGAAGGCGCGCATCGAGGCTAACGCTGCAGCTGCACCGGCCGCGGATGCGACCGTTCCGATGGCTGACGCTGCGCAGACCGCTGCGCAGCCGACCGCGCCCGTGGAGCCCGCTCAGGACGGCAACACGGCTGAGATGCCGAACGCGGCTGCTGCTCCGGCGGCTGCTGCTCCGGCGGCTGCTGCTCCGGAGGCGGCTGCCCCTGCGGCGGCTGCCCCGGCGCCCGCACCTGCGCCTGCGTATGCGCCCACTCCTGGTGCCGTTCCCCCGCCGGCGGTCAAGCCTGCGAACAGGACGCCCATCATCATCGGCGCTGCCGTCGTGGTCCTTGCAGCAATCCTGCTCATCGTGCTGCCGTGACCGGCAAGACCTCCGAGGCCCAGGCCGTGCTCTCCAAGATGAATGCGGTCGAGCTCGGCTCCGGTTCCAGCAAGATCACGGTGTACGCGTCCAACGACAAGATGAAGAGCTTTGCAGAAGACCTTTTCGACGACCTTCAGAATGGCAACGTCACGGAATTCGACGACGTCATCAACAAGGACAAGGCCAAGGAGATCAGCGGCCAGTGGCTGCTCGTTTCCACTGCCGACGAGAGCTTCGAGCAGATTCTCGACATGGCCAGCAGCCGATACGGTGATTACGACCTCGGCCACATGGCGGCTTACCTTACCGTCGTGACCGATGACGACCTCACCAACGAGGAGGCCGCCAAGATCGTGAGCAGCGCGGGAATTGCCTACGATCACGCTGTGGTGGGAGACGTTTCCACGGACAACGCG
>CACWWI010000127.1 GCA_902764575.1 uncultured Coriobacteriaceae bacterium
GTTCCCTGACAGCGCCGATTGCGGCTTCGGCAGCCTGATGCGCGAGTTGTGCGTTCTTGTGTATGCTGAGGGGATTGTGCTTGAAGACGAGGCGGACTTTGCCGCCTTCGTCTCCATGATGTCCCGCTTCCTCGAACCAACCGACCTCGCGCACCTGCAAGGCGGCATCGAGTCGCTCGTGACAGAGTACTCGCAGGCGAGCCCCGTCATCGCACGGGAGCTCGAGCGGACGGGGATCGCGGGCATCTAGGCGATCTGCACGTGGCCGTCGCGACCGACGAAGTCCTTCACCTCCGCGAGGAGCACCATGTTCTTCGCGTCCACCTTCGTGGGCAGCTCCATCCTCATCATGTCGCCACACGAGCTCTCGACCATGAGCTCGATGTGGTCGAGGCCGTCGATGAACACGACAAACCGAGAGTCTTCCGTCTTTCCATCTTCCTCGGCAGATTGCCGCAACGCATCGGTAATCGCGTTTTTAAACGCCTCGATGTCCTCGTCGCTTACGGCGTTGTCTTCCGATTCTGATTTCTTCTCTTCTTCCGCACTGAAGAGCGCATTGAGTATCCCGCCGAGAAAAGACCCGTCTTCGGCGTTTTCCTCGCCCTCGCTCTCATCCTCAACCGCATACTCGCTGATGATTTGCGTTGCGACCGATGCGATTCCGGAAACATTCTCCACCGTCTTCAGATCATGCCCCGCAATCTTTGACAACACCGCGACGAAAATGGTGTCGAACAGGTTTTCGTCGGGATTCGAGGCGGCGCGCTGGCCGATATCGATAGCCTCAACGCCAATGATGTCTTCGCAGTACTTCTCTTCATCCGGGCTATCGTCTTCCTTGGATTCCGCCTTCACCTGAAACTCCTTCGTTATCAGGTTGAAAAGCGACGTTTTGCCCACGCCCCAATTGCCCTGGATTGCAATCGTCATGGGCGTCGCGCACTCTTTGATGTAATCCGCAGTCCCTTTTACGTAACCGTCTTCGTAAAGGTTGTCCTCGTCCGTTGCGGCGTCTGCTAGCGGATCGACCGTTGCCACTGCCTCATTCTCATCAGCCATGAAAAACCTCCCTGTCGCTCTTCCATTCCCGCCGCCTCTCGGACTACTGCGGGAAGCCGAACAAGTGCCGCCGAGGCAGCACGGATGCTCGCTGAATATAGTACACTCCCGCATAGGTAAACGTTAGCGTTGATTTAACTCGTCTATCCGTTGAGTTCGCGCAACGCCGATGGCCGGCAATCCGATGAGAGGAGCGTCCGTTGAACCTCGTACTCAAATTCCTGGGAACCAAAGGCAAGGGCCTGATGGAGAAGGTGATCTCTACTGAGGCAACCGAGCACCCTTTGCCCGATGACCTCATCCTCATTGAAGACTTGGACTACGTAGGCTCAGGCGGAGCGCAACTTGCGGCCGACGTCTATCGCCCCAAAAGCACATCAGCAGACCCCTTACCCATAGCGGTGTTCGTGCACGGGGGCGGCCTGTTCGTGGGCAGCCGTAAAGCCAACCGCACGTATTCCGAGCTCTTGGCAGAGCGGGGGTATGTGGTGTTCGTTCCCGAATACCGCCTCATCGACGAGACGGACGGCGTCGGTTCGATCGCGGATGTTTGCGCCGGCCTTTCGTTCCTGAAAGCCGTAGCCGCCGACCTTGGCGGAGACCTGTCACGCGTCCTGATAATCGGGGAAAGCGCTGGCGGGCTCCTGGCGCTCTACGCCACCGCGCTCTTGGGTTCTCCTCTGCTGCAGAAGGAGCTTGGCATCGCTGCACCGGACCTGCGTGCACGCGCGCTCGCCTGTTTTGGGGGCATGCTCTACACGGCCAACATCGATCCCCTCGGCCTCGTGTACCGCCGCGATATGTATGGCGAACGCCTAAGCGATAAGAAATTCATGGAGCTCATGAATCCCGAAAACCCCAGAGTCGAATCGTACTTGCCACCCGTGTTGCAGGTGACGAGTGGAGCGGACTTCCTGAAGTCCTACACGTTGCGCTACAACAAGGCACTCGCGATGGCGGGCCACGACCATCGGCTCATCTACTACGAAGATGGCAAGGACCTCAAGCACGCCTTCCCCTCCCTTCGCCCCGACCTTCCTCAGAGCAAGGAGGTGCTCGACGCGCTCGACGCCTGGTTCAAGGGACTGTAGCTGCGGATGAGCTCCGCCGCCCTTCTCGGCTGTGGCGCTTGGCCCCTACGGCCTGACACACGCACCTCGCCTCATGTCGACGAATCAGAAAGGCCATGTCCGTTTTTACGGACATGGCCTTTTAGCATCTGCTAATCCCTGTGGGATATCCGCAGGACTACTTGGCGTCCTTGGCCGGCTCAGCAGCCTTGGCCGCAGCAGCGGGCGCAGCCTGCTTGGCAGGGGTGGCCTTCTTGGCCGGAGTGGACTTCTTAGCCGGGGCGGCCTTCTTGGCCGTGGTGGTCTTCTTTGCCGGGGTGGCCTTCTTGGCCGGAGCAGCCTTGGGCTTCGCCTCAGACTTCTTCTCAACGACCTTCGCCTCGGCGACGACTTCCTTCTCCTCAGCGGGCGCAGGAGCATCGGGGAGCTGCCCGCAAGCCTTCTCCTGGCTCTCGATGGCGAAGTTCGACAGCGAGTCCGCCAGCTCGACGAAGTACTCGTTAACCATCTCTTCCCATTCCTTCATCTGCTTCCTGAAGGCCTTGGGAGGCTTAACCCACGACGGCATCCACGGCATCTCCTCCGGGAGCGTCTCGGCGACGTTGTCCAGCAGCTCCGTCATGTAGTCAAAGAACTGGGCGTACTGATCCTTGGAGCTCTTAACGGTAGACTTCTGGAAGTCGATCGCCTTCTCCCAGTTGGCCTTGAATCCGCCCGCGAAGCCATCCGCCGTGCCCTTGGCCTTCTCCTGGAACGCATCCCAGTCCCAGTCCCAGTCCCAGTCCCAGTCGAACTCCTCCCACATGGGGAGCATCGGGAATCCTGCCGTCTTCTTGCTCATCTTTCCGTCTCCTTTCGCTATAGGCATTACGTACTTACGGAAAGCCATGTTAAACATCTTGGGCATGCTCGCCATAGTGCTTTGAATAGCATTATGGATGTCGAAGCCGGTAAGGTCCAAAACCAGCTCCCGCAGCCCGGGGATGCGCAATATCTTGGCATAATTGCCATTGTTGATATCTGGGATTATAGCAAACAACTCAGAGAGAATGTTGTACGGGTCCTTCTCCAATTCCTCGGGTATACCCGCACCCATGAGGGCGTTCTCGCCTTCCGCCGCGGGGACCAGAACGACATCCACAATCGTGCCGTCGGGAGCCTTTACGGGCTTGACCGAGAAACGCTTCCCTGTCACGGCGCCCGAGGCCAACCTCTTAAGATCAACCTTGCCGCCGGTGTTCAGGGGAATCTTCTCCACGAGCACGACCTGGCTGGGCATGTTCGTGTCTTCCAGCATGTCGCCCTTGACGAATGCCTGAATCAGCGCCTGGTAAATGACAGGCAAATCGTTCGACCCGTGCTTGTCCGTTTCCACATAGAGCACCGGGATGTTGTCGTGCAGGGTCTTGTGGAACTCGGGTGCAAGCCCGCAGGCCACGATGCCGGGCTGGGCGGTGATGGCGGTTTGCACCAAACCCGCGTCGAAACGCACGCCGGCGTTGTTGATGAAGAACTGGTTCGACCGGCCGATGCAGGTCATGCTTCCATCTTCGTTCACGCGAACGAGATCGTTGGTGTTGAAGTAATCCTCGCCGTCAATCCTATCCAGCTCGAAGAACACCGTATCGTCCAACTTGCCCGAGCTGATGGTGTCCGAAGAGATTACCAGCAGGCCGGTGCGCTGCCCATCGGACAAGTCGTAATAGCGCTTCTCGTCCTCGTCGTAAATCTTGACCTTGTATCCGGGCAGCGGGAACCCGATGGCATCGTCGTCCCTGTCGGAAGGAGCGATGATGCAGGCGCCACCCAGTTCGGACAACCCGTAACCGTTGATGACCCGGGCGGTCGAACCGCAGGTCTCCAGATACTCGTTGAACCTCTGCTTGTACTCGGGGGATACATAGGTTCCGCCCATGAAAACGACCTTCACCGAGGAGAGGTCCATCTCGGGCATGGTCTTGAGCCAGGAGTCGAGGATGTTCATGCTCGTGAACATCACGGTGAAACCGTAGTGCTCGATTGCCTCGCCATAACGGGGATTGGTTCCGCCCCACGGCAGGGAGATGAGCTCCATGCCAAGGCCGAGGGGCATGTGCAGCATGTCCACCATTCCGTACACCCAGGACATGTTCAGCGTCATGCACGTGACCAAGTGGTCGGGCAGGCCTTGGAAGTCGTCGTACGAGGCCTTCGTCTTCATGGCGATAGGTATGAACGCGTTGAGGGCCTTGTCGGACATGGGAACAGGCTTGTGCATGCCGTTCACGGTGCCCGTGGTGTGAAGGATGATGGCCGCGTTGGATGACTTCTTCTCGCCATAGGCGATGGGCGTGGCCTCGTATTCTTTCAGGAGGTCCTCCATCACGAGCCCGCCGTCGAATTCGCGGAACAGTGCCGTGTTCAACGTGCGGATGCCCTCCAGCCAGGGAACGATGAAATCTCCCCCCATCGGGCTTTCCAGCACGATGATATTGCGCAGCCCCAACGCCTCGCGATCGCGGAGCAGGCGCTTCATCAATTTCGGGAACGCCCATACCTCCGAGACCATCAGGTCTGTGATCCCCTCCCGCTCGATCATGCTTTTGATCTGCTTCTCGTCGAAGAGGTCGAGCGGATAGATGAGCGAGGCCGAAGTGCCCGTCATGTTGAGGCCGTATAACGCGAAGACGGCTTCTGCCGTCGGCGTGCTGATGAGCGCCACACGGGAATGATTCTCGCCCGTGATACCGATGCCGGTGAAAGCCTCGGCGTACCGTTCCCAATTGCGGAACAGCTGGCGGTACGTGTACGCATGATACCCGTCTCGTATGGCCACGCTATCCAAGCGCTCCTCGCTGAAGGAGTTTATCTCCTTGATGAACGACCAGCAGGGCTGGTCCACTGCAATAGCTCCGCTTTCGAGCTTCTCCATGAGCTCTGCCTGCTGCTCGTTTTCTTTCTTTTCCATAAACGGCGAAACCCCTCCTTCCTAAATTATCACTGATAGCAACAATAAATATTTTCGAGGTTCCTCGCAATCTTTTTCGGAGGAGGATTCCAGAACGTCATACCAAACCTCCCCGTAGAATTCCCTCGCATTGATCAAATACTTCTCACCATGTGTTCGACGATGGAGGCACACAGTTTCGCCGTAGCGCCAGGTTGCAGCGGGTCTCCCTCGCCTTCCTTCAGCCAGCCCTTGAAGGTGTACCCCTCGCGCGTAAGGGCTTCGGGGAGTACGACATCGCCCGTGCTCGAAGTCTTCACGTACGCCACGGGAGCTCCCCCGTCCTCTGCATAGAATGTCGCGCAATACTTCGGCGCGTCCAGGTAAATCGACAGAGCGTAAGGCGTGTATGTCTTATCGCCTCCCGCAGCTGCCTGGACATAGTCTTCTGCATGCGTGAAGCTGAGGTCGATCTTCACTTTGCCAATCGCAGCATCTCCCGTATACCTGATGGTGCACGGGCGGTATTGGAAATGGGTATCGGAGCTCAGCTCTTCGCCAACTACGATCTTGAAATCGCTCGGGGCAACCGCAGCCGAGCCCGGATCGGCTTGCACGCTGGAAATGGTCACGCCATCGAGCGCCTTGCCCCCCGCTTCAAGGTCGGACACCGACTCGTAAAGGAAGAAGTCGACGTTTGAGTAATCCGACATACCAGGCGCATCCTGGGTGTAGCGCTGGGAAACCACTTCTGGCGCCGTAGCCGATCTTGTGCGCGTGACTTCGTTATATACCGCGCCCTTTTCCCAGTCGCCCGAGCCCTCGCTCGACTTGTCGTGATACGTGATCGCAGGATCGCCCGACACGCCGATCACGCCGTAGGTCTTGACGGGTATGTTCGCGCGAACTTCATACGTATGACGGTAGTCCGCAGTCGCATTTGGATACGTATAAGTGAACAAAGCATTGAGAACGCCGTAACCCGGCTCGACATGCTTAACATCCCACTTGTTCTTACTGCCCACCACCTGTTCAATTTCAACAAATTGCGACTCATCGATAGTCCATGTCCCCTTTTC
>CACWWI010000128.1 GCA_902764575.1 uncultured Coriobacteriaceae bacterium
GCGAGTTCCAGGAACCGCGCGACATACCCTTCTTGCGACCCGTGCTTCACGGGAAAGGTCTTCGCCTTCTCGTCCCAAATCGCCGGATCGTCCGCATGCGAGCGGGCTTTCTGGAGCCGCTTCCATTCCTCGTTCCAGTCAGTAGTAGTCAGAAGAGAAGTGAATGCTTCTGCCATCTTCTTCCTTCCTTTCACCCCGACTTGCATGTGGCTTCTCGTTTGCGCCATTATACTTGGAAGCAAGCCAGCGGGAAGAGCCGTAGCCGCAGCCAAAAACGAGAGAGAGGGCAGCCACATGCAAGTCGAGCTCCTGTATCACACCCCTGATCCCGAGCGCGCGGTCGCCACGGCGGCGCGCCTGTGCTACGCCCCTGTCGGCGCGTCCGAGCTCATGGAGTCGCTCTCCGAAGAGCGCATCCGCAAGGTGCTCACCACCATCTTGGCGGGCGGTCACCTGTCCACACTCGAGCACGCCAGCTACACGTTCGCCATAGACGGCGTGTCACGCGCGCTCACGCATCAGCTCGTGAGGCACCGCCTGGCATCGTTCAACCAGCAGAGCCAGCGCTATGTGAAGTTCGCCGATGGGCTCGAGACCATCAAGCCCGAATCGATTGCCGCCAACGAGGAGGCCAACCGCCTGTTCGACGAGATGATCGCGAAGACGGTCGAAGCCTACCAGGCGTTCCTGGACGCGGGCATCCCCGCCGAGGACGCGCGCTACATCCTGCCGAACGCGGCCGAGACCAAGATCGTCGTGACCATGAACATCCGCGAGCTGCTGCACTTCTTCAGCCTGCGCTGCTGCAACCGCGCGCAATGGGAGATCCGCGACCTTGCGTGGAGGATGCTCGAGCTCGTGCGGCCAACCGCCCCGTTCATCTTCGCCGACGCCGGCCCGAGCTGCGTGCGCGGCGCCTGTACGGAGGGCAAGATGACCTGCGGCAATCCCTACCCGCGCGTGAAGAGGGACTAACTGGCGAGATGCCGTTCGCAAGCGGCTGCCTATTCTGCTGAAGCGGCTGCCTCGCGCTCCTCGCGGGCGAGTACGAGCTTCATGGCCTCGATGGCGCATTCGATCTGGCCGTCGTCGGGCTCGCGCGTGGTGAGGTACTGCATCTGCATGCCGGGCCACAGGATCACCTTCACGAGCGGGTTGTTGGGATGGCTGCCCGCCCATTTCACGGTGACCTCGTAGGCGATTCCCGCGATGACGGGCATGAGCAGGATGCGCACGACGATGACCAGGACGAGCTTCGGAGCGCCTGAGGGCACGCCCCACGCTTCGATGAGCGCGTCGATCGGCGTGATGGTGTACACGAGGATCGCGATGATCATGACCGTGATGAGGAACGCGGTGCCGCAACGCACGTGCAGGCGCGGGAAGCTGCGCGCGTTCTCGGGCGTGAGCGGCAATCCGTGCTCGAAGCAATGGATGGTCTTGTGCTCGGCGCCATGGTAGCCGAACATGCGCTTGATGTCGGACATGCGCCCGATGAGCCAGATGTAGAAGATGAAGATGGCGACGCGCAACACGCCGTCGACGATGTTCCAGAGCAGCGTGCGATCGTCGTACTCGCCCACGATGAGGTTCGTGATGAACGCCGGCGCCACGATGAACAGCACAACGCCCATAACAAGCCCCAGCACCATGGAGATCAGCATCTCCTTATCGCTGAGCAACGGCTTCTTCTCCGAAGCGCTCGCGTCCTGCTTCTCTTCTTCTTCCAAAGAAGTCTCGACCGCGGGCTCGGTCACAACCTCAAGCGTCCGCTGGGCCCCCAACGCATCGATCATCTCGTCCGGATGCCCAAAGTCCCGCTTCCAAGAAAAGTCATGAGAGGGCGATTCCTCGGCATCGGGAGAGCAGGTGTCGTCGGGGCCCAAGGGGGCGGAGCGAAGGCTGCGCGGATCGTCCACCACATTATCTTTACTTAACGGATCAAGCTTCTGAGCGGAGCCCTCTTGGGCCCCGACGACACCGGAGGGCTCGGGAGAGCTCTCCGCGGCGTTCTCGTCGTCTTCCAGGTAAGCATGCTCGGCCGCAATCGAGAGCGCCTTGTACCCCAGCGTGAGCGATTCGACGAACGCGCGGCACCCGCGGACGAACGGCCAGTACAACCACCCGTTCTTGTCCTTCCCGCTTGCAAGGTCGCGCTCTTCGAGGTAGATCGTGCCCTGCGGCTCGCGCACGGCGACCGACCAGTTGTACTTGCCGCGCATCATGATGCCCTCGAGCAGCGCTTGCCCGCCGACGTGCGTCTTGAGCTCGCCGTCCTCTGAGAACGCGCGCGAGAGATCGCTTTTCTGCTTCGTTTCGGTCATCTATGGTCCTTATGGTTCTGCCGGCCCGAGAGGGGCGATGGCCTGCTAAGCGGCGGCGCTGGAACTCGAACTTGCGTCGGCCGTGCTCCCGCTCGACGCCGAAGCGTCGGAGGTCTCGCCGCTCGACGAGGCGCTTGCGCTGCTCGCTGCCGAGGCCGTGCTCGCGCTCGTGCTGGCGATGGTGTCTTTCTTGACGAACGTCATCGTGGCGTTCCCGTTGTCGCTCAAAGTGAGCTTGCCGTCGGCGAGCGAAAGCTTCACCTCTGCGCCGTCGATGGTGGCGGTGCCCTCGGTGTTGCTCGTCGCTTTCCAGGAAATGCTCTTCATGCCTTCGCCGTAGGGGGTGAAGGTGCCCGATCCGTCCTCGTTGAGCACGAGGTCGACGGCGGCATCCATCGACCTCATGAGCTCGATGGTGTCTTCGTCGAGGTTCTTGTCCGAGGTGCTCGCAAGCGTCCAGGTGCCCGTATAGAGCGATTTGTCGACGTTCGCGCCGCAGCCCATGAGCGAGGCGCAGAGCGCGAACGCGCAGCACAGGGCCGCAAGAAGGCACAGGCTTCTCTTCATACTGTCCTCCGTTCACATGTTTCCCCCGAATCATACCCCACGCGGCGCCGCTCGCAATAAAGGCGGTTTCGAATCAACCGCACCGCCACAATGTTCGGCTGCAGTCGAACGGGCGGGACCAGACTGGTTGGGGAGGGCCCTTCGGTTGCTTGCTTGAGGAAGTTTCACGCAGGCCCCGAAGTTCGTGTATGCTAGCAACTTGCCGCTACCAGTGCGCCCCACGACGTGCAGGGAGGCGGTTGAAGAAGCCCGCACACGTTAATAAACAAAGGGCATCCGTGTGAAAGACGAGCGCCGTGGAATTCGGCCTCAGAACAGGAGGACCAGGTGAAACTGGTTGTAACCGAGAAGAACGACGCTGCCGAGAAGATCGCGCAGCTTCTGGGCACCAAGGCCAAGAAGGACAAGGTGTTCAACACGCCGGTCTACCGTTTCGAGGTGGACGGCGAGGAATGGGTGACCATCGGCCTGCGCGGCCACATTCTGGCACCCGACTTCACGCCCCAGCTCGTTTACGAGAAGCGCCGTGGCTGGCGCGGCGTGACCGCCGATGGGGAGATGGTGCCGGCCGAGGTGCCCGATTCGCTCCCGAAACCGCCGTTCAAGAAGAAGAAGCCGTTCAGCGTGGACGGCGTCGACTTGAAGGGCTGGAAGATGGAGGCGCTTCCGTACCTCGCGTACGCTCCCATCGAGAAGCTTCCCAAGGAAAAGGACATCATCCGCTCGCTTAAGAACCTGGCCAAGAAGGCTGACAGCATCTGCATCGCCACCGACTTCGACCGCGAGGGCGAGCTCATCGGATCGGATGCGCTCAGCTGCGTCAAGGAAGTGAACGATTCCGCACCCGTGAGCCGAGCCCGCTACTCGGCGTTCACCAAGGAGGAGATCACGCATGCCTTCGCCAACCTCGTCGACCTCGACGAGAACCTGGCTGCGGCGGGCGAGTCGCGCCAGGACATCGACCTCATCTGGGGTGCGGCGCTCACGCGCTACCTCACGCTGGTGAAGTTCGCAGGCTATGGCAACGTGCGCAGCTCGGGGCGCGTGCAGACTCCCACGCTCGCGCTCATCGTAGCCCGCGAGCGGGAGCGCCTCGCGTTCGTGCCCGAGGACTACTGGGTTATCCGTGGCGCGTTCGGAGAGGGCGAAGCGGCGTTCGAGGCGCCCCACGCAACGGCGCGCTTCAAGACGGAGGATGCCGCCAAGGCGGTCATGGCGCACGTGGACGGCGCGAAGGTCGCGCGCGTTGCCGCCATCGAGAAGAAGAAGCGCACGGTGCGCCCGCCTGCGCCGTTCAACACGACGAGCCTCATGGCCGCGGCCTCGGCGGAGGGCATAAGCCCCGCCCGCACGATGCGCCTGGCCGAGAGCCTCTACATGGACGGCTACATCTCGTACCCGCGCGTCGACAACACGGTGTACCCGAGCTCGCTCAACCTCGCCGAGGTCGTGCGCACGATCGGCGGCAATCCCGCTTACGCGCCCTACTGCAACGAGTTGCTGGCGAAGGGCCCGCTCAAGGCCACGCGCGGTAACAAGGAAGAAACCGACCATCCGCCGATCTATCCCACGGCGAAGGCCACGCCCGACGACCTGGGCCCCTCCGAGTACAAGCTGTACAACCTGGTGGCGCGTCGTTTCCTGGCAACGCTTTCCGAGCCGGCGATCATCGAGGGCACCAAGGTGACGCTCGACGTGCCCGGCGACGGCGGCGTGCCCGCGCAGGACGTAGAGCAGTTCGTGGCGCGCGGCGACGTGACGGTCAAGGCCGGCTTCCGCGCCATCTATCCCTACGGCGTGAAGAAGGACGAGCAGCTGCCCGCCCTCGAAGAAGGCCAGATGGTGGCGTTCAACGGCGCCACGTGCGAGAAGAAGCAGACCGAGCCGCCCGCTCGCTACAGCCAGGGCCGCCTGGTGCAGGAGATGGAGAAGCTCGGCCTGGGCACGAAGTCCACGCGCCACAACATCATCCAGCGCCTCTACGACGTGAAGTACATCCTCAACGACCCCATCGAGCCCTCGCAGCTCGGCATGGCCGTGATCGACGCACTGGACGCCTACGCCCCGCACATCACGCACCCCGAGATGACGGCCGAGCTCGAAGACGAGATGAGCAACATCGCCGCTGGCTCGACCACCAAGGCTGCGGTGGTCATGAACTCGCGCGACCTGCTGGCCGCCGAGATCGAGGGGCTGCTGCCCGTGCGCGAGCAGGTGAAGGAGGCCCTCGCCGACGCCGTGGCCGCCGACGCCTACGTGGGCAAATGCCCCAAGTGCGGCAAGGACCTGCAGATCAGGGCGTCGAGCAAGACCAAGGCCATGTTCATCGGATGCGCCGGCTGGCCCGACTGCGACGTGACCTACCCGCTTCCCAAGGGCAAGATCGAAGCGCAGGAGGAGCTCTGCCCGACCTGCGGCATGCCGCAGGTGAAGGTGAGCGCGTTCCGCGCGAAGCCGCGCGTGGTGTGCATCGATCCCGAGTGCTCGAGCAACAAGGAACCCGACGTTGTCGTGGGCATCTGCCCCGCGTGCACCGACCGCGGCATCATGGACGCCAAGCTCATCGCGCAGCGCAACCCGCGCACGCTCAAGCGCTTCATCCGCTGCGAGAACTTCGACGAGTGCGGGTGCAGCTACCCGCTTCCGCAGTACGGCGAGTTGCTTGCCACCGACGAGGTGTGCGAGGCGTGCGGCGCGCCCATGGTCGTGATCAAGACCACCCGTGGTCCTTGGAAGCTTTGTCCTAACTTCGACTGTCCTACTAAAGAAGAGGAGAAGGCGGCTAAGGCGACCAAGGGGAAGGCTAAGGGGCGCTCGCGCAAGAAGAAATAGCTGCGCTCGTCCGCCCGCCGGGGCGCGGAAGGGGTGTTCGCCTACGGCGTCCTCGGTTCGATTTTGTATTTCAATTTGGAACCTGCGGAAGCGGCGAACACCCCTTCCGCGCCCCGGCGGGCTACGTTGTTCCAGTCGCGATTGGAGGGCCTTGGCGCCTATGAGGGAAATAGGGAAAGATGCGGTTGCGGCTGTGGTTCTTGAGGCTTTGCCGCGGCTGGCCTTTGAGTTGCCTGATGATATTCTCGCGGGGCTCTTGCGTGCTTATGAGGAAGAAGGGAGCGAGCGGGCCCGGGGGGCGCTGCGGCTGCTTGTGGAGAACGCTCGCATTGCGCGGGAGGACCGCGTTGCCATCTGCCAGGACACGGGCAGCGTGTGGGTGTGCCTCGAGATCGGGCCCGACGTGTGCGTTTC
>CACWWI010000129.1:0-374 GCA_902764575.1 uncultured Coriobacteriaceae bacterium
CGGCGCACCGCAGTTCTCGCAGAATTTCTTGCCTTCAGCAGACGGAGTTCCGCATTTTGGGCACAGCATGGGTCACCAACTTTCAGGACAGCGCGCTCTCGCACGCGTGAAGCACCTGGCCCATTTTACCAATGGAGCAAAAGGACAACCCGCTTTGTCCGACGGCAAAACGCCTAATGAGCGTCCTGGTCAATGACGGCCTGTCAACGACGCCGGCCGCTCGGGAACAACCCGAGCGGCCGGCTCAGAAAAGTGGAGAGGCTGGCGTTCCGCCCCCCCCTATCGCTCGGCGTCCTCCACCGGATAGCTGGGTGCACTGGCCATCTCGACCAAGTCGCGGAACCCGAGGCGCTCTTCGTTCAGCTTCATGGCGT
>CACWWI010000129.1:404-2130 GCA_902764575.1 uncultured Coriobacteriaceae bacterium
CCCCCTATCGCTCGGCGTCCTCCACCGGATAGCTGGGTGCACTGGCCATCTCGACCAAGTCGCGGAACCCGAGGCGCTCTTCGTTCAGCTTCATGGCGTCCAGGCGGTTGAGCACATCGTCCAGGCTCGCCGTGCCCAGGTACTTGCTGTCGGAGGCCAGCATGGCGAACTCTACGACGGAGCTCGCGAACTCCCAGTCGGCGGACGGGCTGGCAGTTGCGTTCTTCGCGTCAACCACCAGCTCCTGCTCGTGGACGGCGTCATCAGAGAACGCGCGGTAGCGCAGTGCACAGGTGAGCCAATCGGAGCTTCCCTTGCCCGTGTAGTCGGCGGTGCCGTATTTAAGATCCTTCACTTCGGGCGCCTCGTAGGCCGAGTCGGCGAGCACCACTTCGTAGACCAGCGTGAACTGCGCGTTCGGCCCCACATCGCCCGCGTCCACCGTGTCGTCGGTGAAGTCCTCGTCGGCAAGCGCGCGATTCTCATAGCCCACCAGACGGTAGGCCTTCACCTGCTCGGGGTTGAACTCCACTTGCACTTTCACATCGTCGGCGAAGGGGACGAGGTTGGCCATGAGGCGCTCGGAGAACACGCGCTCGGCCTCGTCGATGCAGTCGATGTAGTGATACGAACCATTGCCGTGATCGGCGAGCACCTCCATCTTGGTGTCCTTGTAGTTGCCCGAGCCGAAGCCGAGCACGCTCAGATACACGCCCGAATCGCGCTTCTGCTCAACGAAGTCGTACAAGTCCGACGTGCTCGTCATGCCCACGTTCAGGTCGCCGTCCGACGCCATCACGATGCGGTTCACGCCGCCCTCGATGAAATTGTCGGCCGCCACGTCGTAGGCCATGCGCAGGCCGGCCTCGCCGTTGGTAGACCCGCCCGCCTTCAGGCCGTTGATGGCCTTGAGGATGCGCGCGTGCTCGTCGCCGCGGGCGCCCTCGAGCACCACCTCTTCGGAGCCAGAGTACGTGACGATCGAAACGCGATCGTTCTCATCGAGCTCGTCGACGAGCGTCTTGAACGAGTCCTTGAGCAGGTCGAGCTTGTCGGCCGACTTCATGGAACCCGACACGTCGATGAGGAACACGAGGTTGGAGCCCTTGGCGGCGGTATCGGTCTCGCTGCGGGTAGCAAAGCCCATCACGAGCAGCTTCGTGTCGTTGTTCCAGGGGCACGTCGACGCCTCGGCCTGCATGCTGAACAGGTCATTGCCGGTGGGTTGGGCGTAATCGTAGGAGAAGTAATTCACCATCTCCTCCACGCGCACGGCGCCGTCGGGAATGTCCTCGATCGAGCAGCCGTTGTTGATCATGCGGCGCACGTTGCAGTACGACGCGGTGTCGACGTCGGCAGAAACCGTCGAGAGCGGACGGGTGCGCGTGTTCACGAACCCGTTCTCGTCGATTGCCGCATATTCCTCGGTGTTGAAGTTGTCGGGCTCCGGGTACGGCTCGGGCTCGACGACGTCGGTGTACGCGGAGTAGCCGTTACCCGGCGCATACCCTTCGGCCTCCGTTGCCACGTCCTGCACATTGAGTGCTTGAGGAGCCTCCGTGGTGGCATCGCGTTCGCTCTTCGCCGCAGACTGCGAGCTCGCTTCGCTCGACGGCGCTGCGCTCGGCACAGCGGGGTTCACCATCGTCACGCCGACGAGCACGGCCACGACCGCCAGGCATGCCGCCAGCGGCAACGCGACCTTCCACACCTTGGGAGTCCGCCG
>CACWWI010000129.1:2170-16653 GCA_902764575.1 uncultured Coriobacteriaceae bacterium
GCCGCGCCCGACAGCACCTCGGCCGCCGAAATCGGGACAGCGACGTTCGCCTTCTCGCCTTCTTGTACCGTATCCTGCGCTTCTCCCTGCGCTGCCAGCAGCTTGGCGAGCATGCGCTCCTCCTGCTCGGGAGTCGGGTCCATCGCGTCGTACGCTGCGCGAATCTTGTCTTCCATGCTATTCACCTTCCATCAGGGCGGAGCGCAGCAGTTTGCGCGCATCGCTGAGCCGGTTGCGGATGGTGGAAGACGGGGTGTCGGTCATGGCCGCGATCTCGACGATCTTGTAGCCCTCGTAGTAATGCAGGTACACGCAATCCTTGTACAGGTCGGGCAGCGCCAGCACGGCCTCGAGCACGTCGTTCGACTCGACGCAAGCCTGAGCTGCCTCATCGCGCACGTCGGCAGGCATCTCGCCCGCACGTTTGCGGCGCGCGCTCTTCAGCTCGTCTTTGCACACGTTCGCCGCGCACGAGAGCAGCCATGCCTTCTCGTGCTCCTCGTCGTTGAACGCGCGCGGCGATGCGACCAGTTTCATGAACGTCGCCTGAACTGCGTCTTCAGCATCCGCGGCGTTGCCGAAGTACGAGTAGCACAGACGATAGACCGTTTTGACGTGCCTATGGAACACGGCCTCGATATCGACGGTTGCGTGCACGCTTCCCCCTTTCGCCTTCCATCCTATAACACGATCAGGAAAGCGAAAACGTCGCCACGAATTTGAAAAAACTCGATGTGGGCGCTTCGGGCTGCTGCGACTATTCTTGGCCGTTCCAGCAGTAGGTGCAAATTTTATCGCGGTCGATGCCGATGGCGTCGAGCATGCCGTCGAGCGATTGATAGCTGAGGGAATCGAAGCCCATGTCCTCGCAGATCGTGCGCACGAGGCACTTGCCGCGCTCGGTGTTGGGGTCGATGTACTCGTCGAGGTGCTCGGCGCCTTCGTCGCCCTCGAGCTTGTGCACGACGCGGCGGGCGATGAGGTCCATGACCGACTTGTTGCGGGAGAACGTGAGGTACTTGCAGCCGAACATGATCGGCGGGCAGGCTGAGCGCATGTGCACCTCGGCAGCGCCGGACTGGTAGAGGAAGTCGACGGTATTGCGCAGCTGGGTGCCACGGACGATGGAGTCGTCGACGAACAGCAGCTTCTTGCCCTCGATGAGCTCGGGCACGGGCACGAGCTTCATGGTGGCCACGCGGTTGCGCATCTCTTGGTTGGTGGGCATGAAGGAGCGCGGCCACGTGGGCGTGTACTTGATGAAGGGACGCCCGAAGGGCATGCCGGACTCCTGGGCGTAGCCGATGGCGTGCGGCGTACCGGAATCGGGGATGCCGGCCACGTAGTCTACTTCGGGCAGAACGCCGCGCTCGCGTTCCTCGCGCGCCATGATGGCGCCGTTGCGGTAGCGCATGACCTCGACGTTCTCGCCTTCGTAGTTGGAATTGGGGTAGCCGTAGTACACCCACAGGAACGCGCAGATCTTCATGTCGTCGCTGGCGGGGGAAAGCGTTTCGAACCCGTCGGCCGTGATGCGCACGATTTCGCCCGGGCCCAGCTCGTAGGCGTCGACGTAGCCGAGCTTGTGGTAGGCGAACGACTCGAACGACACGCAGTAGCCGTCCTCGTCTTTGCCGACGAGCACCGGCAGGCGGCCCAACTTGTCGCGCGCGGCGTAGATGCCGCCTTGCTCGTCCATTATCAGGAGGGTGAGCGACCCGTCAACGATCTCGAGCGCGTGCTTGATGCCCGACACGAAATCGGGCTCGTGGTTGATGAGCGCCGCCACGAGCTCGGTCGTGTTAACTTCACCCGACGACATTGACGTGAACTGGCGCCCTTCATGAGAGAGGTAACGGTCGACCAGCTCGTCGGCGTTGTTGATGCACCCGACCGTCGTCAGCGCGAACACGCCGAGGTGCGAACGCATGAGCAGCGGCTGCGGATTCGTGTCGGAAATGCAACCGATGCCAGACTTGCCATGGAAACCGGGAAGGTCGTTTTCGAAGCGCGTGCGGAACGGCGTGTTCTCGATGGAGTGGATCTCGCGCTGGAAACCATCCTGCTCGTCGAAGAAGATCAGACCTGCGCGCTTCGTGCCCAGATGCGAATGGTAATCGACCCCGAAGAAGACGTCGTACACCACATCGCGCTTCGAAGCCGCGCCGCAAAAACCGCCCATGAAATGCCTCCCGTACTTGATGTTGATGGATGCAGTATACACGGCGAAAACGCTGTTCTCGCTCCAAATTAACGTCAACGCAATCTTAACGGGAATGGTGTGTTACCATCTAGGCATCAGTAATTGCATATGTGTCATCACCTCGGCAGATCCTTCGGGAAAGCATGGAGAGCCGTATGTCGTTCAGCGACCTGTTAAACAACTACATCGAGCTCCTTGGCTGCAGTGCCAAGGAGCTGGCCAGCGCATCGGGCATATCCGCAGCCGCCGTCAGCCGCTACCGTGCGGGAGAGCGCACACCCGACCCCGACAGCAAGCAGTTGCGCATGCTCGCCGAGGGCATTGCGAAACTATCGGAGGGCGAGTTCTCGGAACAGCACGTGCACAACGAGCTCGCGGTGGCCATCAACGGCATCGCGGTGGACTACGACACCTACCTCGCCAACGTGCGGGCGCTGCTCGCCGCGCTGTCGGCGAACAACAACGAGCTTGCGCGCGCTCTGAACTTCGATCCCTCCTACATCTCGCGCATCTTGGCCGGCCAAAGGCGCCCGGCCGACCTGCAGGCGTTCACGCTGGGCGTTTCCCAGTTCGCCGCCCGGCGAAGCACGCTCAACGGAACGTCGGAGGCACTGCGCGCCCTCATCGGCGAAAGCTGGTCGAACGCGCACAGCGAAGAGGAGCGCTCCCTGGTAATCGCCACCTGGCTCGAAACAAACTATGCGCCACCGCATAACCCCATCGGGAGCTTCCTGGAACGGCTTGACGCGTTCAACCTCGACGATTTCGTCCGTGCGATCAAGTTCGACGAGATGAGGGTGCCAACCGCCCCCATTCAGCTCCCCACCACCAGAACGTACAACGGCATCCACGAGATGATGAACTGCGAGCTCGACTTTCTCAAGGCGGTCGTCCTCTCAAAGTCGTCGGCCGACGTCATCATGTACAGCGACATGCCCTTGGAGGAGATGGCGGCCGACGTGGAGTTCCCCAAGAAATGGATGTACGGCATGGCCATGCTCCTGAAGAAGGGCCTGCGCTTGCGCATGATCCACGACACGAGCCGCCCGCTTTCGGAAATGATGCTGGGCCTAGAGGGATGGATCCCCATGTACATGACCGGCCAGATTGAGCCGTACTACTTCGACAACGCGCAGAACGGGGTGTTCTGCCACATCCTGAAGGTTGCAGGCACGGTGGCGATGCAGGGCGAGGCCATCGCGGGGTACCACGGCGAGGGGCGCTACGTCCTGACGAAGAACCGCGACGAGGTGCGCTACTACCGCAAGCGCGCCGAGCGCATGCTCAAGAGGGCGCGGCCGCTCATGCACATCATCACCGCCGCTAATGCGGAGGCGTTCACCGCATTCCAAAGCGACGACGTGCAGCTGGAGGGGCGTCGGCGCGTCATTATGAGCACGCCGCCGATTGGCTGCATCCCCGAAAGCCTGCTCGACCGGGTGCTCGAACGCCATGATCTGGGCGAAGAGCAACGCTCGGCCATCCGCGCCTTCGCGCAGCAGCAAGGCGATGTGCTCCACAAGCTGCTCGCGAACGGCGGCGTGCACTTCGAGCTGCCCAACGTGCCACGCGAGGAGTTCGAGGAGCACCCCGCTGCACTCGAGCTGTCGGGCATATTCTTCGAGGACACCATCCCCTACACGTACGAGGAGTACACCGAGCACCTGCAAGAGCTCGAGCGTTGGGTCGAGGAGAGCAAGGGGAACACGCTCGCCATCGACGGCAGCCTGCCGTTCCGCAACGTGCAGATATCCATCTGCCGCAACAAGCACGTCCTCGTATCAAAAGCCACCGGCCCGGCCATCCATTTCGTCATCGAGCATCCCGCCATGGTCACCGCGTTCGAGCGCTTCGTCGCCCCCGTGCGGGAATAAGGGAGCCACCCTGAGGGCGGCTCCACTTTTGCGCATATGAGGTGTTGCCAACCGGCTCCTAGAGCGTCCAGGTCTTTGCGATTGCGAGAACCTCCGTAGCGGCAGCCTGGTCCATCCCGCAGTTCATCGTGATCCCCACGGAAGCACGCCCGTCGCCATCGCGGTCGATGACAATGGTCGCTAGCTGCAACTTGTCCTTAGTCATCAGCGTCGTGATGAGAATGGCGTTCTTGCCGTCGACCTGGATCTCGCTCGCATCGGTACCGCTGAACATGTCGGTGTTCTGCTTGAAGCCCGAGATGATCTGGTTCGCAGTGTCCTTGTACGAGGTCGGTGCGACGGTGAGCTGGATGGCCTTCGCGTACGAGTCGTGCCCGAGCGATGTAGAGCTGTACTTGCTGCTGGGGTCGACGTAGTACACCGCGGCGTACGCATCGATCGTCTCCGACCCCAGGTCGTTCGTGCGGTCTTCCCACGAAGCGGGCACCTGGACGTACCCCACCTTCGGGTTGCCGATCTTCTGCGTCTTACCGCTGCGCGTAGCAGAACCCGAGGCGGCCGAGGAGCTGGCGCTCGTCGTCGAGCCGGCCGTGCTGGAAGCGGCCGAAGAGGCATCGCCCGATGCGGCGCTCGCGCTCTCGGAAGATGTAGCCTCCGATGACGCGCTCGAAGCAGAGCCGCTGCTCCCTACCTTCACGGTTATGCAGCCGGCAAGGGCGCATGCGGAAAGTGCGGCGACGCAAGCGAGAACAATCAACCTGATCAACGGTTTCGACGACATGGCCGGTCCTTTCTTCACACCTGTTGCTCTAAGCCGTCTTGAACTGGAAGGTCTCCATCGCGCGCTCCATAGCCGCCGGCGTGACGACATCGTCAGCGGGCGCGACGCCCGTCCAGATCAAGAAGGCCCCATTTGCATCCTCTGCGTACGTGTAATAACCCGTTCTCTTGCCGTTCTCCTCGACAACGTAATCGTATCCCAAAACCGTGCGGTTGCCTGCCTGTATCTTCTTGGCAACCGGGCCTGCGACGATCTTATCGCCGTGCTTTTCGACGGCCTTCTGGCCAGATCCGTTCAGCAGCTGCTCGACACTCTGACCCGAGCTGTTCTTCATGATGGACGCCGAGAAAAACGGCGCCTCGCCTTCTTTCTGCGTGTACACGTGCACGCTGCCGCCGTCCGTCTTGTACGTGAAGGACTTGTCGATCTTGAACATATAGCCTTCCTGCTCGTTCACGTAATCGACCTCGGAGCCGCTCGTCGGAGTGGCCGCGCTGGAAGATGTGGCGCTCGCCGACGACGAGCTCGGGGTGGCCGCAGAAGATGACAGCGTTTCGATGGACGCCGCGCTCGACGACGCGCTCTCGGCGCTCGCAGACGCGCTCTCCGAAGACCCCTTCGACGTAACTTGGACGGTAATGCACCCCGTAAGCGCGATGGCGGCGAAAGCAGCGACCAGCGCGGTTACGACGATGCGCTTGAAAGATGATTGCGAAGCAC
This sequence comes from uncultured Coriobacteriaceae bacterium, assembly GCA_902764575.1. Classification (GTDB taxonomy): domain Bacteria; phylum Actinomycetota; class Coriobacteriia; order Coriobacteriales; family Eggerthellaceae; genus UBA9715. The sequence continues at coordinate 7,749 of CACWWI010000129.1, forward strand.
GCATACGTACCTTCTTTCTCCGTGCGATTAAGTGCCCTCATGCTAGCATTTCTCGATACGCCCGCACGCGGATTGCCGCCCTGTCATTGACAACGCTAGCCCCTGATGAGAGCCTGCAACCAAGCCTTGTACTCGGCTGCCACGCGCCTGGGGGCCTTGATGGTAACGGCACCGTCGAGCCCCGCGATCCACCCGAAGAACTGCGGGCTGACGAGCACGTTGACCCGCACGTCGGCAGCCTTCGCGGTTGCCTTCACCACGTCGACGTCGCTTCCGAACCGGTCGACGATCGTGTCCATGAGCTCGGCGCGCACCTGCAAGGTCACCGTCGCCCCATCACCGTGGAACATGCCGAAGTTGCGGTAGGCAAACTCGTCGAACTCGTAGTTCGCGATGACGGCATTGCGCGTAGCGGGCTCGTCGTCAATCTGCAGCAGCTCCATGCGGTCGACGCGGTACGTCTTCACCTTCTCGTCGGCGTCGTCGTAGGCCGCCAAGTAGTAGCTCCCCTCCGCGAACACGACCTTCACCGGCGTGACCACATAGCGAAGTTCGCTGCGCACGAGCGCGTACTGCACCGGACGGGTCGGGAGCGTCCGCACGTCGAAGCCAATATCGCGCAGCGCCTGGAAGTCGCGGTAGATCGCCTTGCGCTCAGCGGGAATGCCCGCCTCCTGCAGCCGCTCGATGATCTGCGGCATGGTAAGCCCCTGCTGCGAATCAGTCTCATCCTGCAAGACCCGCATAAGAAAGAGAAGCTTGAGCTTATGCTTATTATTAGCCTGCACAACCCCTCCTTCCGCCTTCGTTCAGCTGTCCTCATTATAAGAGGTCTCCGTACTTGTCCGCCCTGAAGTGGGGCCATGGGGGCTACGCTCTCTGTCTTCCTTGCCCCTCCGCCTTGGGATGCGGCCATGCGGGCTACGCTCGACGCGTCGTCGCTTCGAGCCAACTCCTTTCGCCAAGAGCGGGCGAAAGGAGTGGGTCTCTCAGCTCCTTTGGCTTAACCTCGCTACGCCCGCATGGCCGCATCCCAAGGCTACCCTTCCTTTTCGAGAGACTGCCTTTGGTTTGATCTCGCTATGCCCCCACGGCCCCGGTTCAGGGCTACCGTATGAGAACGGAAGCCTGAGTATGCCTCAGCTTAGACCGACGTAGCCTTGGCCTGAGGTCGGGCGGGCGCAGTGAGGTTAAGCCAAAGGAGGAGCGAGATCCACTTTCCCGCCTGCTCTTGGCGGGAAAGTTAGCTCGCGACGACGACGCGTCGAACGGAGCCCGCCCGACCTCAGGCCAAGGCGGACAAGTAAAAAAGAAAGAAAGGATTAGCGGTCGGAGATGTGTTCGCAGCCGTCTCCGTAGAGGGAGTATTTTTCGCTGGCTACGATTTGGGCACCGTCCCAGGGGTCGAGGGCGATGAAGTTGTCGAGCGTCAGGTGGTCGGGATCGGCGACGTTCTGGTAGCCGATGAGCGCGATCCAGTGCTCGCCGGAGCCGCCCGAGACGTGGATGACGGTGGGCTTGCCCTGCGCTATCTGGTCGTACGCTTCGCGGAGGAGCTGCTCGTCGGTGCCGACGCTGCGGAACGATGAGTTTCCGCCGCCCCAATCGGTCCACGTGCAGCACGAGCACGTGTAATAGGAGTGATCGTTCACCGTGCCGTCCATAACGGCGTCGGCGTACGCGCAGGAGAAGGACGGGCAGCAGATGGTGTGCCCCGTGTTTTCCTGCGTGCCGATCGCGTCGATGTCGGCGCGATCGTAAGAGAGTACGTAGTCGGCTTTCCGGTAGTTCATGAGCCTCTGGGCTTCGCGGACCGCCTCGTCCGAGCTTTCCTCGCCGCCCTGGTCCGATTCAGCAACCGCGACCGTGTCATTGGCTTCGAGGACGGGGGTCTGAGTTTGGCTCGACGCGAGCGCTGCACTCGGCACACATGCGAGGGCGAACGCCACGCCGAGCCCCACTCTAATAAATTTGTTGCGCATTTCTACACCGTTTATCTCTCGTTTATACTGCCGCGATTGGGTGGGACGGTTCGCGTCACACGAGCCGTCCCGTGCTCCGAGTTTGCCATGTTTCCAGCCGCGCCCCCGAGGGGTACACGACCTTGCCCAATCGACGTATCGAGCATACGCGAGGTTTTCGGGCTACCGCTCAACCCGATATTTTGACCACTAGTCCTCGACGGGTACGGCATAGGAAAGGCACAAGGTTTACAGACGCGCAGGTCAAACCCGTTCACGAACTTGATACTTTCTTCACTGTTTCTCCAGGTCACACAAGTGCGACACAAACGCGGCTCAGCGATTGCGCATTATTTCCCGTTTTGGTCTTAATTTTTAGACTCTATTTCGTGACAATTTTTCTTTCATAGAGTATATTATTTTGCTAAATGGACCACTTAAACGCACAACGGGGTCTGGTGAACCTGTTCACCTCGGACTCATTCAGGCTGTTGTGTTTGCTCGATCGGCTGCAAACCGACACCCTCGATGGGAAACGGGTGCGCGAAAGCCAGGAAGAGATTGCGGAGCTTTTCCACGTGAGCAAGGGAAAGCTCAATCCGCTGATGCAACAACTCGTTGCATCCGGATGCATTCAGAAGTACCGGGCGCGCAGCGGCTACACCGTTACGCAGCTCGGTGCAGATGTGGTGGAGCACATCGGTAAGCTCGCGGCCATGGAGGAGCAGTCCCCCGTCGCGAGGAAGCATGACTAGGAGAGGAAGCGAATGTTCTCGGCACGCAGGACCATCTTCGCCGGCAAGCAAGACTTGCAACCCGAGCCTTTTTGCCCCTACCTCAGCAATTCAAGCGGTTACCTGAGCCTCAGCCGCAACGGCTTCGGAACTGCTTCGAACCGGTCGAAATCTCACAATAGACCTCGGCCGTCGTTGCGCGGCGGGAAATAGCTGCAGAAGAAGAAACCCGCCGCTCCCCTTTCCAGAGCCTCCGAGCTTGTCCCATTTGCCCGAGAAACGGGCCTCAAACGCACTCCGCAGATGGGATAAGCTCGGGGGCTCTGTTTATTGAGCCGATGGAGCCCACCCCCTCCGGCCTGCTTCCGTCCGCTAGCACGCCTCGATTTCGCGGATATTGAGCTCGTTGCCTCGAAGAAGCTCAGTATCGGGACTCGCACAATGGGGGCATATGCGGCCATGCGCCACCGTGGGGTAGGTTTTCCCGCATGAATTGCACACCGTAACGGCCTCGATGCAGTTGACGCGCAAGCGCGCGCCCCGCAGCAGGTCGTGCCTGTTCGACGCCCACTCCCAAGCATCCTCGAAGAGCTCGGTCACGACGCCTGACACTTCCCCGAGGTCCACTACCACCTCGGACACGCGCGTCAGACCCTGCTCGCGGCCCACATCCTCGAGCAAATCGACCATATGGAACACGACGCCCAACTCGTGCATCTGAATCTCCTCGTTACCAGCAGGGGCAGGAGGCCCGCCCCGCCCCGATCTACCAGCGCTACTTGCGGCCGCGCATGACCATGGGGGCGATGCGGCGCACCAGCATCATGCCCGCGTTGGGCAGGACGGCCTTCAGCTTGTCCTCGCTCGGAATCATGTGCGAGCACTCGGGATTGTCGCGATGCAGGTGGATGGCATCGAACTCGCAGCGCGTCGTGCACAGGCCGCAGCCGATACACTTGTTGGGGTCGACGATGCTCGCACCGCACGACAGGCAGCGCGCCGTCTCGATGCGGATCTGCTCCTCGGTGAAGGTCCTGCGCACGTCGTCCCAGTTGTGGCGAATGTCGGCAACCTGCGCGCACGAAGGCGTGCAGCGGCCGGCGTGGTCGTAGCCGTAGGGGTTGAGCACGACTTCCTGCTTGTTCAGCTCGACGTAGTGGCGCTTGTTACGGCCGAGCGTGAGCGAGCTGCCGGTCTGCACGAAGCGGTGCAGCGAAATGGCAAAATGTCGGGCTCTGCGGTCTGGTAGGTCACAGGGTCGGCCACCGCGCCGTTGCCTCGGCCCAACTCCACCTTCGAACCCTCGAGCAGTGCGCCCCACTCGATGGACTGGCCTATGGCGAGGATGACGTTGTCGGCCTCCAGGACCATGGTGTTGTCCTCGTCGTACACAGGGGCGAAACGGCCCTCGTCGTCGAACACGCGGTCGCAGTGCTTGAAGCGCAGGCCGCTCACCGCGCCGCCCTCGGAGCCCTCCACCAGGGCGGGACCCCATCCGTTGACGATGCGGACGCCGTCCTCCTGGGCTTCGGCGATCTCCTCGGGGAGCGCAGGCATCTCTTCGGGCTGCTCGAGGCAGACCATGGTGACGTTTTCGGAACCGCAGCGCAGCGCCACACGCGCGGCGTCTATGGCGACGTTGCCGCCGCCCACGACCACGGTGGCTCCCTTCACTTCGTGCGAAGGGTCGGCGAGCGCCCCACGAAGGAACTCAACTGCGGTGCTCACGCCCGACAGGTCCTCGCCCGGTACGCCGGCCTTGCGGCCGCCCTGGCAGCCGATAGCCAAGTAGAAGGCCTTGAAGCCCTGCCCGCGCAACTCATCGAGCGTCACGTCCTCGCCTACGTTCACGCCGCAGCGGATCTCGACGCCCATCTCACGCAGCACGTCGATCTCAGCGTCGACCACGTCCTTTGCGAGCTTGTACGCGGGAATGCCATAGGTCATCATGCCACCCGGCTTCTCGTCGCGCTCGAACACGACGGGCGCATAGCCCAACGTGGCCAGGTAGTACGCGCAGGACAGCCCCGCAGGACCCGCGCCCACGACGGCGATCTTCTCGTGGAACCCGCCGCGCGTGGTGGGCGGGGTGATCTCGGGAACGAAGCGATGCTCGGCAACGAGGTCTTGCTCGGCGATGAACTTCTTCACCTCGTCGATGGCGACGGCCTCGTCGACGGCGCCGCGCGTGCACGCGGCCTCGCAGCGGCGGTTGCAAATGCGCCCGCACACTGCGGGGAACGGGTTCTCCTTCTTGATGAGGGCGAGCGCATCGCGGTAACGCCCTTCGGCGGCCATGCGCAGGTAGCCCTGCACCGAGATGTGCGCCGGACAGGCGGTCTTGCAGGGCGCCGTGCCCGTGTCGTGGCACTCGATGCGGTTGTTGTCCTTGTAGTCGAAGTCCCAGTCGGCCTCGCCCCAGGTGAGCGTTGGCAACGGCTGCCGCGGATACTCCAGCGGACCGTTCACGGTGCTGAGCTTCTGGCCCAGCTGCACGGCGCCCGCGGGACACACCTCGACGCAGCCCGCGCACGCGACGCACTTATCGCTCTCGATGTGCGCAACGTAGGCCGACCGGCTCATGTTGGGCGTGTTGAACAGCTGCGACGTGCGCAGCGCATAGCACACGTTCACGTCGCAGTTACAGATGGCGAAGATCTTGTCGGAGCCGTCGATATTGGTGATCTGATGCACGTAGCCGTTCTTTTCCGCCAGAATGAGCAGGTCGATCACCTCGTCGTACGTGGCGAAATGGCCCTTCCCCGTTTCCACGCAGTAGTCAGCCATATCGCCCACGCCCACGCACCAGTTCTGCGGGTCGCTGCCGGCGTTGCTGCCGCGCACGCGCTCGCTCATGCGGCACGAGCATGCGCCCACGCTGAATCGATCGTACTTCTTGAGCCAATGCGAGATGCGCTCGACATCTGCTGCCTGGTTCTCGCATTCGATGGCGCGCTCGACGGGGATCACGTGCATGCCGATGCCCGCACCGCCGGGCGGCACCAGCTTCGTCGCCACCTCGAGCGGCAGGAACGTCATGCGCTCGAAGAACGTGCCGAGTTCAGGATGCTCCTCCATCTGCTGCTGGTTCATAACCGTGAACTCGGCCGAGCCCGGCACGAACATGGGCAGGATGTAACGACGCTCGTGAGCGGGATTCTTGCCGTCGAGGTTTTCCCAGTTGTATTCCACGATGCCCTTGATCGACATGTCGTCGAGCAGGCGCTGGACCTCCGCCTCGGGCATGCCGCTGGCGTCGGCGATCTGCGCGACCGTCATGGGCTTGCGCACCTTCATGTGCGCGGTGAGCGCCGCCTCTTCCTCTGTCATCACGCTCGCGAGTCCCCAGTAATCGGGATCGTCGACTGTCACCTTCACGCCGATGCGGTCGGTGATCTTCTGGCCTTCCCTCAACACGCCGGGCTTCAAGGGCTCGCGCGAAGCGGGGCCCGGATCATTCGGTTGCGCGGGCCTGTAGGGCACGAACGTATCGTTCTCGGAGTACACTTCCTCCGCCAGTATGCGGAGGGGCTGGCCGTTCGGCTCACTCGTGGGAATGACGTTGCGCGCGGCAACTTCCTCGTCGCTCAGGCCGCGGCGCATTGCCGCCTTCCGCTCATTCACGGTCGAGCCGCCATAGGGCTCGGTCACGACGGTCATCGTCCCGTTGTCCGGTTTCCTCGTCATAGGTACCTCCATCCAGCTGCCACCCCCGACAGCGTTTAACGCGAAGCCCGATTATACGAAATGCTAGGCCGATGAGGAGCGGCCCCTTTGATTCACCATGTCTGAGCCTTATAATCGCATGCGGTAACAACGCATTGAGAGGTACCGCATGATTTACAACAACGTGCTCGACGCGATGGGCAAGACCCCGCTCATTCGCCTAAACCGCATCGTCGAGCCTGGAATGGCCCAGATCCTCGTGAAGTACGAGGGCGTGAACGTGGGCGGATCGGTGAAGACGCGCACCGCTGCCATGATGATCGAGGAAGCCGAGAAGCGCGGGGAAATCGGCCCCGGCAGCATCATCGTCGAGCCGACGAGCGGCAACCAGGGAATCGGCCTGGCGCTCATCTGCGCCGTGCGCGGCTACAAGGCGCGCATCATCATGCCCGATTCCGTTTCGGAAGAGCGCCGCAAGCTCGTGCGCCACTACGGCGCCGAGGTCATAGTCGTGCACGACGAGGGCGACATCGGGAAAGCCATCGACGACTGCATCCAGATAGCCATGCAGATGAAAGCCGAGGACCCGCGCGTCTACGTTCCCCAGCAGTTCGAGAACATCGACAACCTGCGCACGCACCGCAACCACACGGCCCTCGAGATCGCCGAAGACGCTGGCTGCCACATCCACGGCTTCGTGAGCGGCATCGGAACGGGCGGCACCATCTCAGGCATCGGCCAGACGCTCAAGCGCCTGTACCCCGACATCGAGATCTGGGCCGTCGAGCCCGAAAACGCCGCCATCCTGTCGGGAGGCGGCATCGGCACGCACCTGCAGATGGGCATCGGCGACGGCCTGATCCCCGCCATCCTCGACCGAAAGATCTACAACGAGGTGTGCACCGTGAGCGACGAGGAAGCCCTCGAAACCGCGCGCGCCCTGGCCCGCGAAGAAGGCCTGCTCGTAGGCGTGTCGTCGGGCACCAACGTAGCGGCCGCCAAGCGCCTAGCCCGCAAGCTCGGCTTCGGCAAGACAGTAGTAACCGTCCTCCCCGACACCGGCGAACGCTACTTCTCCACCCCCCTATTCGAAGGCGAATAAAGCACCCAGCGCACCGAAGCCCATTTCCGCCCAACAGAAGAGCACGCCCCTCAAGCCGGCCCGCCCCGGCAGTATCGCACTAACCCGTGAATCTCGTACACGGAATCGCACTAGACCGCACATCCGGTGCATCCGCCCCTTCCGCCATGCACGAGAATTGCGGTTAAGTGCGATTTCATTTCCGAAATCGAGGGTTAAGGGCAATTCTGGCAATAGCGCATGGAAGGGAGCCGTCCCCTTCTACGCAAAAGCCGTCTTCCCCACCCGGCAGGGTATACAACCGAGGATTCGCTGCAAACGAGCGCGGCGGTCTGCAGCAAATTTGCGGTTGTATACGAATTTCGGCGCCGCAGCGGCCACCCTGCGAGCGTTTCCCCAGGTCGCGATCGGCACCACCTCCATCGACGGGTATACAACCGAAGATTTGCTGCAAACGAGCATGCCGAATTGCAGCGAATTTGCGGTTGTATACCAATCCGCAGCCATGACGCCCGACGTGGGCGGGGAGGCGCATACCAAGGCCAAGCCACCACCCGATTCCCTCCAGCGGAAGGGCGCAGCCCTCGCGGGGCGCCGGGGACCTCCCCCGCGCGCCCCTCTGAGCGCCGCCTCCCAACCGCGCCCACAGGAAATCGGCCAAGTCCAGTAAGCGCCAAGCGGCCCCGATAAGAGGAGAACCAGTGGTGAACCACTCCCGCGTAGTTCGGCCGATTTCAATAGCGCGGTTGGGAGGCGGGGAAAGCGAAGCGGGGCGCGCGGGGGAGGTCCCCGGCGCCCCGCGAGGGCGGACAGTAGAGGACAGGCGCGCTAGTCTTCTACCCCATCCAAAGACCGGATCAGCTTCCTCTTGATCTTCCCCCCGATGGTCTTGGGAAGCTCATCGGTGTACTCGACGATGCGCGGGTACTTGTACGGCGCCGTCTCCTTCTTCACCCAGGTCTGCAGCTCCTTGGTGAGCTCCTCGGACGGCTCCCAGCCTGCGGCGAGCACGACCGTGGCCTTCACCACCAGGCCGCGGATGGGATCGGGCGCCGCGGTGACGGCGCATTCGATGACGGCGTCGTGCTTCACGAGCGCGCTTTCCACCTCGAAGGGGCTGATGCGGTAGCCCGAGCACTTGATGACGTCGTCGTTGCGGCCGACGAACGAGATGTAGCCCGCGCCGTCGCGCCACGCCATGTCATGCAGGTTGTAGTACTCGCCGCCGACCGTCTCGGCCGTCTCCTCGGGCATGCCGAAGTACCCCACGAACAGCCCGGGCGGGTAGGCCTCCTTCAGGTCGGTGACGCACACGGCGCCCTCTTCGCCGTCGGGCACCTCGACGCCATAGTCGTCGAGCAGCTTGATGTTGAGCAGCGGCGAAGGCTTGCCAAGCGATCCGGGGTGCGGCTCGATCCACGGGAACGTGGCGATAAGCACCGGGCCCTCCGTCTGGCCGAAGC
>CACWWI010000130.1 GCA_902764575.1 uncultured Coriobacteriaceae bacterium
AGCACCCACGAGCAAGGAGCAAGCCATGAGCCTCGGATCTATCTCCGCCATCATCGCCATCGCCGCAGTGCTTATCTTCTTCATCTTGATGTACGTCGCCCCGAGTTTCCCCGGCTGGATCGTCTTCATCGCAGCGGGTCTCGGCATCGTAATCGCAGGTGCCGTGATGAACAAGGACAAGGGCAGCAAGTAGCCGAAGCCGATGACTGCCGCACAGCGCATCGTCGGGTATGATGGTCCGAGCAGCCAGAACCGCGCATACGCAGCAGGACGCTCTTCAACCAGACCGGTAGCGCGCACCAGGAAGGCGGGCGCATGAAACGCGTCAACGTACGGTTCGAAAAAGAAGCAGGGCGCCAGGACATCGACGTCCTGTTCACGGCATCGCACGTGGACAACCAAGTTGCCACTCTCATGAACCGTGTCGCCGACCCGCTGTCAGCAACCTGGGAAGTGCGCGATTCGGAAGGCTCTGCCGTCACGCTGCAGGAAGACAGCATCGCCACTATTTCCATCGACAGCAAGCGGCTTCGAATCGTGGCCGACGATGGCGTCTATTGGCTGAAGATGACCCTGCAAGACGCCGAGAAGGCGCTCAACCCGAGCATGTTCCTGCGCGTGTCGCGCTACGAGATCGTCAACCTCCACAAGGTGAAGCGCTTCGACTTCACAATCACGGGCACGCTGCGCGTCGAGATGGAGGACGGAACCGATACCTGGGCGTCACGGCGCTTCATCCCGGTGATCAAGGAGCGCCTTCAGAAACGGGATCTAAGAGAATAAACGGAACAAGGCCCATCGGCAGAACGGAGGTCGGCCATGGTCGCGACAACGCTCAAGAGGGCGGGAATCGGCTTTCTCCTGGGAATGATCGTCGGAGCCCTCATCGTCGTCTTCATGGGATTCGCCAACGGAGGCTCGCTCGTCCTGCCGCCTAAGTTGGTCGCCGCAACGGGCAGCGATGCGGGCGCGCTGCTCGCGCAGATGCTGGTTTCCGGTGCGTTCGGCGCCATCCCCTGGGCGGGAATCACGTTCTATGAGCTGGATTCATGGAGCCTGCTGAAACAGGCGGTCGTCCACTACGCCACCTACACGGCGGCGTTTCTCATCATCGGAATCTGCGTGGGGTGGATCGAGCCGACCATAGCCGATATTGGCTTGATGGCGGGCATCTTCGCAGTGTGCCACGCCATCATCTGGCTCATCATGTACGCGCGATACAAGAAGGAAACCAGGGAGCTGAACACGCTGGTCAAGGAAGCGCACCGAAAGGAGGCCTGGCCTGCATGAGAATGAACACGATGCGCGGTTTCGCAAAGAAGGCCACGGCGGTGTTTCTGGCGTTCGGGTTATCGGTGATGATTCCTGCTACCGCTTTCGCTGCGAACGACGTGAACACGACGGTGGTGGCCAACGCCACCGCGAAGGACGTTTCGGTCGAAGTCGGCAACGTCACGCCGACCTATGGCAACAAGTGCATCGACGCCGACGCCGCCAACGGCCACACAGCCACGGTTAAAGCCGGCAACCTAACCACCGAAGAGAACGTCGCCATTTCTGCCGACGCCACATCGCTCGGCGTCATCGACATCCAAACGGGCAACGTCACATCCGCCAAAGACAGCGGCCTGAAGGCCAAGATCGAAGGCGAGGGCACCATCACGGCCACCCTGGGCGACGTCGCGTCGGGCGAGCAGGGTGCGGGCATCTGGACAAGCGCCGATGACAGGGATGTTCTCACTCACGAAAGCTCGATTACCGTGAAAGCCGGCGACGTGAACGCAGAGGGCGAGGGAATCGTAGTTCGGCCCTACGAGCACAGCAGGATCACGGTCGAGGCCGGCGACGTGAACGCGAAGAGCAACGGCATCGAGATCGTCGCCGAGAACGGCGCCTTCGCCACCGTGTCCGCCAACGACGTCACATCGGGCAAATCGGGCATATTCCTCTTCACCGGCGAAGGCAGCGTGGTCGATGTGCTCGTCACCGGCACGCTTTCAGGCGAGAAGGCGCCCATCACCTTCTTCGGCAGCGAATGGATCAACGCCGGCAGCTTCACCCTCACCGCGTGGAAGATCAACTTCAACGACTCAATCGTCATGATGGCAAACACCGATGCGGCGCTATCCGCCCAGGCGAACTCATCGGATGGCTCAGCGGCACGCGCCGCAGCGAACGCCATGGACAAGAACGCGTACACCCTCAATACCGCCAACGCGGATTTCTCCTCGTCTGTCGAGAAGTCCATCCTCTACATCATGAAGCTGACGCAGCCCGACAGCGGCGCCACCCTGTTCGCCACGGACGCCAACGGCAAACCGCTCGCCACGAGCCATGGCTACAGCGTTGCGAAAGAGGGCGATAGGGTGCTCTTGAAGGTACGCGTGGACGAAGGATCCGAACTGTTGGCTGCCTACGATGGTGCTGGCAACGAGGTCAAGCTCGTCAAAGGCGAAGACGGCTGCTACTACATCGCCTACACCGTGCCCCGAGGCGGCGGAATCGGCTTGTCCGTTATCTTGAACGGCGACCTCGTCAACCTGGTGGATGACGAGCAGCAGACAGCTGTGAGGGCCATGGGCGCCGCAAACGGCAAGCCGGCGAACACGCTCGCGAACACCGGTGACAGCCTGCACGTGCTGCCACTTGCAGCAATCGCCCTGTTCGCTACCGCGGCACTGACGGTGGGCGTCAGAAAACGCGCCAGCTGAACCGAGCGACGAAAAGAACGGCACGAAAAAAGGGCCTCCCGAAAGGAGGCCCTTTTTTCGATTGATCGCTATTCCTGCGTCGGCGGGATGGCCTGCTCGCCCGGCGTGGCTGACGGAGCGCCCTGCATCGGGGGGATCTCCGCGGTCGTCGCCACGGCAGGCGTTGCTGCCGGCGTAGCCATCGGGGCAGCCTGCACCGATGCCGGCTGCGCGGCTACGGGAGCCGCCTGGGTCGGAGCAGCCTGCGGATAGCCCGGCATGGGGGCCTGGGCTCCCGGCATGGGGCCGTTGTACTGATAGCCCTGGGGAGCTGCCGCAGCTGCCGGCGCAGGGGCCTTCGGTGCCGGGTCGCGCATTCCCAGGAAAATGCTCTGCAGCACGTAGCCGAGCAGATACATGAACGCCGCAGCGCTCACAACGGCACCCACGAAGGGCAGCGCGCTGGCAACGCCCACGATGGCACCGCCGATGAGCGCGCACACGAAGCGGCCGAGCTTCGGGAACGCCAGCTTGAACACCGAGGCGCCCATGAAGCCGCCCGCCACTGCCGTCATCGCGAACAGCGCGAACATGATGCCGAACGCCGCGGGCAACGTCACTCCGAGCGCCATGAGCAGAATAACGACGAGCGGCGCCACGAGGGCGGCGATGACGCCCGTCCCGATGAACGCGCCCGTGCGGTTGCGGATCATCTCGGCGGCACCGGCCGTCTGACGCCTGAACAGCCACTCGGCCAACAGTGCGCAGGCCACCGTGCCGACGATGCCGATGACGATCGCCATGACGCTGAACATCGCGGCCATGCCCGAAAAGGCGCTCTCGACGTCACCGCTCGAAGCCCTCTCGGCTTTCGTGTACTCGACGTTACCCACTTCAGCGCCCCGTTGCATAACGGGCTCGCTCGGCGCACTCACGTGCAGCGTGCCCCTGATGCGCGCGTTCGTGCCAATCTCGACTTCATTTGCGCCCACTACCACATCGCCATCGACGGTGCCGTCGATGAACACCTTCTCGGCATAGGCCGAAAGCTCATTGCACGACCCGCTGAACGACACCGACTGGCCCACCAGGGCAACGGCGTTGGCCATGCTGCCCTTAACCGCAACGTCCTGACCGGCCAGCGTGATGTTCTGATACGCCATCGAATCGCTGACGGCGACCTCGCGCGCTGCCGCGCGGATGCTGCCCCCGACCGTGCAGTTGGCAAGGCTCACACTCTGCCCAGCGGCGATAAGGTCGTTATCGAACGAGTGGTCGCCCAGCACGAGGTTCGCGCCCGCCCAAACGTAGTCGTTGCCCATCAAGGGCATCCCCTCGTCGAGGAGGGGGATTGCATCCCTCGACTCGTACGCCTGGCTAGCCGACGACGAAGACGCCGACGAGGAAGCCGACGCCGAAGAGCTGCTCTCGGCAGCAAACGCGTATGCAGGCCATGCCGCCATCATCAGGGCAAGCGCCAGCGCCAACGCCGCTGCGATAGCCCCCTTTAAAGACCTGCTCGTGACAGAAATAGTACCCATATCGTTCCCTTCGCTTCTCCGGAAAGCGCTCGTTGTTGCACTTCCCAATTTGCTATGAGCAAGTGTACCATCGAATGGCGCCACCTGGGGCGTATCGCAACGCGCATACCCCTCCATGACCAAGCGGTTGAAAACCATGCCCAAGCGGCTTCGACGAGCAAGCAGCTTGCAACTATAGTTCAATGTGAAAGTCGATCAGATCACCCCTGCAACTGGAGGGCGGAGAGGAGGCGTTATGAAGACCGGCAAAGGGCATCGTGAGGTACTTCTGGCCAGCATCGCGATCGCTTGCATCGCGGCCGCATGCCTGTCGCTGGCTGCATGCGGCGGATCGGGCTCGTCCTCCGCGGCAAGTTCGGAATCGGCCGCAAGCTCCGCAGCAGCATCGAGCACCTCGGATTCGGGCTCCGCCTCGTCTGTCAGTCCCAACGCCTCACAAGCGAGCTCAGCTGTTCAGTTCGTCGGCACATGGAAGCTCGCCGCGGTTGAGGTGCGGGGCACTACCATGGGTGGCAATTTCGGGGAGCTCGCGGGCAAGGGGTCGGGCGGCGACATGATTATCAACGCCGACGGCTCCGGCACCCTTGAACTCAGGGGAGCCTCGGAACCCTTCACCTGGGCGGCCGAAGACGCCAGCTCATTCTATCTGACAGTGCAAAGCGAAACGGGCCCGACAGCCCAGCAGGCCATTCTGGTCACTTACAAGGACGGCGCGCTTTTCATGCCCTTCGAGCAAGACGGCCAACAGATGACGGCAGTCTTCACGAAGAACGGCAACTACGCAGGCGCCTAGCAGCTCGCACATCACCTCGGGCTTCACCTTGGCCCTCGCCTGGCAGAACGCCGGCGCGGGGCGAGTCGGCGGCGTAGCCGGACAAGTGCGCAATAATACATTGATCGCGATTATCTGCGGTTGACGGCGTTCCGATTGCCAAGGACAATAGCACCATGATGCAAGAAGCAAAGACGAAACGATGGCGGGGGCTGCTCGCCGATGAGCGCAAATCGACGCGCCGTGCGATCATCGCCGTTCTGTGCGTGTCCGTGGTGGCCATGGCAGCGGGTCCTTTGGGCTTTTGGCCGGCTTTCGACACGCATGTGCTCATCCTGATTGCGCCGATAGCGCTTACCGCCCTGCTGCTCGGAAAATGGCAAGGCTGTGCCATCGGCGCGCTCACGGGGCTTGCCGAGATGGTCCACGCCACCTTCCAGCCCTACGACTATTACGAGAAGTATTTCTCCTTGCCCCTGAACTCGATCGTGCTCCTCGCGCTGTTCGGTTTGCTCATGGGAGCGTTGTTCGCCTTAATTTGCAGAACGCCTCGCGAACAGGATTCTGCCGATGGCGAGGCTCCGCCGAACAACATGGCGCGTTTCGGCGCGTTCGTGGCGGCCTCTGCAATTGGCTCCCTGTTCGTCTCGGCATTCCTGCTAGGCGGCATCTCCTTGGCGAACTCCATGGCCGTTTTGGACATACCCGCCAACCTTGCGACGCACGCGACCGACATGGTGGGCATTCTCGAGCAGGTTTGCCTGGGCGTGCTCATCATCGCCGTGCCCTGCCTGGTCATCGGTGCCGTGGTAGGACGGTGGGTCCTTGCCTCGCGCAAGCTGGGCGTGCGCGCGATGTTCCAGATTTGGTTCGGCATCCTGACAGTCGTGTTCTTCCTCGTAGCCAGCGGCATCGCCTACACGGCTGTGACATACATGTCGCTTGCCAACATGAACATGGCGCTGTCCGACCACCTCAACTCGATGGTGGCGGAGGTCTTGGGGCGCGACACCATCGTGAATACGCTGGACGAGCGCGGCGTCCTGCCACGTGATGAGCTGCGGGGCTTTTCTGCGCAGGCGTATCGCAACATGCGATTTGCCCGGCTGGTCGCAGGAGACGATCATCCTCGCGATGGACGATGTCATCTTCTCATCGACCAACGAGGAGCTTATAGGAGCTTCGCTTCCCGATGTGATTTCCGGGGGATTAGGCAACATGCCCTACAACGACGCCTTCGCATCGACTGAAGCAGTCGAGTATTACGAGGGGTCGGGGTACCAGATCTCATATCTTGATGGAATCGAGAAAAGTTATGAGCGCCTCGGAGGAACGGGAAAATACCAGTTCGTCGCGATTGCGCCTTCGAGCGAGGTTTTCCTGAACCGCGCGCTGTACATGTACCTTGTGGCCCTCGTGTTCGCAGTCATGCTCGGCGCGATCTTCCTGCTGGTGATGCGACTGTTGAAACGCGTCGTGATCCAGGCAGTCGACTCGGCCAACGAGGCGCTCGAAAGCATCACGGCAGGCGAGCTCGACCAGCGCGTTCCCGATAGCGACTCCTTCGAGTTCTCGTCGCTTTCTGCGGGCATCAACACGACCGTCGGCGCGCTCGAGAACTCCATCGCCGAGGCGAATGCGCGCATCGACCGCGA
>CACWWI010000131.1 GCA_902764575.1 uncultured Coriobacteriaceae bacterium
GCTCCAAGGCAGAGGGCCCACCTGCTCGAATCCGCCGTAGGCATGGAGGCTCACCGTGACCGGCCCGGCTTGCAGCCGTTCCATGAGGGCGCGCGCCGCGTCGGTATCGGCCGGCTCCACCATCAGCTGCACGCCGTTGATGCCGATGATGAACGAGGTGCGGTTCTCTACAGCTGCGGGGCTTTCGACCGAGTTACTGGTTTTCGCGGAGCTTGCACTCGCCTCCGACACGGGGGCCGATTCCACGGTGCTGGAGCTTTCCGCCGAAGCGCGCGTAGACGAAGAGGCCTGCCCTTGAGCGCATCCAGCGAGAACGAGAAGCGACACAAGCGCGATTAATGCAATGAGCTTCTTCAAAAAGGCACCGCCCTTTCCAACTCAGTCTCATACGAATATAAGCCGTCTATCGCTCAAATTCAAAGTAAGGGTCTATCGCCCTTCCTCCCTCAGGTACTTCGCATTGGCGAGCCACACGTGCTCCTTGCCTGCGTCGGCAGGTTTGTTCTGGGCCATCACTCCCACTATGGCGTGGGGGACGTAGGGCTCCTCCAAGTAAGCTATCTCTTCGTCGGACAGCTTTAAGTCTACAGCGGCAACCGCACCGTCGACGTGATGCGGCTTGGTCGCACCCACGACAGGCGAGGCAACCCTGGTAAGCAACCATGCGAGCGACACTTCAGTCATGGTAACGCCATGCGCGTCGGCGACCTCGGCGACGCGCTCGATCACGAACGCATCGGCATCGGACGAGGCGTCGTACTTGAACTTGGCGTAGGAATCCTCCCTCAACCGCTTGCTCGTCTCGCCGGGGCGGCGCGAAAGCCGTCCGCTTGCAAGCGCGCTGTAGGGCGTGAGCGCGATGCCCTCCTCTGCGCAGCACGGCGCAAGCTCGCGCTCGTCCTCGCGGAAGATCAGGTTCATGTGGTTCTGCACGCTCACGAACTTCGGGAACCCTTCGCGCTCGGCGAGCGCGTTCGCCTTCTCGAGCTGCCAGGCGTACACGTTGGCGATGCCTATGGCGCGCGCCTTGCCCGCTTTCACCAACTTCGCAAGCCCCTCCATCACGTCGAGCAGCGGCGTGTTGTAGTCCCACATGTGATAGATGTAGAGGTCGACGTAGTCCATGCCCAGGTGCGCCAGGCTCGCGTCGATGCTGTTGGCTATGTGCTGCTGGCCGGTTACGCCCTCAGCGATTTCGTCAGCTGTCCGCGGTAGGAACTTGGTGGCCACCACCACGTCGTCGCGCCGGGCGAAGTCGCGCAAGGCGCGCCCCACATACTGCTCGGACGTGCCGCCCTGATAGGCGATGGCTGTGTCGAAGAAGTTGATGCCTGCGTCGAGGGAGCGTTTCACTATCTCGCGCGTGGCCTCCTCGTCAACGGTCCAGCTGTGCTGTCCTGCTTGAGGATCGCCAAAACCCATGCATCCCAGGCAGATGCGCGATACTTCCAGCTCGCTCGATCCGAGCTTTACGTACTTCATCCTTGTGACCTCGTCTTTCCGAGAGATGCAATTCCCGCGCGAACGTAATGGAAGACGCCCGCGATTAAAACCGCCACGCTTGCATAGCGCGCAGCCACCAGCGCAAGGGGGGCACCGTAATCTGCAAAAGCGAACTGGACCTGCCCCGCTAGGTATCGCCACAGATCGAGTTGCACGAATGAGATCACGCCGAAACAGGCAATACCCGCCCATACGATGCGAACCGCCCATACTTGCCAAGGCAGCATGCCCTTTGGCGTGCGCATGTGCATACCCGCATGCGCAAACGCGAACACGAACGCCCAATACGAGCACAGCATATGAACGCGCCGCGCCCAACCTGCCCCGGGCAATGCGGGAAGAAAGCCGAATGCGTGCTTCGAGAGCACGAGGCTACTCGCAACTTGCCCGATAACGCATGCCACGAGCCCGACGATCACGATGATCTGCACTACACGCAACGCGTCCCGACGCCCGCGGAAGACGGCAACGAACCACTTGCGGTTGAACACGACGTGCGTTGCCATAAGCACGAACAGGCCGATGCCTAGCCATTCATGCGGGGCTTCCTGCACAAGCGCCGTCGCCATGACCGCCACAAGCACTGCGGCCATGGCGATGTCCAGCGCAACCTTTATCGCAGTTCTACCCCTCATGTGCCAAGCTTTCCGCTGCTAAACCGTCGTTGAAACCCATGCATTGATTTTCGCGGTGCTCGTTTGCGCCTCGTCACCCAGGAGGGAGAGCCCTTCGCGTATATCTGCCCCCGGACATGCGGCGGAAAGGTCGGAAAGGCAGCTCGCGAAGCCGCTTCCCCCGTGCGTGTTGAAGGGGTACACCACCTTGCCCGAACAGTCGTGTTCGGCGAGGAAGCTTTTCACGATCTGGGGCAGATGGCCCCACCAGGTGGGGAAGCCCAGATAGATGGTTGAATAGCCATCCCAGCCCTGCACGTTGGCCGCAATCGCGGGCAACGTGTTCGCCGCCTGCTCATCCTGCGCAATCTTGAGCATCGCGTCGTAATCGGTCGTATAGGGCGTAGCTGGCTCGATGCGGAACAAGCCAGCTTGCAGGCTCTCGGCCACGCAATCGGCAACGGCGAGGGTGTTGCCCGACCACGAGAACACGACCACAAGCGCCCCATTCACCGCTTGCGTCGATGACGCCCCCGCTGCAGCCGAGGAGGAGGATGACGTTGCAGATGTCGACGTGCTCGCCGTTCCTGAAGCAGATTCGCTTTGCGTTGTGGACGACGCGCTCGATTGCGAAGCGCTGCTGTTACGTGAAGACGAGCATCCGCCAAGCAGGCCTGCCCCCACAGTTGCGGCCCCCATCGCGGCCATTGCGCCGAGAAGCTGTCGCCTTGTGATATCGCCGTAGTGCTTCTCCATGTTCCGTCCTTTCTTTGATGCGCTCATTCTGCACGGGCCTGCTAGCCCGCAAGCCAATCGGCAACCTGCTGGGGCATGTCCGCCCCGCCTGAGTAGTAGATGGAAAGGCCCTGGCCAACGTGTGCGGTGGGCGCGAGTTTCGATATGGCCGTGACGCTCTGACCAAGCCCGCCGCCTCCGTTGCTGCAAAACGGCCTGATTTCCTTGCCAGAGAAATCATACGACTCGAGGAACGTCGCTATGGGCATAGGAATGGAAGCCCACCAATTCGGGTAGCCCAAATACACCGTGCCGTAGCGGCCCATATCGTCAACGTGCGTGGCAAGCGCCGGGCGCGCCTGCTGGTTCTGATCGCGCTGCGCCTCGTCAAGGCAGGTGTTGTAATCGGTCGAGTAGGGCCGTTCGCACACGAGCTCAATTGCCTCCACGCCGAGCTGCGACGCGACCTCTCGGGCAATCGAGCGGGTGTTGCCGCTCCACGAGAAGAAGGCGACGAGGGGCAGACCTCCCGTTGACGCGCTGGACGACGGAACGTCCACGCTCGCTTGCGACGACGAAGCCGAGCCGCCGTTTTGCCCTGCTGCCGAATTGCGAGGTGTCCAGGTACAGCCCGATAACGTCATCATGCCTCCTGAAATCATGGCAGCCGTCAGAAACTGCCTAAACTGCCTCCTGTTCGGAACGCGCTTTCCCTCTTTGTCTCGTATGGCCATGAGTTTGCCTAATCTATGACTTTTTCCAAAAGCGAATTAAAACTGACATGTTGTCAGAACGTATGATAGCGTTATACTGACACCATGTCAATAT
This sequence comes from uncultured Coriobacteriaceae bacterium, assembly GCA_902764575.1. Lineage (GTDB taxonomy): Bacteria > Actinomycetota > Coriobacteriia > Coriobacteriales > Eggerthellaceae > UBA9715. The sequence continues at coordinate 3,681 of CACWWI010000131.1, forward strand.
ATGTCCTGACCGTTTACCAGATACGATGGAGGTAACGGCATGCCCAAGGGATCGCCTGAGCTTACCGCCGCACGGCGGGCAGAAATAATCGATGCATGCGAGGAGCTGTACCGTGAGGTGCCGTTCAAGGACATCACCGTGGGAATGATCGCCGAGCGCACCACGTTCACGCGGGCCAGCGTGTATAACTACTTCAAGACCAAAGAGGAGATATTCCTCGCCCTGCTGCAACGCGAGTACGAGCTGTGGAACTAGAGGGGAGCGTACGCCATGAACCGCTGGTGGCGTTCAAGCGCGAGTACGGCCGCTCACTCGAACTCGTAGGGCGCTGCTTGGCGCGATTCTTCCCCGACATGGACGAGAAGGCGCGACGCGACTTCATCTACACCTTCTTCCCGATGATGTTCGGCATCTATCCCTACACCGTGGTCACCGATGTACAGAGCGCCGCCATGACCGAAGCGGGTATCGACTTCGCATACGCATCGGCCCATGAGCTCATACGTGCAAGCGCCCTGCGACTGTTGGGCGAATGACGGGGATCGGCTCTTTCGTCACCCGAAGACTTGGTTTAGGTGGTCGCGGGGGCCGGATTCGAACCGACGACCTCCGTTTTATGAGCACGTGTCTTTCGTATCGGGACGCCTCTTTTCTTCCGTCTGTCAAACCAAAATCCCAGTTAAACCCCAATTTTGCTATCGCCTCTTATCGGCACGTGCAAGCATGTATTCTCTAGCATTCCCCCCGAATTCCCCCCCCCCGATTGCTCGAAATCGCCGTTTTCGATTCCCCCCCCTCGCAGTGTTTGTACGGTTCGGCAGAAGCGGCTGTTTTGACCGTCCCTTCAGCGTTCCGGCGACCCCACACGTTATATGAAGTGGGAGAGGTCTGCTAAAATCGCTACGAGAAAAGTGCAGGATGCATCCTCCAGCATGCTGCACTGCATTTCAGGGCGTTGACCGCTAAGGAGCTTCTTGCACAATAGAGGGCATGCTGTGGAGCTTATGGCCGTGTTCGACAACCAGCAGCTCGCCATGGGGAGCCCTTGAATGCGTTAGGCATCCATCCCGAGAAGGAATCCAATCAGGACATCCTCGGCCGGGTGCGCACCTACTTTCTAAACAAGTACTGCTACAGTTCGAGAGTAAGGAGAGCGGACATGAAAGCAGACTTGATCGTCAAGAACGCGAAGATCTATACGGCGGACAAAGAGCATCCGCTCGCAACCGCCCTCGTGGTGAAGAACGGCAAGTTCGCCTACGCGGGCGACGAGGCGGGCCTTGAGGGCTTCGAGGGCGAGGTGCGCGACCTCGGCGGCAGATTCATCATGCCCGGCATCGTCGACAGCCACGTGCACGTGACCACGGGCGTCGGCTTCGAGTACGCCGAGCTGGGCCTGCGCTTCGAGCCAGACGGCAAGCAAGCCGCCCTCGATTTCATGGAGAGCTACATAAAGGAGCACCCCGGTCAAAAGCGCTACCGGTTCCTGATAGAACGCAAGTACCTGCACGGCGAGGACATCTTCATGGCAGAGCTCGACGCGATCTGCCCGGATGCCGAACTTGTGCTCCTTGAAGACGAGATACACAGCAACTGGGCCAACTCCAAGGTCTACGAATTGCATGGCATCACCGACGACACGCCCGACCCTGTGCCGGGGCTGGCCTACTACGTGCGTAAGGACGGCCATCTTACCGGCAACTCGTTCGAGTCGGCGAGCTGGGTGTTCGTATTTGATAGCCTGGTGAACATCACCGACGAGCAGATAGACGCTGCCCTCGACCGCTGGATCGGCTACTGCAAGGACACCGGCGTGAGCGCCGTCTTCGACGCCGGCTGGCCTATGCACAACCACATCCACGAGAAAGTTTATGCCCGCCTGCGCGAGTACGACAGGCAGGGGAAGCTGCCTATCTACATCGACGGCTGCTATGTGTTGAGCATCCCCGCGAAGAAGAGCGAAGCCCTGGCCGAGCTCGAGCGCTTCCACCGCGAGTTCGACACCGAGCACCTGAAGGTGCACACCCTCAAGATCTTCATGGACGGCACCATGAAGATCGAGACCGCGGCGCTGGTGACGCCCTATGTCGACACCGGTAAATTGGGCTACACGGCCTTCGAGGCCCCCGAGCTCTCAGAGATCATCGTGAAGCTCAACGAGATGGGATTCGACCTGCACACGCACTGCGTGGGCGAGCGAGCCTCGCGCGTGGTGCTCGACGCCGTGGAGCTGGCCCGCAAGGAACTAGGCGACGCCTTCCACGTAAAGGTGACCTGCGCGCACCTGGAAATCCAGGACGATGCGGACCTGCCGCGCTTTGCCGAGCTCGGCGTCATCGCCAACTTCACGCCCTGGTGGCACAGCAGCGACCCTGCGTTGAACGCCCCAATCATTGGGGAGCGCGCGTACAAGCAGTGCGCTGCAAGACGCTGTGGGACTCCGGCGCACTCGTCACCTGGTCGAGCGACGAGGTGTTCTACGAAGACTTCACGACTTGGAACCCATACCTGGGCATGGAGATCGGCATGACCCGCTGGGCCAACGAGAAGACCAGGTCTCTCGCGTTCGCTAAGTTTGACGCGGAGTACCCTCCCGCGGAGGAGAAGATGAGCATTGAGGAGATGCTTCAGGGCTATACCATAAACGGTGCCATCCAGCTCGGCGTAGAAGACAAGAAGGGCTCCATCGAGGCGGGCAAGGACGCCGACTTCCTGGTGTTCGACAACGACCTGCTCACGGCGGAGAAACACGGGTTCAGCCACAACAAGCCGGCGGAAGTGTACTTCGGCGGCAAGAAGATGAACTGACGGCGACAACCCTCTTGCGAAGACGTTACGCCGAGAGGAGCAGAAAGAAAGCAGGCTTTCGAGGGAAAGGATGCCATCGAGTGGAAAGTCTCAAAGAAACGCTTGTCATAGGCAACATCATCACCATGGACGAGAGGAGGCCGACCGCCGAGGCAGCGCTGGTCAGAGACGGCGTGTTCGCCTTTATCGGTGATGCCGAGAAAGCGAAAGAGCTTGCCGGCGAAGGCGCGCGGGTGCTCGACTACGGCGACAACTACATATATCCCGGCTTCCTGGAGGCCCACACCCACGGCTACCTGGCAGGCGATCGCGCCATCGGGCAGGCAGACCTCACGCGGGCCGGCTACAGCACCGATTACGAAAAATACCGCGAGATCATGAAGGAGTTCATCGAGGAGAACCCGGATCGCGAGGTATACCTTGCCGCCGGGTGGACCGAGGACAAGCAGAAGGTGACCAAGGCGTACCTCGACGAAATCTGCCCGGACAAGCCGCTTATCATGAACACCGGCGACGGGCACTCGATGCTGCTCAACACGAAGGCGCTTGCATGGGCGGGCATCGACAGGGAATACGCGCAGAAGCTCGGCCCCGACGAGGTGCACGTCGACGAGGACGGCGAGCCGGACGGCTACATCTGCGAGGGTCCCGTGTTCGAGATCGTGCCCAAGTTGCCCAAGACGATCGAGAACGCCAAGAAGTACTTGCTGGTCTGGCAAGACATCGCCCTTAAGAACGGCTACACCGCCGTTGCCGACGCCGGTGTGGAGATTGCCTACCCGGGGACCACGCAGGCGTATTACGAGCTGGAACAGGAAGGCAAGCTGAAGATGCGCACCTATGCCTACCTGAAGGTTCCCGAGAACGCCGACGACCCAACAGGCGAGGTCGCTCGCATCGCGGCGGATCGCGCGAGGTACAGCGGCGAGTACTTCCATGTCGTCGGTATCAAGACGTTCCTAGACGGCGTCGTCGAGGCGCACACGGCCTGGCAGCTTCAGGACTACCTTGACAAGCCGGGCTATCACGGCTTGGAGCGCTTCAACGACCACGACAAGCTGGTGGAGTTCATCGTGGCTGCGGATGCGGAGGGCATGTCCGTCCACGTGCACACCGTCGGCGACGGCGCGGTCCATTTTATGCTGGATTGCATACAGGATGCCGAGAAGGTCACCGGCGATCTGGACCAGCGCAACATCATGGCACATCTGGAGTTCGTCACCGACGAGGACATCCGCCGCATGGCGCAGACCGGCACCGTGCCAGCGGTGGCCCCTCTCTGGACGGGCAAGGAGCCCGGCGGCTACGCGATGGAAGTCGCTTACGTCGGTCAGGAGCTGGTGGACCGGGCTTACCCCATCAAGTCGTTCTACGATGCGGGAGCAAACGCGGTCTTCCACTCGGACTTCCCGGTGTCCCCGATGATGAGCGTGCCGCACAGCTTCTACATGGCGGAGAAGCGCACATACCCTGCCGTCTACGGCTTCGGCGAACACGAGGGGTGCAACATCCGGGAAGCGATCGACCGCGAGCAGTCGCTGCGAGCCCTGACCATAAACGTCGCCCGCCAATGGCGCCAGGAGCACCGCATGGGCTCTATCGAGTTCGGCAAGCTCGCCAACATGACGGTGTGCGACTGCGACTTCCTGCACGACGACATCGATAAGGTCGCGGATGCGAAGGTCGTGGCGACTATCGTGGACGGTGAGGTGGCCTACGAGGCGTAGGGCCATCTCGTTTCAAATAGGGGAACGGCCGGGAATGAAAGGAGACCAAGATGCTCGGACTCGAAGATGCGCAGAAGCAGATGGAGGCGCTGTACGGCGAGAACAAAAAGATCACCGACGGAAAGTATGACAGGACGCTGGCCGTCAAGTGCGTCAACGGCACCTTTGTCGGTAAAAAGACGGACGAGAATGTCATTGCCTACAGGGGCATTCCCTTTGTCGGGAAACAACCAGTTGGGGAATACCGCTGGAAAGCACCGGTGGACTGCGTTCCGGATGACGGCGTGTACGAGGCGTATTACATTGGAAAAGCACCTCGCCAGGGGGGAAGCGTCATGCAGATGGGTTCCCTCTACCCGCAGAGCGAGGAGTGCCTGTATCTGAACGTATGGAAGGCGGAGAACGCGGGCGCGGAGAAGAAGCCTGTCATGGTATGGATCCACGGCGGTGCTTTTGAAATCGGCTCGACGGCTGAACCGCGCGAGGAGGGCAGCAGTTTCGTCAAGGAGAACCCGGATGTCATCCTGGTTTCCGTCGAGTACCGCCTGGGCGTCTTCGGCTTCTTCCATCTGTCCCATCTTCCGGACGGCAAGGACTATCCGGATGCCCAGAATCTGGGGCTGCTAGACCAGGTGATGGCATTGAAGTGGGTCCATGAGAACATCGCCTTTTTCGGAGGCGATCCCGACCGCGTGACGGTCTTCGGCGAATCCGCCGGAGGCGCAAGCGTGACATTGCTTCCGCTTATCGATGGTTCCCAAAAATATTTCCGGCGCATCATTGCCGAGAGCGGCTCTCCCGTCTTCACACGGTCCACGGAGGAATCCATCGCCTGCACGAATGAGGTGATGGAGGCCGTCGGCTGCAAGACCGTAGCCGAGCTGCAAGAAATTGATGTGGAAAAGCTCGTGTATGAGGCCGGGATCGCACTCAACCTGCGCGTATGGGCGGAACGGGACGGGAGAATCTTGCCCCTGGATCCCTATGCGGCTTACGCGGATGGGGCTGCGAAGAACGTGGACTTTCTCCAGGGCTGCAACAAGGACGAAATGGGTTATTTCGTGTGGGGTTTTGGGCTGGATGGCTACAATGCGTTCGCCGATGACCGCAAGGCGCGGAAACTGGCCCAGCTGACGGCGGAAGAGAAGGCGCTGGTGGAGAGCTACTGCAAAGACGCGAAGGACGTGAGCCCTGAATACACCTGCGACAGCCGTCTGTTTGACCAAATCGTGTTTATCGCGCCGCTGTTTAGGATGTCGGAGAACCAGACAAAAGCGGGCGGGAGAAACTACACCTATTTCTTCACGCCGGAATCCGGCACACCTTTAATCCGCAGCGGACACGGTATCGAGCTTTCGGTCGTGTTCAATCATCCGGAGGAAACCCTCGTCACCGGAAGGGCGCTTGACGAGACCTTCTGCAAGACCATGCGAAAGATGTGGGTCCAGTTCGCCAAGACCGGCGACCCGTCCCTTGCCGCCGACATTTCTCCCGACGGCAAGGCGCATGAGTGGCCGCAGTACGACCTGGAGGACAAGCGGGTGATGGTCTTCGACGAGTTCGACATCCATCCGGAGAAGGAAGCCGAGAGGAAAGTCCTGGATTGGGATCGTACCTATTTCCTTACCAAATATTATTGCATCTGATCATTTCGGGCTCATCATGTACGCGATTCCTGTATGTTCCTGTTCCCTCCGCTCTTAAGC
>CACWWI010000132.1 GCA_902764575.1 uncultured Coriobacteriaceae bacterium
GCCGGGCCCGCGGGCAACGGCTGCAGGGCGTGACGCTCCCGGAAAGCGGCCAGCTCCTCGGTGGAGGAGAAGAACGGCTTTCCCCCACTCGGCTTCACGCGCAGCTCATCGACTGCTTCCGCGATGGTCGCGCGGACAGCGCCCAGCGTTGTCGGTTTTGCGTCCCACTCGGCCGCACCCGACATCTTCTGGAGCGAGAGGGCCGCGCCGCGCGCGACGATGATCTCGGGCTGGTCGGGCACGATTGCATCGACGTCGGCAAGCCCCAAGCGCTCCTGGAACACGCGCACGAGCGTAGGATTGAACGTGAGCGGGCCGCCTTCGAAGATGACGGGGGGGATGACGTCGAGGCCCTGCGCCAAGCCGCCGAGCGTCTGCTTGGCAACGGCGTGGAACGTCGAGAGCGCGATGTCCTCCTTGGCCGCCCCCTGGTTGATGAGCGGTTGGATATCAGTCTTCGCGAACACGCCGCAACGCCCCGAAATGCTGTAGAGCGTGCTGCCCTTGGAGGCGATGGCATCCAGCTCCTCGACGGGAACCTTCAGCAGCGTGGCTATCTCGTCGAGGAACGCGCCCGTACCACCCGCGCACGAACCGTTCATGCGCATGTCGGACACCTTGAGCGAGCCCGCCTCACGGCCCGGCTCGAAAAAGATCATCTTCGCGTCCTGTCCGCCCAGCTCGATGGCCACGCGGGCACGTGGGTAGTGCGTCGCCACGGCAATGGAGTTCGCAACGACCTCCTGCACGTACGGCGCGCCGAGCGCGTCGGCCAGATCCTTGCCGCCCGAACCCGTCACGGCGATGGCGACGGGAGCATCGCCAACCGTGCGCTGCAACTGCGCAACCACGTCTTGGGCGGTTTCCAGCTGATGCGCATAATGCCGCTGGTAGGTAGCGCACACGATCTCGTGCGTAGCAGGGTCGACCACGGCGCCCTTCACCGTAGTCGAACCAACATCGATTCCGACGAGCATCTGTCTTGTTTCCCAATTCATAGTCAGAACGTCATATTACCCCATGCACGAACCATGATTCGTCACGAGCAGTAAACAGATGCGATGGCGATGCCTGCTGCGAACGGGGCGAGGGCGCGGCTAGTCCTTCATGATCGCGAGCACGGCGACAGCGAGCGCCGATGCGCCGGTCACAGGGTTGTTGGCGATATGGCGCACGAACGCATGCACGGTCGAGCCGTCGGGCATGACCTCGTCGATGGTCATGCGTCCGCCCTTCTGGCTGCACTCACGAATCGCATGCGCAAACGCGCTGTTGCCATCCGCATCCACTTGGGCGAACGGAAGCACTACTCCGATGCGGTCGTCTCCGATGACCTTGTCGATGAATCGGTAGTACGGCTTGTTGCAGCGAAGGACCGAGAATCCCTCGTCGTAGCACTCCACCACAGCCATGGGTATCGTGTCGAAGTACTCGCCCAACCCGTCTTCGTCATCGCGCGTGATCGATGACAGGTCGTACAGGTTCGCCCTGCCGAGGGCCGTGTAGTAGTCCGACTCGATGGGGTTCTCCATGCCGATGGCCGTGCCCGTCTCGTAACGTTCCAGGATCGTCGCGAAGGAGTTGGGCTTGGTGAAGTAGAAGCCCTGCATCTTGGTGCAGCCCACCCTGCGCAGGAAATCCACCTGCTCCTGGGTCTCCACGCCTTCCGCAACCGTCTCGATGCCCAGCGCCAGGGCCATCTTCACCAGCTCGGTCAGGATGATCTTGCTCCGATCGCCGTTGTCGAACTGCTGCATGAAGCGCATGTCGAGCTTCATGAGGTCGAACTGCAGGCTCTGCAGGTAGTCGAGTGACGAGTACTCGCTGCCGAAGTCGTCCATCCACACCTGGAAGCCCAGGTCGTGGAACCGGCCGATCTGCTCTTTCATGAAGTCGAAGTCGCTGCCCAGGGCCGACTCGGTAATCTCGACGTTCACCTTGTCGCGCCCGATGGCCGACGCGTCCACGCGCGAGCGGATCTCCTCCACAATGTCGCACACCTCGAAGTCCGAGCGCGAGAGGTTGACCGATGAGGCAACGACATACAGCCCCTCATCCGCCATGCGCTGCATCTTTTCCAGCATATGCTCGAGCACGTATAGGTCGAGCTTGTACACGAGCTTGGCATGCTCGAGCACCGGCACGAACTCGGTGGGCTGGAGCATCCCGCGGTCGGGGTCGATCCAGCGCGCGAGCGCCTCCTCGTCGCACACCTTGCCGGTCGACGTGCGCACGATAGGCTGGTAGTACACCTCAATCCATTCCTCGTCCAGAGCCCGATCGAAGTTGTCGATGATGTATTGGCGCTGCTCGATGGTCGCCATCAGCTCCTCGCTGAAATAGTTGTAACTCGAACGATATCCCGCCTTGTCCGTCTCGCTCGCCATCTTCGCGCGATCGCAGGCCACACTCGCATCCACTTCGGGGCCGAACGAATTCAGGTAAACGCCTATGCGGACGGGGACGTTGTTTCCGTTGTTGACGCTCGCGCAGTCCTCGATGAACGCGTCGAGCCGCGCATCGAGGCCCTCGGCATCCGTCATCGCCACGAAATGGTCCTGCCCGAACCGGCTGCAATGCTCTTGCCCGAATCGCTCCGCGATGAGCTTCGCAAAACTCTCGATCAAGTCGCTTCCGGCGGCAAAGCCGAATTTCTGGTTGAAGAACTTCATCCCCACCAGGTTCACGTAGAGCATCGCAGGATCTTTGCCTCTGGCAACCAACTCGTTGAACCGCTCGTCGGCATGCTCGAGGAAATGGCCCATGTTCGGCAACCCGGTGAGCGTATCGTAGAGGTTCGCGTTCTTCAAGCTCTCGACGTGCTCGGTTTCGGCACGTGACATACGCGTTGCGACGAGCACCGCGATGATCGCCAAGATGAGCGAGGCAAATCCATTGATGATGATCATACGGTTGATAGAGGCCATATGGCCCTCGAACCAAGCCGCCTCGAGGTCGACGCCAACCACGCTCACCACGTTGCCCTTCGAGTCGCGCACGGGACAATAGGCGCTGTAAAAGCGGCCCCAACGGTCTTCGTACGCAACGAGGTCGACCGAGGGCGTGCCATCGCCCGCCTTTCCCAGAGCCTCGGTATAGTTCACCGCCTCACCGAACGCGGCTGGGTTATCGGGGGCCGGGTCAATCGTGAACTCGAAGCTCTGATCGCCGACCTTGCGCATGCAGTAGACGAACTTGACATCCGTGTTCTCCTGGAAGGCGCTCAAAGTATCCTTGGCTCGCTGGTACTCGGGGGATCCTTGGTCCTCGGCTGTGAACGCGCCCAAAACATCGCCATCGAGGAGAGCCGCGGCGGAACTGGCAAGATCGAGCATCCGGCCTTGCGCCTGCTCTGCCATGGCGCGCTCCGACTCCTGAGCGAGAGAATAGCCCAGGAAGGCATTCGCGCCGAGCAGAATCGCGACGAGCACGATAACCTGGATGGCTTTTCCCGACTTGCCCAACACGACCCTTTCTCAGACGGCCTAGCGTAGCGAAAAATGCAGACCTCTTCGCTTGTATTCTACCCTACAATCATCCCAGTTCCCGATAATATCGCTCGAGCTTTGGCCGCGCGCTCACGTAGTACGGCTCGAGGCTCTTGTCGAACTGGGTGCCCATCCCCTCCATGATGATGGAATCGGCCTTTTCGAACGGCATAGCCTCCTTGTACACGCGCTTGCTCACGAGCGCGTCGTACACGTCCGCAATGGCCATGATGCGCGCCTCGAGGGGAATCTCCTCGCCAGCGAGCCCCTCGGGATACCCCGAACCATCCCACCGCTCGTGGTGGTAGTGAGCCACGTTCTCGGCGACGCGCTGGAATTCCACGTCGTCGGTCCCCTCCAAGATCTCGTGCACGATGCGCGCGCCTTCGGCGGCGTGCCGCTTCATCTCCTCGTATTCCTCGGGCGTGAAGCGGCCTGGCTTGCGCAGGATGGCGTCGTCGACGGCGATCTTGCCCAGATCGTGCATGGGCGCCGCCTTCACGATGTCGTGGCAGAACTTGTCGCTGAAGTCGTTGGCGCCTTCGGTCCGCATTTGGGCTATGAGCAGGCGCACGCCCTCGCTCGTGCGGCGGATGTGGCCACCCGTGGAGTTGTCGCGGCTCTCGACCATCGTCGCCATGCTCAAGATCAGGTTGTCGTGCATCTCCACGATGTGCGCCGTCTTCTTGTCCACCTCGGCTTGCAGCTCGGTGTTGAACGAGTTGAGCAGCTTGATGTAGCGCTGGTCCTTGGTGTCGTCGGTTATGAACAGCTGGTAGCCGCGTTTGCGCCTGCCGCCGTACAGGTACTGCACGTCAATCTGGTAGGTGCTTTCGCCCTTCTCGTAGAGGAACTCGCTGTGCGACTGATCGGCCTCGAAGGCCTGCAGCCACTTCAACACGGTTGCCTCCATGAACTCGTTGCCCATGATCGGCCGGTCTACCGTCAGGTTGTTCAGCTCGGGGAACACGTCCTTCGCGGTTTGGTTGCTGCCCAGGTAGTTGTACCTGAAATCGAACGAGGCGAAGCCGGTCGCGCCCGTCTGCACGAGCGAGTCGATGGCCGCGTCGGTGACGTCGTACAAGCTCAGCCTATACACGATGACGAGGTACACGATGAGCCCGAAATCGTACGCAGCGGGAAGCAGCTCAACCGAGCCGAACGCGCGGCCGCCGAAGAAGCCGACGAAGGCCACGAGCTCGGTCAGGAACAGCAGGTAGATGGTCGTGCGCGGCACCTGTCTCTTCCTGAAGTAGCTGTACACGATGGCCGTGATGCTCATCAGGAAGTACACGACGACCATCGCGATGAACACGGTGTGCATGGGGCCGTACTTCTTGTCGAACGCAATCGTATCGCCCGCGCGGCTGAACGAGACCTCCTCGTAGAACAGCGGCGAGTAGCCCATCGTGAGCGACGACAGGTACACTAACGTGCTCAGCAGCACGAGCCCCGTCCGAATCCACCGGTTCAACTTGATGCGGCACAGGCTGAACACGGCAAGCATCAAAATGAGCTGCAGGTAGCATGCGCCGATGTAGACGACCTTGTTGGCAACGAGCGCCGCCTCGAGCGATTGGGCGTTCTCCAGCAATACGTTTCCCAAATTCGACACGGGCACCAACACGAAAAGCAGCGTGATGCGCATGTCGAAGTGCTTGTGGTACGAGAACAGGTACACGATCATCAGCACGAGCGCCAACATGAGCGCTATGAAGTAGTAAGCGGCTATCATGAGGCCGCCTCCCCTGCGGCGCAACCGTCGTCGAGCCCCGCTTCTGCGCGCACGTCCGCGGCCATCACGGCCCCGCCCTGCGCCTCGAGGCATCTCCACGCTTCGAGCCATCGCGTCATGTGCCCGTCGCAGGCATCGAACGTGCCCGACATCCAATCACGGTCCAGCAGCTGGTAGGCCTCCCCGTCCTGCGGCGCGGCGGCCTGGTCGACGATGCCGTTCGCCACGGCCACCGCCTTTACGACATCGGCCTCGTGTATCTCGTATGGGCGGAAGCGACGTGCCGCCTCCAGCAGCTCCGACGCTACCTCCACGCGGCTCGTTATGGGCAACGCATGCCCGAACCGGTCGAAATCGGCCTGCTTGCGTAAGCGCAGCTCCTCCCCCTCGGGTACGTCATGAGTGGCGCAGAACTTCCTGAAGGCCGCGTTGTACGCCCGGTCTGCGAACAGATGAGCCCAAGCCCCCAGCGCAAGCGATGCCCCGATCGCGTCTTTCGGACGGCGGCGGGCTACGCAGTCGTCCCAGAAGCGGTCGGCGTCGGGCAAGGGAATCATGGAAGGCCGAGCGAGATGGGTGACGCAGTAATCGATGCGGTACGTCGTGTCGGGCACCATAAAGCCCAGGTGGATGTCGGGAACGTAGTTGCCGAAGAGGAACGCGTTGACGTCCTCGATGCCCAGCTCGTCAGGAGTCCGCTGCGAGAGCAGCCGTTCCACGTGGGCGGTGTGAATGTTCCAGCTTGGCATGACGCGC
>CACWWI010000133.1 GCA_902764575.1 uncultured Coriobacteriaceae bacterium
TCGCTCAAGATCACCTTGGAGGGGTCGAAGGCCTCGTCGCCCTGGAGGGGCGGCCATTCGATGCCGATGGCGGGGTCGTCCCACATGATGCCGCCTTCGTCGCCAGGATGGTACACGTCGTCGCACTTGTAGCAGAACTCCGCACCGTCGGACAACACCAGGAAGCCGTGGGCGAACCCTCGCGGAATGAAGAACTGGCGGTGGTTCTTGGCGGACAACACTGCGCCCTCCCACTTGCCGTAAGTGGGGCTTCCTTCGCGCAGGTCGACGGCCACGTCGAACACCTCGCCCCTGATGACGCGAACGAGCTTGGCCTGCGGGTGCTCTATCTGGAAGTGCAGACCCCGCAGCACGCCCTTGCCCGAAGAGGACTGATTGTCCTGCACGAAGTCGCACGTTATGCCGCCCGCCTCGAAGTCGGGACGCTTGTAGGTCTCGACGAAGTACCCGCGCTCGTCGCCGTACGACTTGACGTCGACGATCACGAGGCCCTCGATGGACGTGGGCGTGAACGTGAAGTTGCCCGATGTGATGCTTTCTCGCATTGCGTCCTCCTTGGATGAGTCGCATCCCCTGGGGAACCGACTCATCTCTACTGCCCCTGCGCGGCGTACTTGGCCTCGGTCGCCTCCTTGGCGCCCTGCCACCAGCCCGGGTTGTCCCGGTACCACGCTATCGTGTCGCGCAGGCCCTCCGCGAAGTCGGTGCGCGCCGGCCGCCAGCCCAGCTCGCGGCGCAGCTTCGTCGAGTCGATGGCGTAGCGGCGGTCGTGGCCGGGACGGTCGCGCACCCAGTCGAAGTCGTCGGGGCCCTGCCCCATCTCCTCGAGTATCGCGCGCAGCACGTCGATGTTGTTGCGCTCGCCGTCGGCGCCGATCAGGTACGTCTCGCCGATGCGGCCGCGCTCGAGTATCGCCCACACGGCCGAGGAGTGGTCCTCGGTGTGGATCCAGTCGCGGACGTTGAGGCCGTCGCCGTAGAGCTTCGGGCGGATGCCGCTGAGGACGTTCGTGATCTGGCGGGGGATGAACTTCTCGACGTGCTGGCGCGGCCCGTAGTTGTTCGAGCAGTTGCTTATCGTGGCGGCCACGCCGTAGGTGCGGTGCCAGGCGCGCACGAGCAGGTCGCTCGCGGCCTTGGTGAAGCGCGCCGGGTCGTCCAGCGCCAGGTCGCCGTACACCTCGTCGGTCGAGATGTGGTGGAAGCGCGTCCCGTGCCTGCGCGCCGCCTCGAGCAGCGTGAAGGTGCCCTCGACGTTGGTGCGCACGAACGGCGCCGGGTCGGCGATGGAGTTGTCGTTGTGCGACTCGGCGGCGAAGTGCACGCACGCGTCGGCCTCGGAGAACAGGCGGTCCACCAGGTCCGCGTCGCAGATGTCGCCGTGCACGAAGGTCATGCGGCCCTCCGGGATGCCGTCGAGGTTCTCGCGGTTGCCCGCGTAGGTGAGCGCGTCGAGCACGGTCACGTGCACGCCGGGCTTGTTGTCGGCCACCCAGTGCGCGAAGTTGCTGCCGATGAAGCCGGCCCCGCCGGTCACGATGATGTTGCTCGGGTTGAACTCGGTCATGCTAGTCTCCCAGCTCCTCTAGGTTGTCCATGTAGGTGGCCAGCGCCTCGCGCCAGGGGCGCATGTCGTCGCCGACGGTGGCGCGCAGGTGGGCGTTGTCCAGGCTCGAGTAGGCCGGCCTGTCAGCCGAGTTCGGGAAGCGCTCCTTGTACTCGGCGCTCGTGAGCGGCTCCTTCTCGCAGGGCACGCCCGCGAGGTCCACCGCTGCGCTCGCGAAGTCGAACCAGCTGCACGTGCCGTCGTTGGTGCAGTGGTAGATGCCGTAGTCCTCGGTGGCGGCGATGGCCAGGATCTCGTGGGCCAGGTCGTTGGCGCTCGTGGGGTTGCCCAGCTGGTCGGCCACGACCGATATCCTGCCGTGCTCGCGGGCCAGGCGCAGCATCGTCTTCACGAAGTTCTTCCCCACGTAGCCGTAGAGCCACGCCGTGCGCACGACGAAGGAGCGCGGGCAGGCGGCCATGACGAGCTTCTCGCCGGCCAGCTTCGTGCGGCCGTAGGCCGAGATGGGCCCCACCGGATCGTCCTCGTGGCGCGGCTCGGGATCGGTGCCCGGGAACACGTAGTCGGTCGAGACGTGCACGACCTTGCCCCCGCAGGCCGCGGCGGCGCGCGCCATGTTCTCGGCGCCGGTCGCGTTCACACGGTAGGCGCCCTCCTCGTCGGATTCGCAGCCATCCACGTTGGTAATGGCCGCGCAGTTGACCACCAGGTCGTAGGGGCCCCTCTCAGCGAACCACGCATCGACGGCGGCCGCGTCGGATATGTCGAGCTCGCCGTAGTCGACGTAGTCGACGTCGGCGCCCGCGTAGCAGGCCGGCACCGGCCCGATCTCGGAGCGCCCCGACTCCAGGCAGCGCCGCAGCTCGTTGCCGAGCTGGCCGCGGGCGCCGGTGACGAGGACCCTCACGCTACCCACGCTCCTTGCGCGGCACGATCTTGCCCTCGGCCACCTTGCGCAGGTGGGCGCCGTACTCGCTCTTGCCGAAGCGCTCGGCGGCGGCCAGCATCTCCTCCCGGCCGATCCAGCCGTTCTCGAAGGCGATCTCCTCCAGCACGCTCACGGGCATGCCCTGGCTGCGCTCCACCACGCGCACGAACTCGCTGGCCTCGAACAGGCTCTCCATCGTGCCGGTGTCCAGCCACGCGAAGCCCCGCCCGAGCGTGACCACGTTGAGCGAGCGGTCCTCCAGGTACATCTGGTTGAGGGTGGTGATCTCCAGCTCCCCGCGTGCCGAGGGCCTCACCTTCTTGGCGAAGTCGCACACGCGCGAGTCGTAGAAGTACAGCCCCGTCACCGCGTAGCTGCTCTTGGGGTTGGCGGGCTTCTCCTCGATCGATATGGCGTTGTAGTCCTCGTCGAACTCCACCACGCCGAAGCGCTCGGGGTCGTCGACGTGGTAGCCGAACACGGTCGCCCCGCCCCGCTCCTCGGCGTCGGCCACGGCGCGGCGCAGGTGGCGCTTGATGCCGTTGCCGTAGAAGATGTTGTCGCCCAGCACGAGCGCGCACGGCTCGCCGGCGATGAACTCCTCGCCTATGATGAAGGCCTGGGCCAGCCCGTCGGGCGAGGGCTGCTCGGCGTAGGACAGCGACAACCCGAACTGCGAGCCGTCCCCGAGCAGCCGCTCGAAGTTGGGCAGGTCGACCGGCGTCGATATCACCAGGATGTCGCGGATGCCGGCCATCATGAGCACCGACATCGGGTAGTAGATCATCGGCTTGTCGTAGACCGGCAGCAGCTGCTTGGACGTGACGGTCGTGAGCGGGTACAGCCGCGTGCCGCTGCCGCCGGCGAGGATGATGCCCTTCATCTACAGGATCACTCCCAACTCGGCTTCGACCAGGTCGAACGCCGCAGCAATTGCCTTATCCATGTCGTAGTACTTGTAGCCGCCCAAGCGCCCCGCGAACACGACCGAGCCCTCCTGGGCTGCCAGGTCGCGATACTCCATGTAGAGCTTGGTGTTCTTCTCGTCGTTGATGGGGTAGTACGGCTCGTCGCCCGGTTTCCAGTCGGCCGGGTACTCGCGTGTGATGACGGTCTTGGGCTGCGTGCCGAACTCGAAATGCTTGTGCTCGATGATGCGCGTCCACGGCACCTCGCGCTCGTTGTAGTTGACCACGGCCACGCCCTGGTGGTTCTCCTCGTCCAGCGTCTCGCTCTCGAAGCGCAGCGAGCGGTACTCCAGGTTGCCTAGCTTGAAGTCGTAGAACGCGTCGATCGGACCGCAGTAGATAGTGCGCTCGGCAATGTCGGGCTGCTCGGCCATGAGGTCGCGGTACTCCACGCCCGTGCGCACCTCCACGCCCTCGAGCATGCGCTCGACCATCTTGGTGTAACCGCCAATGGGAATGCCCTGGTAACGGTCGTTGAAGTAGTTGTTGTCGTACGTGAAGCGGCACGGCAGGCGCTTGATGATGCTCGCGGGGAGCTCCTTGCAATCGCGCCCCCACTGCTTCTCGGTGTAGCCCTTCACCAGCTTCTCGAAGATATCGCGGCCCACGAGCGAGAGGGCCTGTTCCTCGAGGTTCTGCGGCTCGCCGATGTTCTCGGCCGCAATCTGCTCGGCAATCTTGGCCTTGGCCTCGGCGGGCGTGACCACGCCCCACATCTTCGAGAACGTATTCATGTTGAACGGCATGTTGTAGGTCTCGCCCTTGTAGTAGGCGATAGGGCTGTTCACGTAGTTGTTGAACTCGGCGAAGCGGTTCACGTAGTCCCATACGTTGCGCATGGAGGTGTGGAAGATGTGCGCGCCGTACTTGTGCACCTGGATGCCCTCGACCTCTTCGGTGTACACGTTGCCCGCAATGTGATTGCGGCGGTCGATGACCAGGCAGGTCTTACCCGCCTCGCGTGCCTCGTGCGCGAACACCGCGCCCGTGAGCCCCGCGCCTACCACGAGGTAATTGTACTGTGCCATATGGGATCCTTCCTTTCAGCCCCCCATCGTCTGGAGGAGCAGTCCCGCTTGCTACTTATCGTTCTTCGTGACCGTATACGTGGGAACCGCCCGCGAGAGCACCTCCAACGCCTCTTCATCGGTGGCATCGAGCGAGGCGTGCAGGGATGCGATCTTCGTCTCCACCTCTTCGAAGCCGACGCTCTTGCCCGTCGAGATCATGATGCCGCGCATCTTGGTGGTGAGCGTGTTCTCCTCGTCCATGAGCAGCTCTTCGTACATCTTCTCGCCAGGGCGCAAGCCCGTGAACTCGATGGCGATGTCCTCGCCCACGCGCAGCCCCGAGAGCGTGATCAGGCTCTTGGCCAGATCGACGATCTTCACCGGGTCGCCCATGTCGAGAATGAAAATCTCGCCGCCTTCCGCCATGCCACCAGCCTGGATAACGAGACGCGAGGCCTCGGGGATGGTCATGAAGAAGCGCTCTATGTCCGGGTGCGTTACCGTCACCGGCCCGCCCTCGGCGATCTGCCGCTTGAAGATGGGGATGACCGACCCGTTGGAGCCCAGTACGTTGCCAAACCGCACGGCGGCGAACACGGTCTTGGACTCCTGAGCGTAGTGTTGCACGATCATCTCGCCCATGCGCTTCGTGGCGCCCATAACCGATGTCGGGTTGACCGCCTTGTCGGTTGAGATGAAGATGAAGCGCTCCACGCCGAACTCGTTAGCCAGCATGACGGTGTTGAGCGTGCCGAACACGTTGTTCTGGATGGCCTCACGCGGACACATCTCCATGAGCGGCACGTGCTTGTGGGCCGCCGCGTGGAACACCGCCGACGGGCGGTACTTCTTGAAGACGTCGCCCAGACGGTCGATGTCGCACACGTTGCCGATCTCCACCTGCACGTCTATATCGTCGTACTCGCGCATCAGCTCGTTGCGCAGCAGGTAGGCGTCGTTCTCGTAGATGTCGAAGATCACGATGCGCCTGGGCGCCACCGCACACATCTGGCGACAGAGCTCGGATCCGATCGAGCCGCCGCCACCGGTAACGAGGACGGTCTTGCCCGAAATGTAGCCGCACACGATGCGCGTGTTGAGCACGACCTCCTCGCGCCCGAGCAGGTCGGCCACGTCCACCTCGCGCAGCTGCACGTCGTTGATCTCATCGAGCCGCAGCTCGCGCACGTTGGGAAGCGTTCGCAGCTGGCAGTCGGTCTGCACGCAGATGCTATAGATCTTCTTGCGCTGCTCGACGCTCGCCGAGGGGATGGCCACGACGATCTGCTCGATGTCGAAGCGATTCACGAGGTCGACGATGTCGTCGCTCGAGCCCATCACGCGGATGCCGTGGATGCGCTTGCCCCTCTTGGCGGGGTTGTCGTCCACCGCCACGATCGGTTCGCCGGGCATATTCGGATCCTTGGAAGACATGCGGTCGATTGCGAGCGACCCCGTCTCGCCAGCACCGACGATGAGCGTGCGCGGACGGTTGAGCGTCGGACGCGCCTCGTGCTCGCGCTGCCTGCTCCGCCTGATGCGGAACACTATTCGTGACCCGCCTGTGAAAAAGATCATGAGGAACATCTGCACGAAATAGACCCGCAAGGGAATCCAACGCTCCATCATCCAGAGAACGACTGCGGTGACGAGCGTGCTAAGCCCCACGGCGAGTATGATGCGGAACGCGTCGTCGAGCGATGCGTATTCCCATAGGCTGTTGTACAGCCTGAATATCATGAAGAACGCGAGGTTGAAGACGACCGCCGCACCCACCATGAAGTACATCTCGTGAGGCGCGGACTGAATCTCGGTCACCGCTTCGAGCATGCCGGTCAGCAGCGTGGCGAGGAAATACGCGAGGAACGTTGCCAAGATGTCCCACAACATGAGCAGCGCGGTGCGCCGTGAAAACTGAAGTCCCATCCACCGTTCCTCGGTCGGTTACCGTACCCGTTTATTTTACGCCACCCCCGCAACCCATTCCCAACCTCGACACGTATTCCAAAAGAGGAAGCATCCCTCGGGGCAGGAACCAACCCGTTTCACCCGTTGACGCGGAGGGCCACCCTGCCACTTCGGTAGTTATCGTGAAGTTGATGTCTGCTAACCGCACTTGTACAGCCAAAACAAGTAACGTTCGAATAAGGATAGTGCCAATTTAATGCTGAACAAGAGAATCATGGAAAAAGACGCCTTTACTGTACTCATCACCCTTAAATCCCACCCCCGGCTCACCCAGAGAGAAATCGCGGAAAAGTGCTCTATTTCACTAGGTACGAGCAACGCCGTGGTCAAAAAACTCAAAGCGGAAGGGCTCATCAGCGAATCCTCCGAAATCACCAGCAAGGGCCTCGAAGCGCTCGCGCCGTACAAGGTCCGCAATGCCGTCATCATGGCCGCCGGGCTGTCCTCACGGTTCGCCCCCATATCGTACGAGCGCCCGAAGGGCGTGCTGAAGGTGCGTGGCGAAGTTCTCATCGAGC
>CACWWI010000134.1 GCA_902764575.1 uncultured Coriobacteriaceae bacterium
GTGTAGAGCGCAGGGTCGTGCTCCGACTCGCCGTGGCCGAAGCAGTCCACGGCGAACACGTGGTAGCGCTTCGCCAACTCGGGCAGCACGCTGGCATAGTCTTCCCATTCCATGCCCTGCCCGTGCACGAGTAGGAGCGCGGGCCCGTTGTCGGGGCCTTCCGCGTAGTTGATCGTCGCTCCATTCACCGTCACCTGCTTCTCGGCGAAGCCCGCGCGCAGCGCGCGGTCGATCATGCGCTGCTCGGCATGCAGGTTGTTGTCGCAGTAAAAGCCGATGGCGACGCCGGCTGCAACCACGACAGCGCCCACGACGATGCCCGTTACCTTCAGCGCCTTCCTCCCATGCTTCTTCCCCGTCATCTCGCAGCCCTCCTAGCCGCAGTCATAACCGCTTCCACACCCGCCATGAACTCCTCTTCCTTGCAAAGGGCGAGCCCCTGCCCCTCTTCGCCGAGCACCACGAGCTTGTCACCCGGCTTGATGCCGAACAAGTCGCGTGCTTCCTTGGGAATGACGATCTGCCCGCGTTCGCCAACTTTCACGTTGCCGAACAAGTGCTTGCCGCGCGGCGGGACCGCAATTCCCACGCCACCGCTGTCGAAAGAGACAAGCGCATCGAGCGTCGTACCGAGCGCCTCTGCGAGCGCCGCCGCATGCTCGAGGTCGGGCGACGTCTCGCCCGACTCCCATTTCGCCACCGTCTGGCGCGACACGCCGACGGCCTCCGCAAGCTGCTCCTGCGTGAGTCCCGCCGCCGTCCGCGTCGTCAGGATGTTGTCTGCAATGCTCATGCCTGCTCCACTCTTTCATACGATTCATACTCTGCATGAAAGGATATGCCGTTGCCTCCCAGTGCTCCACCAACTAAACGTTACAATTTGCTTAGGGGCATGTCACGTTTAGTTGTCATGACGGTAGCGCCGTTCGGCGAAAGCCGGTTCTCCCAGCCTTAGAAACGCCCGCACCAGACGGGACGCCCATCAACGTGCAAAGGGATCGTGAGCTGGGTCGGGGTTCCAGGAGTACTCAGCGTAGCGTGCCGTCTTCTCGGCGGATTCGCGGCTGAAGACGTCTGCGATGAACCCGAGCGCCATATCGGTTCCGGCGGAAACCCCCGACGAGACGTACAGGTTGCCGTCAACCGTCCAGCGGGCGGTGCGCTCCCATTTGACGGCAGGAAACAGTTCTTCCGCCCGGTCGATGCGAGCCTTGTACGTTGTCGCGCGGCGACCGTCGAGCACGCCCGCCTTGGCATACAGGAACGCGCCGTTGCAGACCGAGAGCACGTATTGCGCCCGGCTGGAAAGCGCAGCGAGCACCGAGACGAACTCCGCGTTCTCCAGCATGTCGTAGACGCCCATCCCTCCAGGAAGGAGCAGCACTTCAGGCGTAAGCGCATCGTCGAGCTTCTCAGTCTGCACCGGTACGCCCTGGTAGCTCGTAACGATGCCCCCTTCGAGGGAATAGAACCTCACCTTGAACTCACCCGATGCAACGAGCATCTCAACCGGGCCGAACATATCGAGCGTCTCGAACCCATCAAACAGAATGGCAGTAACGTTCATACGATCGCCTCCAAACATCCGACGGCGGGCCAACCCTCCCCGCCCATAATACCCGACGGTGTGCCCCACGATAACGATGCGACGAGTCGCGTGGCTTTGGCAGCCATCTTGGAGGGGCGCCTGATCGCGCCTCTCCGAGATGGCGCTATCGCGTTCTCAGCGAGGTTGTGGCAATTTTTTCTCTTTTCCGACGATTTTGCAAAGCACTCCCTTATTCAAGTTTTTTAACGCCCTGGTCAGAGAGGTGCCGACGAAAAGAAATCAAACCATTGCATCTGCAAATCGTCGGATTTAAGGATTTTTTGCCATTTGGATTACGCAAAAGCCCCGAATCGTCGGAATTACGCTATTTTTGCCACTATGATGGCACCACGATAGCGCACTGCCGCGCAATAAGGAGCTAGCCATGAAAACGTTCCTGTCGCACGAATCGGCGCTTGCGTTCTGGCGTGAGCACTTCCCCCTCGATTCCGATTTAGGACCAGCAGCCCGCGTGGAAAGCGCCGAGCGCTGCGCATCTCGCGCAGCGGATGTCGTCGGGTCGGTTCCTGAGGAATTCGTCAAGCCCGACCGCCCCATCGACGTGCTCGTATTCAGCGAAAAGGAGCGGCGGCGATCGAAGAGCGTTGTATGCCACACCTGGGAAACAAACTTGCCCACAAATGCGTTCCACCTTGGCCGCGGAGTATACGTGTCGTCCCCGGAATTCGTCTTTCTGCAGATGGCACAGCAGCTGACGTTCGCGCAGCTCGTTGCCCTCGGCTGCGAGCTATGCGGGACGTACGTGCTGCTCCCCGAAAACGTATCGCACCCCGGCTCTCTCGACGAAATGCCCAAACGCCTGACTCCCCTAACGAGCATTGCCCGCATCTCGACGTTCCTCGCAAGCGTCGGTAGGGCGAGCGGTAAAGTTAAGGCGATGCGGGCGCTGAAATACTTGGTCGAGGGATCGCGCTCGCCGATGGAAACCATGGTGTACATGCTGCTCTGCCTGCCCGTGATGGAGGGTGGCTACGGCCTGCCGAAACCCGAAATGAACGCCGACATACCGCTGAACTCTGAGGCTCGGATAATCGCGCAACGCCAGCATTGCCAGGGTGACCTCTGCTGGCCGTATCACAAGCTCGACATCGAGTACCATGGCGAGGTTCACGTTGGCGCAGCTCAGATGAAAAGCGACGTGGGGCGTGAGCTGGGCATCGAGCATATGGGCTGGCGAGTGATAACCGTCACGAGCCCCCAAGTGCTCAACGCCGATCGGTTCGAGACCGTCGCGAAGGAGGCCGCATCACGCATCGGCAAGCGCTTGCGCGCGCGGGTGTTCGAAGCGACGTTGCAGCGAAGCGCGTTGCGCCATGAGCTTGAACGTTGGATGTTCGGGAAGTGAACGCCTAGAATGAACGTGCCCGAATCCCCTTGGGCCATCGGGCAACCAAGTGCATCGCAGGGAGGCAGACGGTGGATGGGAAGCTGTTCGCAACAGCGCTGACGAAATTCGCGGCAGGTGTCGTGGTCATCGGCCTGTTGCTGTTCCTGCCCGCGGGGACGATCTTCTGGTGGCAAGGCTGGCTGTTCATGGGGATTCTCTTCGTGCCCATGTTCGTCGCGGGGCTCGTCATGATGGCGAAGGCGCCCGACCTGCTGCGCAAGCGGCTTAGCGCCAAGGAGGACGAAGGCGAGCAGCGAACAGTGCTGGCGCTCTCGGCGCTCATGTTCGTCGCAGCGTTCGTGGTTGCCGGCCTTGGGTTCCGCTTCGGTTGGCCGCAGCTTCCCGCCTGGGCTTCGTGGGTGGGCGCCGTTCTGTTCTTGGCCGCATACGCGCTCTACGCCGAGGTCATGCGCGAGAACGCCTACCTTTCGCGCACGATCGAGGTGCAAGGCGGCCAGCACGTGGTCGACACCGGCCTCTACGGCATCGTGCGGCACCCCATGTACAGCACGACGTTGCTGCTGTTCCTCTCGATACCCATCGTGCTGGGCTCGCCGTTCTCGTTCGTCATCATGCTGGCCTACCTGCCCATCATCGCCAAGCGAATCCGCAACGAAGAAGAGGTGCTCGCCGACGGCCTGGAAGGCTACGCCGAATACCTGACCCGCGTGAAGTGGCGGCTCATCCCCCACGTTTGGTGATAGCGCACCGTTTTGCGACTATCGTCACATTCCTTCTTGACTTCGTATATTACACTCGTTATATTACATCTGTAATATTCAAGGAGGAGTCCTATGCCAAGTCAAAGGTTCAATCGGGAAAACGTGCTCGATGCCGCCCTCGACCTCGTGCGGGAACGCGGCTTTGAAGCATTGAGCGCACGCCTTGTCGCCGAGCGCGCGGGCTGTTCAGTCCAGCCCATTTACAGCCTGTTCGGCGACATGGAAGGGCTCATGCGGGCGCTTTACGAGCATGCCCGCGCATGGGTGATAGCCTATAACGCCGAGCACGCCGACGACGGCGAGAACGCTTTCGAGTCGAACGGACTTTCCCACCTGCGCCTCGCGCGCGAGGAATCGCAGCTGTTCGCCTTCCTCTACCTTTCGCCCTACCTTGGCGCGCACAACTTGGACGAGCTGTACCAATCGGTCTCGCAGCCCGGCGTTGAGGAATGCATCATGCAGCTCGGTCACCTGAGCGCCGAAGCCGCCCATGAGCTGTACCTGAACATGATCGTGTACACCCACGGCCTGGCCGTCTTGCTCTGTTCCGGCGCGGAGTTTTCCGAAGACGAGCTTGCCGAGCGAGTCTTCACCGCATTCAAGGCGTTCGCCATCGCTGTGGGCGGCAAGCCGAAACAGCACAGGTAAAACGCGCATTCGGAACAACCCCCCTCTGCGTAGTTCAGTGAGGAGCTCGCCATGAAATACCAGACGAAACGCCAACGCGTCCGCATCGGGATCCTGCTCGCATCGTTCGCGCTCTTTCCCGTCACCATCTTCTACTTCTCGCCCTACCTCATCGTGTGGGGCGCTTTCCAGGGCGTTGTCGCCGGAAGCGCCATCGCGTTCGGGCTGCAGCTCGTAAGCGCAATCTTCCTGCGCCGTGCGTGCTGCGGCTGGATCTGCCCAGCAGGCGGTTTCCAAGAGCTGGAGGCGCAGGCGGTCGAAAAGCCCAGCAAGCCGGGCAAACGCGACATGGTGAAGTGGGTCATCTGGGTACCCTGGATCGCCTCCATCGCCGCGGGATTCATCGTGGCCGGCGGTGTCTCGCACGTCGACCCGCTCTTCCACATCGACGGCGGTATATCGGTATCGTCTCCCGGCGCGATGGTGGTCTACCTCATCATCGTGGCACTCTTCTTCATCCCCAACCTGTTCTTGGGACGACGCGCCATGTGCCATTGCATCTGCTGGATGGCCCCGTTCATGATCATCGGCGAGAAGCTAGGCGCGGCCCTTCACGCACCGCAATTGCATGTTGCCGCCGATCCATCGAAATGCATCTCGTGCGGACTATGTGAAAAGGCCTGCCCCATGAGCCTGCCCGTGAGCGAACTGCTCAAAGGCGGCGCCATCACGCACTCCGAATGCATCCAATGCGCCGCCTGCTGTGATACCTGCCGCAAGGATGCGCTCAAGCTGGAATTCGGGCCAATCGCGCGGCGCAATGTCATTGCGCAGCCTGCAAGCCCAAAGGCGTCAGCGCCGCTGGAACTCGCCTCATTCGAGCCGAGGGGCAATCTCCCCAGCACGCCACGCTTCGTTGATCGGGTCGTATAGGTTGATGAGCAATCCGCGATAGTCTGGGCACCATGCGCCAAGGTAAGCGGTCATCTCGTCCGCATCGAAGCGTGCGAGAAACTGCGCTTCTTCGAGAAGCCGTGCCAGCCATGCCTCCACATAATCGAGTCCTTTGAGCTGCTCGGATAGGGGCTTGCTCAGGGGGTAGTCGATGCTCGCGGGAACCTCGTGCGCGGCGAAGAACGTGTCGTAGGCCTGCGGCAACCTGCCGATGCTCGCCAGGGTGTCGCGCAGCGCGATATTGCGAATCGGCGGCATGACGGCGATGACGCGTTGCCAGAGCTCCATGACGCCGGGAATGCGCGACTCGAGCTCGCTTCGTTTCTGGGTCCATATAGCCACGATGTCATCCGACGCGAGAAGGCCCAGCGTCTGTTGCGCCGTTTCGCCAGTCAGACCCAGCACGTACAGGGCCGACTCGGCAAGCTCGTGCCCTTCGAGCTCGGAGACGCTCGACGACTCACCGCAGGTGTAGAGCGCGCAGATATGGTTCATGAGCTTGGCGAAACCCCTTATGGCCTGCCCGTCCGCGGCCGCCTCGGCGATGCTCAGCAGTTCATTCATCGTCATCCTCCCATCGCTCACCACACCATCCTTCCGCCGTTACATCGTCATGCCATTCATCGGGATTCCACCGATAAACGTTGCCGTCGT
>CACWWI010000135.1 GCA_902764575.1 uncultured Coriobacteriaceae bacterium
GCCATCCGTCTTGTACGCTGCCTTCTCGAACACGTTGCGCACGCGCTCGACGTGGGCTTTCAGCTGCTCGTCGTCGAGGGTGCGCAGGCGGCTGAGGTCATCGTCGGCATAGGACGACACCATCTCGACGGATTGCTCGACGTTCTCGAAATAGTAGTCCAGGTTCTTCTCGCCGGTTTCGCACATCAGTTGAAGGAGCTGGTCGGAGCTGCTGGTCCCGATGTTGCGGATGGCGTTCACGCCAAGGAGCGTGGCGACGACCATGGTGATGACTATCGCGCACACCGTGAGCAGCGTGGTTTGCGTGCGTATCGAGTTCATCTCTTGCTGGCCGCCTTTCATTCCGCCCTGCCCGGTGCTGGTTGCGCACCAGGCTGAATGCTAACCCGAAGGGCAAATATTTGCGACAATTGTAATTGAAAAGAAAACGGGCTCACAGGCATCCGATGTCCCGTAAAGCAATCGTTTTCGAAGGCGTTAGGCGTGTAATGTGCTATCGTCTCGTGCAGGGAGGCGCCTGTTTGCGGCTTGGAACGAAGTATCCGCAGGTCGCAGCGCCGGAGGAGGCGGTATCGCGCCGGGCATGCGAGAGGGCCCGGTTCAGCTCGAACATGGGGGTCAATATGCTGGTGCTAGTGGTAAACGCGGGAAGCTCTTCGCTGAAGAGCCAGCTCATCGTCTCGATGAAATGTCTCGCCGAGAAGGTGGGCACGCCCGAGGCGTTCATGACCATCTCCTTCGCGCCCGATTTCCAGAAGATACGCTACAACGTGGCGGACATGTCGGTTGCGCAGTGCCTCGCGAAGCTGCTCGACATCATGGTCGACGACCCCGAATCGCCCATCAGCGGGCTGGGGCAGATCGATGCCGTGGGCAACCGCATCGTGGCCGGTGGCGAATACTTTACCAAGGCCGCCCTCATCGACGACGAGGCGCGGGCGAACCTGGCCAAGTGCGAGGAGCTCGCTCCACTGCACAATCCGGCCGCCGACGCGTGCATCGACATGTTGCGCGAGCTGATGCCGGACAAGCCCCAGGTGGCCGTGTTCGACACCGCGTTCCACACGACCATGCCGCCCAAGGCCTACATGTACCCGCTGCCCATGCGCTACTACGACGAGTACCACATCCGCCGGTACGGCGCCCACGGCACGTCGCACCGCTATGCGGCGCAGCAGGCCGCCAACTTGTTGGGCCGTCCGCTTCGCGACCTGGGCCTCATCACGTGCCATCTGGGCAACGGCGGTTCGATCACGGCCGTGAACCACGGCAAGTCCATCGACACGACCATGGGCTTCACGCCGCTCGAGGGCCTGATGATGGGCACGCGCTCGGGTTCGATCGACCCCGCGATCGTCACGTACATCATGCGCCGCGAGGGCAAGACGTTCGACGAGATGGACGAAATCCTGAACAAGGAGAGCGGCATCCTGGGCATCTCGGGCAAGAGCGGCGATATGCGCGATGTGCTCGACGCTGCCGCGGCCGGCAACGAACACGCGGAGCTGGCCATCGACATGTACGTTTACAAGGTGCAGAAGGCCATCGGCAGCTACTACGCGGCCATGACGCGCACCGACGCGGTGGTCATGACGGCGGGTATCGGCGAGAACTCGGCGGACCTGCGCGAGCGCATCTTCGCCGGCCTGGCGCACATGGGCATGATCCTGGACAAGGAGCGCAACCAGTTCGAGGGCGCGCTCGGCCAGAACCGCATCATCTCGATCGACGACAGCCCCATCCGCATCTGCGTGGTTACGACCGACGAGGAGATGCGCATCGCCCGCGAAACCGACAACCTGGTCTCGCAGATCTAGCGCATCAACTGCAAAGATCGACCGCTCGTCGCGAGGCGGCTCCGGCAAGAGATGTCGGCGTCGTTTCGCGGCGCTTCGGCCCCTTTTCCTCCGCGCGAGCGGTGCTACAATAGCGTGCATTGCTATGACCGTACTCAACGACAGAAAGAAGACCGCCATGCAGATGCAACCGGCACAGTTCGAGGCGATCGCCAAACAGCTGGCGACGCTGAAGGATCGTTCGCCGTTCTATGCGAAGAAGTTCGACGGCATAGACCTGACCGACGTCAAGACCCAGGCCGATTTCGAGAAGCTCCCCTTCACCGACAAGGCCGACCTGCGCGAGGCGTACCCGCTGGGACTCGCCGCCGTGCCGCAGGAAGAGGTCGTGCGCATTCACAGCTCGTCGGGCACGACGGGCACGCCGGTCATCATCCCCTACACCAAGAAGGACGTCGACGACTGGGCCATCCAGTTCGCGCGCTGCTACGAGTACGCGGGCGTCACGCCTGCCGACCGCGTGCAGATCACGCCGGGCTACGGCCTCTGGACCGCGGGCATCGGCTTCCAGGCGGGCTGCGAGCTGCTGGGCGCCATGGCCGTTCCCATGGGCCCGGGCAACACCGAGAAGCAGCTGCAGTTCATGGTGGACATGGAGAGCACGGTGCTCACCGCCACCGCCAGCTACGCGCTGCTGCTGGCCGAGGAGATCGAGAGGCGCGGCATCCAGGACAAGATCAAGCTGCGCAAGCTCATCACCGGCTCCGAGCGCGCGGGCGAGAAGATCCGCAAGCGCATCACCGACGCGTTGGGCGTCGAGTACTACGACATCTACGGCCTGACCGAGGTGTACGGCCCCGGGATCGGCATCAATTGCCAGCACACCCACGCTATGCACGTGTGGAGCGATTTCGTGTACCTCGAGATCATCGACCCGCAGACGGGTGAGGTCCTGCCCGATGGCGAGTGGGGCGAGATCGTGCTCACGACGCTGCAGAAAGAGGGCGCTCCGCTCATCCGCTTCCGCACGCACGATCTGTCGCGCATCGTCCCCGGCGAGTGCGCGTGCGGCCATAACGAGCACCCGCGCCTCGACACCCTCACGGGCCGTTCTGACGACATGATGAAGATCCACGGCGTGAACGTGTTCCCGGCCCACGTCGAGGAGATCCTGCAGGAGTTCCCCGAGCTGTCCAGCGAGTACCAGATCCGCATCTCGCACCTGGACGGCCGCGACACCATGCGCATCTACATCGAGGCGCCCGGCACGCTCGATTGGGCGAAGACCGCCACGGCCGTCGCGGCGCGCATGAAGAGCAAGATCGGCTTCACCCCGCTCGTGAAGATCGTCGAGACCGGCTTCCTGCCGCGCAGCGAAAAGAAGACCAAGCGCGTCTACGACGAACGCGATTAAGCGGGCCCCAGAAGCACAGGGCCTTTCAACCAAAGAGAAGGGGCGGATGATCCGCCCCTTCTTTACTGGTGCGCGGCAAGGCCGAATCGCCCCTTGCGATGCGCCCTCGCCGATTGGGTAGGATCCCCGATTTGTGGGAATCCCAGCTTCGGCTTCGGAGTCGGCGCGTAAATCCTATACAACCGCAAATATGCTGCAATTAACACGTCGCTAATGCAGCATATTGACGGTTGTATGGGAATCCGCGAGCGAGGCGGAATCCGCGACCTGGGGAAACGCGAATCATCTCTTCGAAAAGAGGGGAGAATTCATATACAACCGCAAATATGCTGCAATCGTCATGGCCCAGATGCAGCAAATCTTCGGTTGTATATGAATCTGGCGGTCAGGCGTGCCGGGGCGGCGCACTCCGCCACCCCGGTATGAGCGCTTTGCGGGGTTATTCCCTCTTGCTGCGGGGCGGGATGGCGATCTCGTCGGCGGCGGCGCCTTCGAGGCCCTTGCCCTGCGTGCTGGCGGAGATCTCCTGGCCGGCGGTGGCGGCGTCGAACGCGCGGTCGCCTGCTCCCTTGGCCGATGGCGGGTCGATCTCGAACTCGACGCACGGGGTGAACAGGCTCACGACCGGAACGACGATGATCGAGAGGATCATGGCCAGCGCGCCGATGTTGAGCGGCGAGCCGAGCACGTTGCCCGAGATCATGTTGCCCGTGGTCAGGCACACGGCGATGATGAAGCTGCACCACACGGATGCCTTCGACACCTTGCGCTTGTACAGGCCCCACAGGAACGGGCCGAGGAACGCGCCGGCGAGCGCGCCCCAGGAGATGGCCATGAGCTGCGCGATGAACGGCAGCGAGCCCTGCACCTGAACGATGCCGATGAACGCCGACAGCGCGATGAACACGACGAGCAGCACGCGCATCCAGGTGATCTGCTTCTTCTCGCTCATGTCCTTCACGATGTTGCCCTTGATGAGGTCGAGCGTGAGCGTCGAGGACGAGGTGAGCACGAGCGACGACAGCGTGGACATCGACGCGGAGAGCACCATCACCACGAGCACGCCGAGCAGGATGTCGGGGATGTTCGATACGAGCGCGGGCATGATGGAGTCGTACACGATGGCGCCCGATGCGCTGTACTCGATATAGCTCGCGGCAGCGCTCGTGGTGGCCAGGCGCCCGAAGCCGCCGAGGAAGTACGAGCCGCCCGCGATGATGAACGCGAACACCGTGGAGATGATGGCGCCCTGCTTGATGGCCGGGCCGCTCTTGATGGCGTAGAACTTCTGAACCATCTGCGGAAGGCCCCACGTGCCGAGCGACGTGAGCACCACGACGCCGAGCAGGTTGAACAGGTCGGGGCCGAAGAAGCTGGTGAACACGCCCTGGAACTCGGGCTGTGCCGGGTCTTGGAACTGCGACAGGCTGATGACGGCCTCGGAGAACCCGCCGTAGCCGTTGAGCACGGCGACGATAACCGCCACGATGCCGATGATCATGACGCAGCCCTGGATGAAGTCGTTCATGGCCGTGGCCATGTAGCCGCCGAGCACGACGTAGATCGCCGTGATGACGGCCATGAACACGATGCAGTACTCGTAGGGGATGTTGATGCCGAACGCGATGACGATCAGGCGCGACAGGCCGTTGTACACGGATGCGGTGTAGGGGATGAGGAAGATGAAGATGATGGCCGCCGCCGCGATGCGCAGCGCCTTGGAGTTGTAGCGCTTGCCGAAGAACTCGGGCATGGTCGTGGCCTGCAGGCGGTGCGTCATCTCGCGGGCACGCGGGCCGAGCACCCACCACGCGAGCAGCGAGCCGATGATCGCGTTGCCGATGCCCGCCCACGTGGCGGACAGGCCGTACTTGAATCCGAACTGGCCGGCGTAGCCGACGAAGATGACGGCGCTGAAGTAGCTCGTGCCGTAGGCGAAGGCGCTCAGCCACGGGCCGACGTTGCGGCCGCCCAGCACGAAGCCGTCGACGCTCGTCGACGAGCGACGTGCATAGACGCCCACGCCGATGGCGATGGCGACGAAGATGATAAGTACGACTATTTTCCAAACCATGATTGTTTTCCTATCGATTGAGTGCGTCAACGAACCTAAAAGGGCAAAGCCCTTTACCAGTGGGAGAATGGGCACACGAACGACTGCGGGCACTAAAAAAGCACCCGGCCAGAAATCCGTGTGCTAGAGGTATCGGAAGTAATAGATTGCGGTGTACGCGTCGTTGCGGCGGGACATCGGGTTTTGCGCGAGCAGCCCGGCCGACGCGTTCATACACTGCATGGCGAGCACCTCGCTCATGAGCGCGCGCTCGTGAGCTCCCGTGCAGCCGATATGTCCCTGCGAGAAATGCATGTGAGAAACTTTAGCACAATAGAGCGCATGCGCAACGCTTATTTAATATACTGGCAGCATGATTGTTTACGACTTCGACGGCACGTTGCGCCCAGGGGATTCCACGAGGGATTTCCTCATGTGGTGCGCGCGCCGTTACCCGCGCGTCCTCCTGACGCTGCCGTGCACGGGCCTGATGGCGCTCGGCTGCTACACCCTGCATGTCGTCGACAAGACGCGCTTCAAGCGCACCCTGTACCGCTTCCTCACGCTGATTCCCGATATCGACGCCGAGCTCGAGCGGTTCTGGCGGGCGAACGAGCACCTCATCGGCGGCCCCTGCCATCCGCATCCGGGCGACCTCGTCATCTCGGCGGGCCCCGAGTTCCTGCTGCGCGATGTGTGCGAGCGCAGGGGGCTAACGCTCATTGCTTCGCAGGTAGACCCCCATACGGGGCGCGTCCTAGGGCCCAACTGCTCGGGCGAGGAGAAGGTGCGCCGCTTCCGCGAGCAGTATCCCGACGCGCAGATCGAGGAGTTCTACTCGGACTCCCACAACGACGACCCTTTGGCACGCATCGCCGCCAAGGCGTACTTCGTCGACCTGGGCGAGGGCACGCTGGCCCCTTGGCCGGAAGCGTGAGCTGAGTCATCCCGCGCCTCTTCCCGTATCCGAATTGTGGTGGTATTATGTAGAGGCCTGTTGAAAGGCGTCTTTTTGCGAGGAGGTTTGCGATGGAACTATTCTCCGATGTGGCATTTCTCGCGCGCTTGCAATTCACGCTTACCGTAGCGTTCCACTTTGTGTTCGTTCCGCTCTCGATCGGCGTTGGGCTCGTAACCGCAATCGCCCAAACGCGGTACTACCGGTCGCGGGACGACGAGGACCTTGCGGCCGCCCAGTTCTGGACCAAGCTGTTCACGACGACGTTCGCCATC
>CACWWI010000136.1 GCA_902764575.1 uncultured Coriobacteriaceae bacterium
GTACTTTAGCACAGTAGAGTGCTAAAGCGTTGTGTCTTATCGTTTCTTCACAATCGCTAGCGGCGGGCGTAGTAGTAGCGGGCCCTGCGATAGGCGCTTCCCAGGGGGTCGAAGCCCTCTTCGCCATCGACGGCGCGGCGCAGGCGCAGCACGTAGGGAAGCTCGGTCTCCCCCGCTTCGCGCAGCAGGCCCTCGTCGATCAGGTTCTCGAACTCGGTCAGCTTCGCGCCGATGACCTGGGCGCTCCCGATGAGCGCACGGTTGCAGCCGAGGCCGATCCCGTACGCGTAGAAGTCGAAGTGCTTGACGGTGAAACGGTGCAGCTTGGCCAGGCCGTGCTCGCGCGAGTAGGCCAGGTTCTGCTTCGCGCCCTCGATGAGGTCGAGCACCTCGCCCGTCTTCCAATCCCTTGCGGCGCGATCGAGCCGGTAAACGTAGTGCGCGCGCGGGGTTCCGAAGAAGCGCCCCGCCTCGCCCATGATGCCCACGAAGAACACGGGGTCCTCGAAGAAGCGCAGGCTGCCGAAGCGGTGCGCGCCGCCCTCGAAGAGGCTGCGGTCGTAGATGAAGCGCGTGTAGCCGTAGTCGAACTGCCAGTCGGCGTAGTCGAGCACCTCGTCGGCGATGAACTCGTAGCCGCTGTAGAACGGCTCGGCGGCGAAGCTGCGCTCCTCGTTACCGGGGCCCCACCAGTTGACCATGCAGCCGCCCGCGACCTTCACGTCGTGGGCGGTTGCGCCCTCGTAGAGCGCGCTGAGGTACGTGGGCTCCTCGTACCAGTCGTCGGCGTCGAGGAACGTGATGAAGCTGCCGCGCGCCTCGTCGATGCCGCGGTTGCGCGCCTTGCCCGCGCCCTGGTTGGGCTGCTGCACGAGGCGCAGGCGGCTGTCGACCTCGGCGATTGCGCGCACGATCTCGGCCGAGCGGTCGGTTGAGCCGTCATCGACGCAGATGACCTCGATGTCGCGCAGGTCCTGCGTGAGGGCGCACTCCAGCGTTTCCACCAGGTAGTCCTCGCCGTTGTAGACGGGGATGATAACGCTCACCTTCGGCTGCATGCTAGTTCAACTTCTGCTCGAGGAGCTGGTTGATGAGCTTGGGGTTGCCCTGGCCCTTCATGGCCTTCATGCACTGGCCGACGAAGAAGCCGATGAGGCCGGTCTTTCCGCCCTTGTACTGCTCCACCTTGTCGGGGTTGGCGGCCAGCACCTCGTCGACGACGGCCTCGATGGCGCCGGTGTCGGACACCTGCTTCATGCCGCGCTCCTCGACGATTGCTTGCGGGTCCTTGTCGTCCTCGAGCACGGCGGCGAACACTTCCTTGGCCTGCTTGCTGCTGATCTCGTCGGCGGCCAGCAGCTTCACCAGCTGCACGCCGCGCGCAGGCGTGAACGGCGTGGCGGCGAAGTCGACGCCCTCGTTGGCGTTCACGTAGGCGGTGATGTCGTTGAGCACCAGGTTGGCCAGCGGCTTTGCCAGGTCGCGCGCGCTGTCGCCCGCCTCCTCGCACGCCGCCTCGAAGAACTCGGTGGTGAAGCGGTGCTCCACCAGGTGCCGTGCGTCGTAGGCCGACAGCCCGAAATCGGCCGCGAACCGCGCCGCCTTCTGGTCGGGCAGCTCGGGCAGCTTGGCGCGCACGTTCTCGATGAACTCGTCGGAGAGGTCGTAGGGCGCCAGGTCGGGGTCGGGGAACATGCGGTAGTCGTCGGCGGTTTCCTTCACGCGCATGACGATCGTGCGCTTGGCCGACGGGTCCCAGTGGCGCGTTTCCTGGTAGATGACGCCGCCTTCTTCCAGCACTTCCGCCTGGCGGCAGATCTCGTAGGCCAGGCCGTCGTGCAGGTTCTTGAAGCTGTTGATGTTCTTGAGCTCGGTCTTGGTGCCGAACTCGGTGCTGCCGCGGCGGCGCAGGCTGATGTTGCCGTCGGCGCGCAGGCTGCCCTCCTCCATGCTGCAGTCGGAGATGCCGAGCGTCAGGAAGATCTGGCGCAGCTTCTGCATGAACAGGCGCGCTTCCTCGGGCGTGCGCAGGTCGGGCTCGGTGACGAGCTCGATGAGCGGCGTGCCGGCGCGGTTGTAGTCCACGAGGCTGTGCGTGGCGCCGGCGATGCGGCCCTCGCCGCCGCCGATGTGCACCATCTTGCCGGCGTCTTCCTCCATGTGGATGCGCGTGATGCCCACGTGCGCGGTGTAGCCGTCGGCCGTGCGCGTCATGTTCTCGCTGGTCTCGCCCTCGGCGAGGTCGTCCCAGAACAGGCGCTCCTTCGCGCCGCGGCCGTCGACGGCGAGGTCGAGCCAGCCGCGCATGCAGAACGCCTTGGGGCCCTGCGTGGTTTGGAAGTTCTTGGCCATGTCGGGGTACATGTAGCCCTTGCGGTAGAACATCGTGTGCTTCTCGATATCGCAGTTGGTGGCCAGGCCGGCCAGCACGATGCTCTGGATGGCCGCGCGGTTGGGCACCGGCAGCGCGCCGGGCATGCCGAGGCACACCGGGCACGTGTGGGTGTTCGGCTCCGCGCCGAACTCCAGCTTGCAGCCGCAGAACATCTTGGTTTCGAGCTTCGTCAGCTCGCAGTGCACCTCGAGGCCGATCACGGCCTCCCAGTCTTGCAGCACTTCTTCCATCGTTTTCATGCTATTCACCTGCCTTCGCGGCGAAAGCCGGCGCGACCGGCGCCTTGCCGTATACCTGCTCGAGCGCGGCGGCGGCTCGGAACATGTTCTCGTCCTTGAACTGCGGCGATTGCAGCTGCACGCCCACCGGGAGGTTGGTGTCGGCGCCGAGGCCGCAGGGCATCGACATGCCGCCGTTGCCCGCGATGTTGAGGGAGATGGTGAACATGTCGGAGAGGTACATGCTGGTCGGGTCGCTGATCTCGCCGAACTTGAACGCGGTGCGCGGGCTTGCCGGCATCAGGATGACGTCGCATTTCTCGTAGGCGCGCGTGTAGTCGGCCGTGATGAGCGTGCGCACCTGCTGCGCCGGGTAGTAGTACTTGTCGTAGACGCCGGCGCTCAGCAGGTAGCTGCCGAGCATGATGCGGCGGCGCGCCTCGGGGCCGAAGCCGTTGGCGCGGCTGGCCTCGTACTGGCCGCCGAGGTCCTTGTGGCCGGGGTCGCAGTAGCCGTAGCGCACGGAGTCGAAGCGCGACAGGTTGCTGAAGGCCTCGCAGGGGCCCAGCACGTAGTAGGCGCTCATGGCGGCCTGCGCGTTGGGCAGGTCGACCTCGACGAGCTCGGCGCCGGCTGCGCGCAGGTGCTCGGCGGCTTCTTCCACCTTCACCTTCACCTCGTGCGTGAGGCCCTCGGCGTCCATGAACGCCGGGACGATGCCGATGCGCATGCCCTTGGCGCCTTCAGCGAGGTTGGCCGTGAAATCGGTGTCGACCGGCTGGCTCGTGCAGTCGAGCGGGTCGTGGCCACTGATGGCGTTGAGCGTGAGCGCGGCGTCCTCGACCGAGCGCGCGAAGGGGCCCACCTGGTCGAGCGAGCTGCCGAACGCGACGATGCCGTAGCGGCTGACCACGCCGTACGTGGGCTTGACGGCCACGGTGCCCGTGAAGCTGCCGGGCTGGCGGATGGAGCCGCCGGTGTCGGAGCCGAGCGTGACCGTGGCCAGGCCGGCCGCCACCGCCGCGGCGCTTCCGCCCGAGCTGCCGCCGGGCACGCGCTCGAGGTCCCACGGGTTGCGCGTGGGGCCGAACGCGCTGGTCTCGGTGGAGCTGCCGAACGCGAACTCGTCCATGTTCAGCTTGCCCAGCGGGATGGCGCCGGCCTCGATGGTGTTGCGCACGCACGTGGCCGTGTACGGCGACACGTAGCTCTCGAGCATGCGCGACGCGCACGTGGTGTGCGTGCCCTGCAGGTTCATGTTGTCCTTGTACGCCACGGGGATGCCCGCGAGCGGCCCGATGACGGTGATGTCGAGGCCCGAGTCGATGACCATGTCGATCTTCTCGGCGGCTTCGATGGCCTGCTCCTCGGTGGTTTCGAGGAACGCGTGCACGTCCTTGTCTTGCTCGGCGATGCGCGCGAGCGACGCTTCCGCCACTTCCACGGCCGTGAACTCCTCGTTCATGAGGCCTGCCTGGATCTCGCGGATGCCCATGGTTGCGAAGTTGGTGCCCGCCATTAGCGATCGCCCCCTTCGCCCAGGATCGAGGGGATGAGGAAGCAGTCGTCCTGCCGCGCCGGCGCGTTGGCCAGCGCCTCTTCCTGCGTGAAGCCCGGTTTCTCCACGTCCTCGCGCATCACGTTGCTGAGGCTGCCGATGGGGTGGAACGTGGGCTCGACGCCGTCGAGGTCGTACTCGGTGATGGGCTTGAGGCTTTCGATGATGTCGTTGAGGTCGACCGTCATCTGCTTCACTTCGTCTTCGTCGAGGTGGATGCGCGTGTATTCCGCGATGCCGCGCACATCCCGCTCGGTCACATGCTGTGCCATGCACACCTGCTTTCCCGTTAGTTGCGAACTGTCCGCCCGGTCGCGCCGCGCCGTGCACGGCCGCCTTCCCGTTAGGTGCGAACTGTCCTATTATACGCGCACGCGCGCGACCCGCCGCCCCCCACCCCACCGTTCTACAAGGACTGCACGCGCAAGGCGCCGCCGCTTTTGCATTCCAGAAAATGCATCATGCACACCTTGCCGGGTATACAACCGAAGATTTGCTGCAAAAGCAGGCGTCGGATTGCAGCATATTTGCGGTTGTATATGAATTTCGATGCCGCGAAGGCCGTTCTGCGAGCGTTTCCCCAGGTCGCAAATAATTCCTTCGCCCCTCATTCGTATACAACCGAAAATTTGCTGCAGTTGCAGGTACCGAAATGCAGCAAATTTGCGGTTGTATACGAATTCGCACCGAGTCGCGTGCCATTATTCTGCGCCTCGCTTCTTTCGGAAAACAAGCCCAGCTGATCGTCTTAACGAATCTTGCCTGCCGAAGAGTTCCACGCGGCGAGCTCATTCCGAAGACGAAGCCGCTCGGGCGTCGGACCCAGCTTGCTCTTGTCGATGCGCTTCCCGAGGATCTTGGCGATACGCTCGATAATGAACTCATACGCTTGCAGGTCGGCAACTTCTTTCCACGTCAGCTCGATAACCTCGATTCCCATTTCCCTTAGGCCTGCCACGCGCTCCCGATCGGATTCCTTCTCTTCATTGCTCGAATGGTCGTGCTTTCCATGATGTTCAATGTCGAGCGAGTTCTCCAAGTACCCCAAGTCGAGGAAGCATTTCTTCCGATGGGCAATACGAGATGCTCGCGAAGAAAGCGTCACTTCCTGATTCATAGTTGGCTTGTTCATGCAATAGCCTCCATACATGTAAGGAAGGGCCATCGTCATTTCATCGTACGTTTCCATCGGCGACGCCGATAGCTCGACGAGGTGCTGAAGGGCTCGGCGCGCGTTCTTGCTGCCTGGGCGACCGGACGCCATTTGCAGGTACTGCTCGAGCCTCGCGATTGTGGTCAGCGGCTCTTTGCGCTTTCGGAACCCGCGCTCCTCGTTTTCGTCGAAGCTGTAAAGGCCGCAAAGCTCGTCGCCGAATGCTATGAGCTTTTCGAACGATAGGATTGATGCAGCTTGCAAGAACATGAAGGGCGGCGACTCGATGAACGTTCCCTCGCGGTCGACGTAGAACGACCCCTCGGGAATCTGACCGTTCCAAATGTGCGTCATGTGCGTTTGCGACGCTCGCTGGTCAGAGCGGTCGAAACCGAGGACGTGTAGGCGATCCTCGCCGTGGTCCGAAAGGATGCTCGTCCATTTTGGCGCGAGCTGCCTTACTTCTGCTTCGTTGATTGCGCAATCCGATGGTAGTGCAAGCGGCGGCGGGTCTGGCATCCGGTCGAGAGCGTAACGCCAGCGCCAGAAAGCAATCGAAGATCCTATGTCCAATACGAGCGGCATTGCCCGATGCTAGCAAATCGGCACGGTTCTTTGAGCGCAAGACTTGCCGTGTTGGATTCGTGTCAGGTTTCTGTAAGGTCGTGATTTTGCGGCGCTGCATCGTTGGTCGGCTAGCTTGCGTTTTGCGACGTCATTGCCTTGTTTTGTTGAAATTTGAGAATTGCTGGCCTGCGCTAATTTTTCGAACAAGAGGCGAACAAAGTGCGCATGATATGAACTGAATGTCGGCAACTTGCGAAGGGCCGCACGCTGCACTCGCCGAGCCGAATTCTATTTGAAGACAGCGCATTGGTATACAACCGCAAATATGCTGCAAATCGAGGGGTGTGGTTGCAGCATATTTACGGTTGTATACCCGCCAGGCGATGCTGGGTTGATGGCGAGCTGGGGTAATGCCGAGCGAGGCTGTGTTTCTTTGCCCGAATTCAAGTACAACCGCAATTTTGCTGCAATCCGACACCTGCTAGTGCAGCAAATCTTCGGTTGTATACCCGCCAGGCGGTGCTGGGTTTTTTGCGACCTGGGGAAATGCTCGCGGACGCGCCTTTTCCTTGCCAAAATTCAAGTACAACCGCAATTTTGCTGCAATGATAGGTGCTGAATTGCAGCAAATTTGCGGTTGTATGCTCGTGGCGGGTGTTGCGTCACGGTATTCCGCGGTTGTGGCGGGGTGGGTTGGGTTGATTTAGAACGTGCGGAATTCTTGGACGAAGTGTTTTATTAGGGCGGCGCTGGTGGGGGTGCAGAGTTCGCCTTCTAGTTTTTCTTCGCAGGTGGGGATGCCAGTGGATAGGATGGCCGCCGTTGCGGGGGCGGGGATGTCCATCAGGCC
>CACWWI010000137.1 GCA_902764575.1 uncultured Coriobacteriaceae bacterium
GAAGGAAGAGTAGCCCTGGCATGCTCCCGGGCGGGCGTAGTGAGGTTAAGCCAAAGGAGGAGCGAGATCCACTTTTCCCGCCCGCTCTTGGCGGGAAAAGTTAGCTCGCGACGACGACGGGCCGAGCGCCCGGAAAACGAGCCAGTGGCTCGTTTTCAGCGAGGCCGGGCAGGCTTTAGCCTGCCCCTGTACACAATAGTGATACAGTCGAACGAAGCCCGCCCGGGAGCATGCCAGGGCGGGCTAGCGAGAAATGCTTGCGAACGCCCTTCAACAACCTACATCGACTCCAGCAGCGTGTTGTAGAGCGCTACCGTTTCGGGGGATGGGTCGATTCCGAGTTCGTCTGATAGCACGTGCTGGCATTTGAGGAAGGTCATCATCGCCGCGGTGCGCTGATCGGCCGCTATTTGGGCGCGCATGAGCGCCATGTACGCGTCTTCCCGTATGCGGTCGCGCGCGATCGCGGCGCGCGCGTACCATATGCCCCATTGGGGGTACCCGGTGGCGACGGTGCCCCTCGATGCAGCGAGCAGTGCGTCGATCAGGCGCACCGAGCACTCCGAGCGTATGGAGATGAGCAGGGCATTCGTGTTGTCGCCGGGCACGAGCTCGCCCGAGAAGTCGCGCTGGATCTCGCCGTACAGGGCGGGCCACTCGATGGGGTCGGGCATGCCGAAGAGCAGCTCGTGGCAGATCTCGTCGAACCGCTCCACGTCGCTTTGCACGTAGCGGCTGTTCAGGCTGCACCCGTACTGGTGGCGGATGAGGTAAGGGCATGTGCCGTCGGGGAGCGTGAGGGCCTTCCTCAGCTGGCTCCACACGGTGTAGAAGTTCTTGGTGGCCAGCTCGATCGTGCTCTTGGGCCATAGGGACCGCGCAAGGGTATCGCGCATGAGCTCGCGGTTACGGTTGAGCGTGAGCAGTGCGAGCAGCGTGCAAACGCTCTGGCGCTTGAAGAGGGAGGGATTGATGCTCTCCATCCCGATCGAGGCTTCGAAGCGCCCGAACAACCTGACGGTGAGGATGGGGATGGTGCGGCGCTCGGCAGGTGCGAGCTGGTTCGCGCGCGAGAGGCCAAGCGAGGAGGGATGGGTTTCCGCCCAGCTGTCTTGGCGGAGCCGTTCGGCGCGCCTATCGCGCTCGTACATGCGCCGTTGCGACATCAGCGACATCTCGACGTTCCTCAACCCCAGGAGGACGGACGTGGGAAGGGGCTCGACCATGGCGGTGGGGTCGAGCATGTGCACGCGCTCGAGGGCGAGGCCCGCCATGGCCGCGAACAAGTTCGCGCCCACATCGTCGAGGCGCTCCAGCTCGTCGCGCACATACCGCTCGATGCTCCCGATGGGGACATCCGGCCGGCTGCCTTCGGGGTCTTCGTCCTCCGTCGGCAACGCGCAGCGGGCATCGAGCGCCCAAGACGCCGTAAGGCACAGCGATTCGGGGCTTGCCCCGGAATCCCGCTGCCGCTCCCAGAACGCGCAGAGCGCATCGGCGCCGTCGAGGGCGGCGAACTGCGCGTGGGCGGCCCATTCGGCCAGGGAAAACTGGCTCGGCGCAGCGCCCTTCTGCTCGAGCACGGTCCGCAGGCTGTCGATGGCGTTCCCATGCAAGGCGCCGCTGCCATAGCGAACGAGGAGCAGCAGGCAGAAGATCTGCGCGTCGAGCGACGAGGAGGTCATGAACCCGAAACGCTTTGCCCGCTTGAGGGCGAGGCTCTCGTCGCCGAGCATGTGCAGGCATGCGACGTCGATGGCCGCCATGCTCACCTGACTGGCCACGCTCTCCTTCGGAAGCAGTTGCCGCGTGGAATCGATGAGCCGGTAGCATCCGTAGAAGCATCCCAGGCGCATCAGCTCGAACGCGCGACGCTGGATCCAGGCCATGCGCTCCCTTACCGAGCAGAGCTCGCGCACGACGTCGCAGGCGCGGCCCGTCGAGCGCGCCGGGGCCATGAGCGCGTCGGCCCACGCCAGCACGAGCTCGCCCTTGTCCGCGAAGGGCGAGCGTGCAGCGAACTCGCCCAGCCGACGGCGCATG
This sequence comes from uncultured Coriobacteriaceae bacterium, assembly GCA_902764575.1. GTDB lineage: Bacteria > Actinomycetota > Coriobacteriia > Coriobacteriales > Eggerthellaceae > UBA9715. The sequence continues at coordinate 2,044 of CACWWI010000137.1, forward strand.
GCGCGCGCGAGGTCGCCCATCTCGAACAGGGGCGTTTCGAAATACCCGGCCCCGAAGTCGATGCAGAGATGGGGATGCGCTGCGAGCAGGTCCCTCATCGAGTCGAGGTCCTGCACGCCGAACGATGCGAGCTCGCCGAGGCTCCCCTGCCGCAGCACGAGCATGGTTGCCATGACAAGCGCCAGGTCGGTGGGTATCTCGGCATCGAACGCGCTCTTGAGGAAAGCCCCCTGCACTGCCGGCCCGTCGCCCCACATGAGGGCCGGCACCCGTTGGGCGGGCGAAATATCGTAGGCCGGCTTGGCCGCGCGCTCGTCCGCGGAACGCACCAGGTCCACCTCCTCGTCGTTGAGCAGCAGGTCGCGGGCGCTCATGAGCAGGCGATCACGCTGGAGCGACGCGTAGGCGTCGCCTGTGGGAGCGCAGGTGACGACGACCTCGCACGATGCCTCGAGGAGCGCATCGATGGCCTTCGAGAACATCGTGGAGCGCGCATGGTCGAGCGCGGGAACGTTGTCGAACACGACGAGCTTGGCGTTCCCGTCGGCCCCGAGGCAATCGTCCGCGATGCCCTCCTCGTCCAGGTCGCGCACGAAGCAGGGGCTTTGGCAGTTGATCCAGAACACATGGACCCACGAGAACACCGTCTCGGCGTATTCCACCGCGATGTTCGTCTTGCCGTACCCGTTAGGCGCGACGACGAAGCGCGCAACCGTGCGCTCGCGCAGCAGGTGCGCGACGAGATGCGGGCGCTGGCGTCCGCTGAGTCCAACAAGGTGGGAGGGGCGTCGGCCATGGCAGGCCGATTTGGTGATGAATGACGTCATGGCAGAGCACAACCTTTCCGAAGATTGCTCATGCTCTGGCCAAGCGCGTTCATTCTAGTTGAGCGCGCGAGCGCGCGCAAGGACGTCGCTGCAGCATGCAGCGAAACCACGCAATGTGCGGATTAGAACGGCGCTACTGTGCAGCGCGCCATTTGTGATAGGCGATCACGAACTCCTCGATGTCGCCGCCGAGGACGGCGTCGACGTTGCCGGTCTCGTGGTTGCTGCGCAGGTCCTTCACCATCTGGTAGGGGTAGAGCACGTAGTTGCGGATCTGGCTGCCGAACGAGTTCTCCATGCGCTCGCCGCGCAGCTCGTCGATCTCGGCGCGGCGCTTCTCCTCTTCCAGCTCGTAGAGCTTGGCGCGCAGGACGCGGAACGCGGCCTCCTTGTTCTGGAGCTGTGACTTCTGGTTCTGGCAGGTCACCACCAACCCGGTGGGAACATGCGTGAGGCGCACGGCGGAATCGGTCGTGTTGACGCATTGCCCGCCCGGCCCCGACGCGCGGAACACGTCGACGCGCACGTCGTTGGGGTCGAGGTCGACCTCTATGTCGTCGGGCAGCACGGGCAGAAGCTCCACGCTGGCGAACGTGGTGTGGCGGCGCGCCTTCGCATCGGTCGGCGAGATGCGCACCAGGCGGTGCACGCCGATCTCCGAGCGCAGCATGCCGTAGGCATTGCGGCCCTCCACCTGGATGGTGGCGCGGTCGATGCCGATGCCCTCGGCGTACGTGATGTCGAGCACCTGCAGCTTCCAGCCCGGCTTGTCCTCGACGTAATGGGAATACATCTTGAAGAGCATGTCGGCCCAGTCGTTGGCCTCCAAGCCGCCCTGCCCCGGGTTCACCGTGAGGATGGCATCGCCCTCGTCGAACGGCCCGTTGAACCACGACGACAGCTCGAGGGCGTCGAGCATGGTGGCCAGCTTGCCGCACGCGTCCGCAGCCTCCTCGGCGAACGCCTCGTCCTCCTCGGCGAGCTCGAACGCGGCCTGCGCATCGGCCAGCAGCTGCTCGGCGTCTGCAAACTCGCGCAGCGTGTCGCGCAGATTGCCCGCCTTCTTGGAAACCGCCTGGGCGTGCGCCGTGTCGTCCCAGAAACCGGGCTGCGCCGTCTCCGCATCGAGCTGTGCCAGCTCGTCGGCCTTCTCGGCGACATGCAGGTAGCCGCGCGCATCCTCCACGCGGGCGCTCAGCTGCTCCAGCGCCTTTGCATCGATGAGTTCCATATCCGCGCGCTTCCCTATTCGGCGTCTTCCTCGGGAAGGCGGTTCTCCTCGAGGGCGGTCTCGCGGTCGCCGAGCATGGCGGCGATGCGGTCGGAGTACACGGCGCCCTCGATCCCCGCCTCTGCGGCGAGGTCCATGACGGGCGCATCGTTCCACAGCGCCTCCAGGCGGTAGTACTCGCGCGTCTCGGGCTGGAACACGTGCACGACGATGCAGCCGTAATCGAGCAGCTCCCACGAACCATCGCGCGTCTCCTCGCGATGGAGCGGCTTGAGGTGCGCCTGCTTGCGCTCCTCTTCCTCGATGGCGTCGACGATGGCGTTGACCTGGCGGTTGTTCGCCGCGGTGACGATGACGAAGTACTCGGTGACGCCGATGATCTCGCCCACGTTCTGCACGACGATGTCGGTCGCCTTCTTCTCGTCGGCGGCGCGTGCTGCGATGATCGCGTAGTCGCGCGGGGTGAGGTCGTCGGTGTTCACGGGTGCGTTCTCGGTTGCGTTCTCAGCCATAGCGTTCCAGTTCGCCTTTCTTCTCGTTTGATCTGGCGCTGCCGCGCCTGCTGGTTCACTTCTTGCGCTTGTGCTTCTTACCCGACACCGATCCGTCGCCCGACCCGCGCTTTCCCTTGCGCGGCAGGCGCTCGGTGTAGGCATTCCAAATGCGTATCGTATCAGGATGGAGCGGCTTCCTGCGCTCGAACAGCAGAAAGACCCAATATTCATAGGTCTCGAAGTACAGCTCCTCGAGCGTCGCCTCGCCCACGCGGGCGCGCAGCTCGTCAATGCGGCCGAACTGGCGGTTGGGCTCGATGGCGTCGGCGATGTAGAGCACCATGTCGAGCGGCTCCATGTCGAGCGCCGCGGTGGTGTGCCGGCTGATGGCCTGCAAGATGTCGGCCGGAATGCCCGGGAACTCGTTGCCGAGGGCGCGGGCTGCGGTGATGCCGTGCAAAACGCCCGGCATCTTCTCGACGACGACGGGGTCGACCTCGTCTTCCATGCCCAGTTCGCGCACGCGGGCGCGGGCGCCTTCGTCGTCATAGCCCTTATCCCAGTCGTGGAGCAGGCCGGCCAGACGCGCCTTCTTCACATCGAGCCCGTACTCCTCGGCCAGCTGCACGCACACGTCGGACACGCCCAGGCTGTGCTTGAAGCGCTTGGCCGACACCCGCTTTTCCAGCTCGGCCTTGCGCTCGTTGAAGAAAGCTTTGGAAAACACGTCCCCGTCAGGCACCTCTGTTTCGGAAAGGGCCTCACGGGCCTTTCGGAATGTGCTCGGCACGAGGTAGCGCACCGACTTCCCCTCCGCAAGGCGCTGGCGGATGTTGGTGGAGGAGATTTCCAGGATGCTCACGCGCACGAGGTGCAGCTTGAACGGCGCGGCCTCCAAGATGATCCGCTCGAGCGTTTCGGCATCGGCCGACCCCGGGCGCCCGACGGCAACCGCCAGGTGCGCAAGCTCGGCGACTTCGGCGCAGCCGCGCCACTTCCCCACCGTCGCCGCCGAATCCGAGCCGACGATGAAGTACAGCTCGACGTTCTCGGGATAGTGCGCGCGAAGCTGGCGCAGCGTGTCGACGGTGAACGTGTCGCCCTCGCGGTCGATCTCGATGCGGCTCACGTCGAAATGCGGGTTGTCCTCCACGGCGTCGCGCACCTGGGCGAAGCGCACTTCGGGATCGGTCACGTGCTGGTCGCGCTTGAACACCGGCGCGCCCGTGGGGATGAACAGCACCGCATCCAGCTCGAGCGCCTCGCGCATCTCTTCCGCCACGCGCAAATGCCCGTTGTGGATGGGGTCGAACGTGCC
>CACWWI010000138.1 GCA_902764575.1 uncultured Coriobacteriaceae bacterium
TCGCGTTATAAACGGTGACGCGCTCGGCTTTCATGGCGTCGGAAAGGGAACGGTAAGCTATCTTTTCGTTCGCGTAAGAAAGGAGCGGCACGGTCTCCGTCCCGTACGTGACTGTTTTGAGCGTGTAAGCGGTACCGTTGCCGTCAGCTTGCGTGTTCCATCCGTTGGCTTGGTAGCCCGCTCGTGTCATCGAGTTCGACGCGAGTATGGCCGTAAGCCCGTCTGCGGAGATGGCGCCGTTGTCGACGAGCGAACCGCCGCCGCCGTTGAGGTTGTACGAGACGGTGTATCCGGTCGTCGAATCCGCATCGCCCGCAGCCGCAAGCAGGGCGCCCGACGCATCGCGGAACTGCGCGTAGAGCGTCAGGTCGCTGCCGAGCTCGAGCAGCTCGCCGCCAGCATAGGGGGTGCCGCTGCCGTCGGCCTTCGTGTTCCAGCCCGCAGCGGTAGCGCCGTCGCGCGTGAGCGTGTTGGGAGCAACCGTGCGCTGTCCGCTACCTGCAATGGCGAGCTTGGCCGGCACCACGCCGCCCGTGGCGCCGTTGAAGTTGTAGGTGATCGAGAAGGGGACCTCGGCCCAATGCGCGGTGAGCGTATAGGCGGCCTCGCTCGACAGGCCGGCCACTTCGCCGGCCGTGATGCCGGAACTGGCCCTGAGAACCTCGTCGGTGCCCGGCTTCTCGTAGAACCATCCCTCGAAGAGGCTGCCGGGCTTTGACGGCATAGTGCTCGGAAGCGTAATAACGTCGCTCGCCGAAAGCCCCGAGATGCTTGCGTATTGCCCCGAGCCGCCGTCCGCGTTGTAGGAGACGGTCAGCGAGCTGGGCCGCCACACGGCGTAGAGATAGGCGTAGCCCGAGGTGGAGATGTTGTTCACCGTCTGTCCGTCGGCATAGAAGGCGACGGTTGCCGATGACGACGGCGACCAGCCGGCGAAGTCATAGTTGTCGCGCGTGAACTTGTTCTTGGTCAGGGCCTTTGGGCTGCCGAAGGTCATGGACATGCTGTCCATCGACCCCTTGCCGCCGTTGGCGTAGAAATACACGGTGTAGGAAGTCCTGATCCACTGCGGGAGGAGAACGAGGTTCGATGTGAGGTCGACCCGTTCGCCCGCGGCGTAGTGGGTGCCCGAGCCGTCGCCCTTCGTGTTCCAGCCATTGGCCTGGTAGCCGTCGCTTACGAGGTTGTTCGGCTGGATGATGGCGTAGGTCCCGTCCTCCGAAACGCCCGAGGAGCTGGGAAGCGAACCGGAATCGCCAGGTCCCATCTGGTACACAACACTATAGTGGGCGTTGGCATCCCATTCCGCGTATAGCGTCAGGTTGGTAAAGGATTTCAGCGGCTGCAAGGCGGCGTAATGGTCGCCCGAACCGTTTGCCTTCGTGTTCCATCCGGTCTGGACGTATCCGTCGCGGGTAAGCGATGCTTGCGGCGTGTCGATGTCCATTGCCTTGTTGATTTGCAGATCCACGTTGCTTTTGAGCGTGTAACCATATCGGTTGAGAAGCTCGCCCTCGCCGCCGTTGAGGTCGAACGTGACCGCCGGGCACCATTCGGGAACCATGTTGAGGGTCAGATGAACCGTGTCGCCCATATTGAAAATGTTTATGCCGACCTGCTCCCAGCTACAGCGGATCAAGCCGGGACTGCCCGATATGCTGTCGGCCCAAGCGATAAGGTCGGCGGGACGGCTGGAGGCGTCTCCTCCATTAGATATGTATAAATTCCAAAGGTTCTCGGCGTTGCTAGCTGTTCTGCTATACACAAAGAAACTAGTGCTAGCACCCAACCACGATGACGGGTGCTCCATGCTCGACCCGGGCGTGTAGTACATGACGGTATCGGAATAGTATTGACTATCGGAGGCCGAGGGCCTGGCTTCCTCGCATGCCCAGCTGGCTATCTCCCACTGGCGAAGGGTGTACTTCGAATTCGAGACGTCGCTTTCGGAATAGGTGTTTACCGGAATGGCGATGGGCGTGGGGGAGTACGGTGAACTCACCCTGTCGACCGTGATCGTGCCCGTGAACGTACGGACGCCATTTGAGCCATCTGACCAGGTGCCGGCCGTGTCGGTGAACGTGTTCTCGACATAACCGTACCTGGTGGAAGAATCGTAATACGTTTGTGGAGTGCCTGCGACGTCGAAGTTCACCGTGTAATGAACCGTGATTCCCGAATTCGAGGCCGTCGTGAGCAGGTTCGTTTCGTCGGAAGTGGGGGCATCGTTATCCGCGCCTTCGCCAGGTGAGGTGTTCGGGGCAGTAACAACCTCAGGACCTGCGGTAACGTTGGCAACATCCCCATCATCGACAAGTTGCTCATTCGCGGGGTTGTCGGGGCTGTCCGCTTTGACGGGGGTGCTTGGATCCGCGTTTTCGACCGGCGCGGGCGAATCAGAAGGGGTGGATACGGTGGTGGTAGTGCCCTCGGCGGGTTTCCCGCTCGGTTCATCGGCAAACGAGACCGCGGGCGCGGCGAAAACCACGGCGCAGAGCAATGCCGCCATACTTAATATATATAGTAGTCGCTTCTTCAAAATGCAGCCCCATCGGTCCGCGCCGCTTTAAGTGGGGCAAATTCTAAGTGATAGCAGGCGTGCTAGTTAAGTGCTAGCACGTTTACGGCTTGGGAACAAAGCTACACGCCACGCGGATTCGAAGCGAATCGCCTAAATCGGCATTGCGAAGATGGTGCGCGGGTACGTGCCGTCCTGAAGGATCTCGCCCTTCTCCTCCATGCCGAGTTGCTCGAGCGAACGGCATCCGGCAGCGTTGTCGGGATGCACCGCGGCGATGATCCATTCGCGCCCGATGGCGCGCGCGTAATCGGTGAGCTGTTTGCTCATGCTAAGCATCAGGTTGGAGCCGCGGCGCGACGGGCGCACCATGCAGCGGCCGATTTCAGCAACATCTGCGGGGTCGAGGTCCGCCGCCTCGGCGGACGCCTTGAACGTGGAGGGCTCGATGAAAAGCCCCGCAACCGCCACGAGCCGCTCCCCGTCGAACGTGCCGATGAAGCGCATCCAGTCGCGGTCGAAGAAATGCTCGCGCACCTCGGGCCTGATGGGTGGCCACCAGGTAGGATCGGGCAGCTTGGATTCAACGAGCTCGATAAGGTCCTCGAGCTGCTCTTTGTCTGATTCGTTCAGGTAACGGACTTCCATTTCTCCCCCTGCTTACCAGCAAACGGCATGAAATGATAGGCGATTGCATCCGCTTTACGAAGGCTTTTTCCGCAAAACCGAAGAATCGGCGCAATTGCCCTGCGGCCGTGAGCAGGCATTGCCATTTGCGAACGTATTGTTCATCCTGGGCGGTTCCCGCGCTGAACGGGCGATTCTCCTATAATATAGGCGGATACACGCAAACGCGAAAGGAAATGCACTATGTCGACGAACGTATCCGATATCTACGGATCTCTCGTGTTCAACGAGCATGTGATGGCCGAGCGCCTGCCGTCCGTCACGTACAAAGCTCTCATGCGCACCATCGAGAAGGGCGATCCGCTCGACATCGAGGTGGCCAACGTCGTGGCGCACTCCATGAAGGAATGGGCCATCGAGCACGGCGCCACGCACTACACGCACTGGTTCCAGCCGCTCACGGGCCTCACCAGCGAGAAGCACGACAGCTTCCTCGACCCCATCCGCGACGGCCGGGCGCTCATGCGCTTCAACGGCAAGGAGCTCATCCAGGGCGAGCCCGACGCGAGCAGCTTCCCCAACGGCGGCCTGCGCGCCACGTTCGAGGCGCGCGGCTACACGGCGTGGGACCCCACGAGCTATGCGTTCATCAAGGACGAGGTGCTGTGCATCCCCACGGCGTTCTGCAGCTACACGGGCGAGGCCCTAGACGAGAAGACGCCGCTGCTGCGCAGCATGGCGGTCATCGAAGAGCAGGCCAACCGCGTGCTGGCGCTGTTCGGCGAGAAGCGCCGCCGCATCGACGTCACGGTCGGCTGCGAGCAGGAGTACTTCCTCATCTCCGAGGAGCAGTACAAGAAGCGCCTCGACCTCATGCTGACCAACCGCACGCTCTTCGGCTACGCGCCGTGCAAGGGCCAGGAGCTCGACGACCACTACTTCGGCGCCATCCGCCCCACGGTCAACGAGTTCATGAAGGAGCTCGACGACGAGCTGTGGAAGATCGGCGTGCCCGCGAAGACGAAGCACAACGAGGTTGCGCCCGCGCAGCACGAGCTGGCGCCCATTTTCGAGAACGCCAACCGGGCCATCGACCACAACCTGCTGACCATGGAGAAGATGCGCCTCATCGCGAGCCATCACGGGCTGGTGTGCCTGCAGCACGAGAAGCCCTTCGCCGGCATCAACGGCTCGGGCAAGCACGACAACTGGTCGCTCGCCGCAAACGGGCGCAACCTGCTGGAGCCGGGCGAGAATCCCATGGAGAACCTGCGCTTCCTCGTGTTCCTGACCTGCGTCATCGAAGCGGTCGACGAGTACCAGGAGCTGCTGCGCGCCTCCACGGCGTCGGCGGGCAACGACCAGCGCCTCGGTGCCGACGAGGCCCCGCCGGCCATCGTCTCGATCTTCTTGGGAACCGAGCTGTCGGGCATGGTGGACGCGCTCGTGAACGACCACGAGTCCGAGTTCGAGAGCGCCGACAAGGTGGCCATGGACCTGGGCGTCTCGGTGCTGCCGGCGTTCCTCATCGACAACACCGACCGCAACCGCACCTCGCCGTTCGCGTTCACGGGCAACAAGTTCGAGTTCCGCATGCCGGGAAGCTCGCAGAACCTGTCGGAGACCAACACCATCCTCAACGCGGCGGTGTCGAAGAGCCTGAAGGACTTCGCCGACGCCATGGATGGCCTGACCGGCGAGGCGTTCGAGAAGGCCGCGCTCGCGCACATCAAGGAGCTGCTGAAGGACCACGCGCGCATCATCTTCGACGGCAACGGCTATTCAGAGGAATGGGAAGCCGAGGCGGCACGCCGCGGCCTGCCCAACCTGCGCACGACCGCCGAGGCCATGCCGGCGCTCATCAGCAAGAAGTGCATCGACCTGTTCGAGGAGTTCGGCATCCTGACGGAGGCCGAGGTGCGCAGCCGCTACGAGGTGAAGCTCGAGAAGTACAACAAGCTCATCAACATCGAGGCCCGCACGTGCAAGCGCATGGTGCGCCAGCTGTACCTGCCCGCCATCGCCGATTACGCCGCCGAGGTGGCTGCGAACATCGGCAAGGTGAAGGCCGTAGCGCCCGACGCCGACCTGTCGCCGCAGGAGACCATCCTGGGCAAGCTGAACAGGGGCATCAAGGCCATCGACGACCTGCTCATCGAGCTCGACGAAACGCATCACCGCGTACGCGCCATCCCCGACCAGCAGGAATGCGCGAACGAGAACGCGAGCAAGGTCGTGCTGCTGATGAACGCACTGCGCGCCGAGGTGGACGCGCTCGAGATCGTCGTGAGCGCCGACCACTGGCCCGTGCCCAGCTACAACGACATCCTGTTCTACGCGTAGCTGGATTCGCCAGCCCGGCGGAAGGCGCCGTTCCGGGTCCGTTCGCGCTGGTTGGGCTGCATCGGGGGCTCGAGGTGACGGACGAGTGACGTTGACATGACGGTACCTTGGCGTTTCGCTGGCGTGAAGCGGCAAGGGGCGCCGACGTGGTAAGGTAAACGAGGCGTATCCTGCGGGATGCGTCTCGTTTTGCATTTGAAGGGAGACCCTGGATGGAAGGTTCCGTCGCGCATTCGTATTTGGGCGATATCCTGCACGTTGTGTCGCAGGCGCTGCTCGCCCCCGACATCATCCTGCTGCTCGTGCTCATCGGCTACGCGCTGTTCAGCATCGGCAG
>CACWWI010000139.1 GCA_902764575.1 uncultured Coriobacteriaceae bacterium
CCAAACCGCTTGTGCGCAGGCGGGCAGCTTATGAAATGCAATCCTCGAACGCCGCCGCGAAGCGATCGAGCTCGCTTTCGGTGGTGTAGCGGCCGATCGAGATGCGCAGGGCGCCGTAGGCGTCGTCGGTCGATACGCCCATGGCACGCAGCACGTGGCTCGGCTCGAGCGAGTGCGACGAGCAGGCGGAACCGCCCGACACGCCGAAGCCCATCGCGTCGAGGCGCAACACGAGGGTCTCGCTCTCGAAGCCGCGCACGAGCACGTGCACGATGTTGGGAAGGTAGGCGTCCGGTTGGTCGAGTGCCGGCACCGTCGCGCGCACTCCTTCCAGCGCGCAGAGCTTGCGATACAGGCCGTCGCGCAGCGTGCGCTGGCGGCTGCTTTCCGCTTCGAGAAGGCCGCACGCGGCCTCGAGCGCCGCCGTGAAACCGACGATGCCGCAGACGTTCTGCGTGGTTGAGCGCTTCCCCTCCTCCTGGCCTCCGCCGAGCAGGAAGGGCTCGAACGGAGTGCGTGCCTTAAGGTAGAGCGCGCCGACGCCCTTCGGGCCGCACACCTTGTGCGCCGAAAAGGACGCGGCGTCCACGCCAAGCGCGCCCACGTCAACCGCGAGCTTCCCCAGCGCTTGCGTCGCATCGGTGTGGAAGAGCGCGCCCGCCTGGTGCGCAGCGCGCGCCATCTCGGCTATCGGCTGAATGGCGCCCATCTCGCTGTTGGCGAACTGGATCGACGCGAGCACAGTGCGCTCGTCCAGCGCTTCCTCGAAATCGGCCAGGCGCAGGAAGCCGTCTGCGTCGGGCTTCAGCCGCACGACGTCGAAGCCTTCCGCCTCCAGGCGGGCGGCGGGGCGCAACACGGCATCGTGCTCGATCTCGGACACGATTACGCGCGCGACCGCATCGGCGCCGGAACGCCGCTTGAGCTCAGCGGCCTTCGCATGCGCAAGCCCGATGAGCGCGGCGTTGCACGCCTCGGTGGCACCCGAGGTGAACACGACCTCGCTCGGCCGCGAGGCGCCGATGCAGCGCGCGAACGACCTGCGCGCGAGCTCCATGGCCTCGAAGGCCGCGCGGCCCGGCGCGTGGAGCGAGTTGGCGTTCATCCCCAGAGCCACGTTGGCGGCGCCAGGTGCAAGATACGGGGCCATGGCCGCTGCTGCCTCTTCGCAGAGGGGCGCGGTCGCAGCCCAGTCGAGATAGACGTAGTCGTCGGCAACCGCCACCGTCATCGGAGCGCGCCGCCTTCGATCGCAGCGAGGCGCGCGGCGTTCCCGAGCTGGGCGATCTGCGCGATCGCGGCCTTCGGGTCGTCGGCCGCGTACACGGCGTTGCCGCATACGATGACGTCGGCGCCTGCCGCGCAGACGCGCTCGACCGTCTTCACGCCGATACCACCGTCGACCTCGATGAGCAGCGCATCGTTGCCGGCCTCGCGCGCCATACGCGCCACTGCGGCCACCTTGTCCTCGCTTCCCTCGATGTAGCCCTGGCCCGAGAAGCCGGGCTCCACCGACATGACGAGCACCATGTCGAGCTCGCCGATAACGGACACGAGCACGTCAGCGGGAGTGTTCGGCTTCAGCGCGATGCAGGCCTTGGCGCCCGCGTCGTGGATGAGGTCGATTGCGCGGTTGATCCACTGGCCCTCGAGCACTTCGGCGTGCACGGTGACCATGTCGGCGCCGGCGTCGAGGAACCACGGCAGCTGCTCGAGCGGGTTCGAGATCATCAGGTGCACGTCCAGCGGGATGCCCGCGATGCGCTTGAGCTGCTTCACATGGGGCACGCCGATGGTGATGTTGGGCACGAAATGGCCGTCCATGACGTCGACGTGCACGTAGCCCGCGCCGCCCTCCTCGATGGTGCGGATGTCGCGCTCGAGGTTCATGAAGTCGGCCGACAGGATGGAAGGAGCTATGCTGATCTCTTGAAACATGGTCCGCCTTTCGCATACGTTGACTCCCCGCCATTCTAGCGCAAGTCGTATAATGAGCGTGTATCGGAAAGGGCCGCCCATGGTTCAATCTAAATGCACGTTCTTCACGTACTCGACCGCTCACGGCCCCATCACCATCAGCTCCACGGAACGCGGCATCTGCTCCATCACCTTCGACGACGCGCCCGGCAAGGGCCAGCGCCTCGCCACGGAGGCCACGAACCGCGCAGCCACGCAGATCCAGGAGTACTTCGCGGGCAAGCGGGTCCTGTTCGACGTGCCGCTCGATGCGGGCGGAACACCGTTCCAGCGCGAGGTGTGGGCCGAGGTGTGCGACATCCCCTACGGGCAGTCGTGCACGGCCGCGGACGTTGCAAACTCGCTGGGCAAGTCGGGCTCGCACCGCTCGATTGGCACCGCCATCAGGCGCAATCCCGTTCCCATCCTCATTCCAACGCACCGCGTGGACCTTCCCAACGCAACCGGGCGCATCGCGAAGATCTTCCGCGCACTGCGCGCGCTGGAGCAATCGAACACTCCCTACTGATGCGTGCCGCGCAGATGATTTAAACTGGTGGGGTACGTAAGGTCGTTGTACGGGAACGTGGTTTCATGGAAGTTGTAGAAGAGCAATCGGTGCACCTGCCCGACGGTCAGGATGCGCGCGTTGAGGGCGAAGGCCCTGCTGGGGAAAGCCCCAAGGCGGTAATCGCCGCAGTGCTGGCGAACATCGCGATCGGCATCGTGAAGTTCATCGCGGCGTTCATATCGGGGTCGTCCGCGATGATTTCGGAAGGCATCCATTCCATCGTCGACTCGGGCAACGGCCTGCTCATCCTGTTCGGTATGAAGCGCGCCGAGCGCAAGCCCGACCTGGCGCACCCCTTCGGGTACAGCATGGAGCTCTATTTCTGGACGCTCGTCGTGGCCGTCATGATCTTCGCGCTGGGCGGCGGCCTTTCGATTTACGAGGGCATCGAGCGCCTCATCGAGATCACGCCCGACACCAAGCTCGGCGACCCGACGCTCAACTACATCGTCATCGCGATTTCCGCCATTATCGAGGGCCTTTCGCTGCGCGTCGCGCTGCGCGAGTTCAACGCCGCCCGCGGCAAGGTGAAACCGCTGCGCTTCATCCGCGATGCGAAGGACCCGAGCCTGTTCACGGTCGTGCTCGAGGATTCCGCCGCGCTGACGGGCCTGCTATTCGCATTCCTCGGTACGCTGCTCGGACACATTACCGGCAACCCGGTGTTCGACGGCATCGCATCGGTGCTCATCGGCTTGCTGCTCGCCTTCGTGGCGGTGATCTTGCTGCGCGAGACCAAGGGCCTGCTCATCGGCGAGGGCCTGCAGGCAGACGAGATCTTGAAGGTGAAGGAAATCGTCGAGTCGCACGAGAACGTTACGAACTGCGGTCGCGTGCTCTCGCTGTACCTGGGGCCGAGCGATCTGCTGATAACGCTCGACGTGACGTTCGCGGATTCGCTGGAGCGCGACGACATCGACCGCACCATCGACGAGATGGAGCGCTCGATCGTGCGTGCCTTCCCCCAAACCACGCGCATCTTCATCGAGCCCGAGAACATAGGCTCCACCACGAAGTCTGCCCGCCGCTTGCAGGAACTCACCGACCGCGCCTAGCACCTGCAGGTAGACGTGGCTTCGGTTCTACCCGCGATTCCCTTCGTGTTCAGGAGGACGAGCGGACGTTTCCAGATATCGCATGTCAGGTTTCGACATGATTGGTATACAACCGTAAATTTGCGGCAAGTTAGTGCTGTTGGATGCAGCATATTTGCGGTTGTATACCCGTTTTCCAATGAAAAGCGGCGCCAGATTTGCATTTGCCCAGGTCGCGAAAATTGATTCTCCAAGAATTCCTATACAACCGCAATTTTGCTGCATTAGGACCCCTCAAAATGCAGCAAATTTGCGGTTGTATAGGAATGCGCTAGCTAGAAAAGAAGATCGACCAGAACTTGCCTAGTAGAACTCGGGTTTTTGGGAACGGGAAGAGAGGAGGTTGGCGACGCCTTCGAGGGGGAGGTGCTCCCAGACCAGGCCGCGGACTACGTCGGTGATGGGAAGCTCCACGTCGTAGCGGGTCGCGAGCGTGCCGATGGTACGCGCGGCTTCGGCACCCTCGACGACCATGTGGCGCACGGCTTCGTATTCCTCCACCGTGACGCCCTTGGCCAGGGCTTCGCCGAACATGCGGTTGCGCGAATGGCGCGACATGCACGTTGCGATGAGGTCTCCCGTGCCCGCAAGGCCCATGCAGGTCATGGCGTTGCCGCCCGCAGCGGCGACGAGGCGGCTCATCTCCGCCTGCCCGCGCGTCATGAGCATGGCAGCCGTGTTGTCGCCGTACCCGAGCCCGTAGGCAGCGCCCACGGCGATGGCGATGATGTTCTTGAACGCCGCGCAGAGCTCCACGCCTATCACGTCGTCGCTCGTGTACACGCGAAAGGACGGCTGACCGAGCAGATCTTGGAAGAACCGAGCGGTATCGGGCAACTCGCTGGCAACGACAGTGCCCGCAGGAACGCCGTGGACGATCTCCTCGGCATGGTTAGGACCGGAAAGCGCCGCGAGGCGGTAGGAATTCCCAATGGCATCGTCGAAGATCTGCACGGGAACCATCCCGGTCTCCCCTTCGACGCCCTTCGTGCATATGACGACGGGAACGTCTTCCCCAATGCCGGCGTCTCGCAGGCCCTCGGCGGTACCGCGCACGAACTTCGAAGGAGTCACGGACACAACGGCGTCGGCGCCGCGGATGACTTCCGCAAGATCAACCGAGGCCGTCACGCGCTGCGACAGCTCGGCGTCGGAAAGGTAATCGGGATTGCGATGCGCTTCGTTAACGCCACGAGCAACGTCGCCGCGGCGAGCCCAGAGCTTGACGTCGTGCTCATTACGGGCCGCCACCTGGGCCAGCGCCGTCCCCCAAGAACCAGCACCGATAACCGCAACGTTCATGCGCTAGTTCTCCTGCTTCTTCTTGGAACCGATACGGTTCTCAGTGCCTTCACGCAGGCGGGCCAGATTCCCGCGGTGCGCCCAAAAGACGGTAAGCCCGGTGATGGAGCAGAAGAGCACGGCGATCCAGTTGCCCCAGAACACCCAGAGCGAAAGCAGCGGACAAGCCAGAGCCGCGGCCATAGACCCCACCGAAACGTACTTGGTGGTAACCACGAGCACGGCGAAGATCGCAAGCTCGATAATCGCGGGGATGGGTCCGAACGTCACGAACAAGCACCCGATGGCGACGGCGATGCCCTTCCCGCCCTTGAACTTGAGCCACGGGCTGAAGATGTGCCCGTACACGCACCCGAAGAACGCAACAGAGGTAGAAATGCCCACGAGCGCCTGGTCGAACCCAGCAGCCTGGGCGATCCACATGCCGATGAACCCAGACAAGAGCCCCTTGCCGAAGTCGAGCACGAACACCGCATACCCGCCGACCTTGCCCATGGCGCGGATAGCGTTAGTGGTCCCGATATTCCCCGACCCAACTTCACGAAGGTCTTTCTTGTAAAACACCTTGGAGATCACAAGCCCCCAAGGCACCGATCCCAATAGGAAGCTTATGACGAAAACCGCAACGAACTGCAATCCAATTCCTTTCGAACAAAAACGTCGAAAGCCATTGTAGCAGCAGAGGACGGACTAATCCTTCTTCTTGAACTTGAAACGAACGGGGGTACCCTCGAGGTCGATGTGCTTGCGCATATGGTTCGCGAGGTAGCGCTGGTAGTTATCGTCGGCGATGTCGGGCCTGTTGACGAAGAACGTGAACACGGGCGGGCAGGTGCCGGTCTGCGTGATGTACTTCATGCGCAGCAT
>CACWWI010000140.1 GCA_902764575.1 uncultured Coriobacteriaceae bacterium
CTCGGTTCGCAGATGTTTCGGGAAACAGCGCTCCGTAAGATGTCGTCTGCTGAAGACCTCGACCGTTATTTGAAGGTTACGAACCCATCAGCCTGGGTTCTCATCGGAGCTGTTGCAGCATTGCTTGTCGCTGCCTTTATCTGGGGCCTAACGGCGAACTTGCCTATCACCGTAACAACGACCGGCGTTCTCAAGGATGGTCAGGTTGTATGCTTCCTTCCACTCAAAGGAGATGCAATGGCCTCCACCGACAGCAAGGTCACAGCCGCTGGGCGCGAAACGTACATAAAGTCCGTCAACGAAAACCCGCATTCCCAACGCGAGGTTGCCGCTGAAATCGGCAGCGACTACACCGTCGAATCACTGAAGCTCGCCCAGTGGAGCTACAAGGTGATAGTCGCGCTCCCAGAAGAGCTTTCCTCGTGGGAGGACGGCGATGATGTTCCCATTACGATTACGATGAAGGAAGTGGCCCCGCTCAGCTACCTGTTCGGTGGGGCGCAGCAGTAGCATGGAACGCCGTATCCGCAACGTCCCGCAAGTCATGCAGATGGAGGCGACCGAGTGCGGCGCCGCCTGTCTGACCATGGTCCTTGCATATTACGGGCGCTGGGTGCCCCTCGAGGAAGTGCGCTCTGCATGCGGCGTGTCGCGTGACGGCAGCAAAGCTGTCAACATTCTGCGCGCCGCCCGCTCGTACGGGATGGAAGCCGACGGTTACACGTACGATTTGGAAGGCCTGCGGGAGAACGCGAGTCTGCCCTGCATACTCTTCTGGAATTTCAATCACTTCGTCGTGCTCACGGGCTTTTCCTCAAACGGGAAATATGCCTACATCAACGATCCCTCTGGCGGGCAGCTGAGGGTTCCCATCGACCAGTTCGACGAGGCGTTCACCGGCATCGCTCTCCTCATGAAGCCGGGAGATTCGTTCGAAAAGGCTGGCGAGCCGCCCTCGACCGTCGCGTTCGTGCGCGAGCGCCTGCGCGGCATGGCTGCCCCTATTGCGTTCGTCGCTCTGGCAACGGCCATCTTGTCAGTCGTCGGCATCGTAAACTCGTCCATGTCGCGTGTTTTCGCCGACGCCGTGCTCGCCGATAAGGGAACCAATCAGGAAGCGCTCGTCATCCTCATCGTTACCTTATCGGTGCTGGCTCTTATCCAATGTGCCGTATCGTTTGTCAACGCCGTGTATTTGCTCAGGATTCGAGGGAAGTTCGAGGCCGTTGCCGCCTCCCAGTTCTTCTGGCATCTGCTTCACCTGCCCGTAGTGTTCTATGCGCAGCGTCACGTGGGCGACCTCCAGCAACGTCAGTCGGACAACGAGAGCATTGCCATGACTGTGGTGCAGCAGCTCGCGCCTGCGCTCATAAACACCGTTCTGATCATCTTGTACCTGGTAGTCATGCTGGTTTACAGCGTTCCGCTCGCGCTCGTCGGCGTGGTTACGGTAGTCATCAACGCATTCCTCGCTCGCCATATCTCGAAAAAGCGCGTAAACGTCATGCGACAGCAAGTGCGCGACTCCGGAAGGTTGAGCGCGGTCACCGTATCGGGCATCGACATGATCGAAACCATCAAGGCATCAGGTGCGGAAGAAGGCTTCTTCGAGCGGTGGAGTGGCATGCAGGCGCTCGTAAGCAACAGCGCGGTTCGTTTCGCGAAGCTGAACGCCTACTTGGGTGCCGTGCCCGGGTTGCTCGTGCAGCTAGCGAATATCGCAGTGCTCATGGTGGGAACGATGCTCATCATGAATGGTCAGTTCACGGCTGGTATGCTCCTCGCGTTCCAGGGGTTCCTCTCTGCATTCATGGCGCCCGTGAACTCGTTGGTGAACCTTGGTCAGACGATCCAGGAAACGCGCACGCAGATGGAGCGCGTTCAGGACGTGCTGAAATACGAACCTGACGTTGCGAGCGGTGAGAACAGCGCCGAGGCAGACAAGGGGGATGGCGAAACCGGATTGTACAAGCTTAGCGGTGCCATCGACGTGAAGGGGCTGACGTTCGGTTACTCGCCTTTAGAGAAGCCCACCGTAGAAAACCTCGACCTGCATGCCGAGCCAGGGCAATGGATTGCGCTCGTGGGCGGCTCGGGATCGGGCAAGTCTACCATCGCGAAGCTTATAAGCGGGCTCTACAAGCCATGGTCGGGCGAGGTGCGGTTCGACGGGAAGCTTATCGACGAAATCCCGAACGAGCAGCTGCGCGGTTCTATTGCCGTTGTCGACCAAGACATCTCGATGTTTGCGGGAACGGTTACGGATAACATTTCTCTGTGGGACAAGTCAATCGAAGACTTCGAGGTAATCATGGCATGCCGCGATGCCGACATCCACGAAGAGATCCTCGCGCGCGATGGAGGTTACCACGGAATGGTGCTTCCGGGCGGTCGGAACTTCTCGGGTGGCCAGCAGCAGCGCTTGGAGATTGCGCGCGTGCTGGCGACCGACCCTACAATTGCCATTCTGGACGAGGCTACGAGCGCGCTCGATGCCAAGACCGAGGAAAAGGTAATCAAATCCATCCGCAGACGCGAGATTACGTGCATTGTGGTAGCGCATCGGTTGTCTACGATTCGCGACTGTGACGAGATCATTGTGCTCGATCACGGGAAGGTCGCCGAAAGGGGCACACACGACGAGCTGATGGCGATCGACGGCTTCTACGCCGAGCTGGTACGAAACGATTAAGGGGCAGACAGGTAGTTCATGAGCTGGTTCGAGGAACAACTGGAAACGCGCAAGCGTCTTGACGATGACCAAGTCGCCGAGGCTTTCGAGCGCATTGCCAGCGCCGTCGAAGGCTCGAAGCGCGCTCCGCGCATGAAGCTTGACGACGTTACGGCCACCGATAGCGCCGTAGCCGTCGTGCTGCGCTACTTCGGCAAGAAGCCTAGTCCCGTGCCCGAGTCGCTGACTGACCCAGCCGACCGCATGGATTACGCCGTGCGTTCGTGCAATATGATGAAAAGAAAGGTGATGCTCGTAGATCGTTGGTGGAACGATGCGACAGGCGCCTACCTCGGCCAGCTTAAGACGGGCGAGCCCATCGCCATTATCCCGTTCGGCTTGCGCAGCTACGGCTATGTGGAGCCTCGCACGAACAAGAAGGTCCTGCTTACCGCGCGTACGGCGGCTGACGTGCTCCCCGAAGCGTTCTGTTTTTACCGCCCGCTGCCTCAGGAGAGCCTGACGGTAAGGGACCTCATAAAGTTCATGGCGGCATCGCTCGACACGGGCGACTATATACGTATTGCGCTGACCTCTCTCGTCGTCGCGCTAGTGGGGCTCATTCCGGCCGTCGCGAACGGGCTGCTGTTCGATCGCATCATACCCTCGGGCGATGTCGGGCTCATACTGCCCATCTGTGCGCTGCTCATCGGCGGTGTGCTTGCGAGCACGCTCATCGGGGTAATGAACTCGTTGGTGACCACGCGCCTATCGAGTAAGCTCTCGTTGCAGATGGAGGCCGCCATGATGTCGCGCCTCCTGTCGCTGCCACCTGCGTTCTTCAAGGGCCGGCAAGCTGGCGACCTCGCGAAACGCGTAAAGAGGGTCAAGAACATCGTCGATATCCTTACGAGCGTTTTCTTGGTATCGGCCCTTACCGCGGTTTTCTCGCTCATATACATTGTGCAGATAACGGCATACGCCCCGTCGCTCGTCCTGCCGGCCATCGCCATCATCGTGGTGCAGCTCGTCGTGGGTATTGCGGTGGCTATCACACAAGCGCGTAGGCAGCGCAGAATTATGGAAGCCGACTTGGTGGTTTCGGGCCTAGTTCCCGCGCTGCTCAACGGAATCACGAAACTGAAGCTGTCAGGTGCAGAGAAGCGCGCGTTCGCGCAGTGGGCGGATGCCGAAGCTTCCTATTTGGCCGCCCAGTACGATCTGCCGCTTTGGTACAAGGTAGCCGATACGATTCCGGCGCTCGTTTCGTTGGTCGGAACAATCGTTATCTATTGGTTCGCAGGAACTTCCGGCGTTTCGCTCGCTGATTTCATGGCTTTCAACGTGGCATACGGCGCCGTATCTACTGCGATCATAACGCTATCGCGCACAGCCGGACGCCTGGCTCAGGTGCAATCGTATCTCGATGCGGTTAAGCCGATAATCGAAGCGGTTCCCGAGTCGGCGGAGCTGGGCAAGCAGATTACGAGCGTTTCGGGCTCGATCGAGGTGTCGAACGTCACGTTCCGCTACGATCCTGCGCAGAAGCCCGTGCTCGAGGATCTCTCGCTTAAGGTGAGACCTGGTGAGTATCTTGCCATCGTGGGCAAGTCGGGTTCTGGTAAGTCGACCCTGTTGCGCCTGTTGATGGGCTTCGAGAAGCCCGAGCGTGGTGCTATCTATTACGGCGGGCAGGACATTGCCGACATGGACGCGCGAAGTCTGCGCCGCGTTATCGGCGTGTGCCTGCAGAACGGGACCATGTTCTCCGGGTCTATTTTCGGCAACATCGCGCTTGCGTATCCGCGGGCTACGATGGACGATGCATGGGAAGCCGCCGAGATTGCCGGAATCGCTGATGACATCCGCGCCATGCCCATGGGCATGCAAACCCTCATCTCGGAAGGGTCGGGCGGCGTGTCGGGCGGCCAGCGCCAGCGCATCCTCATAGCGCGCGCCGTGTGCTCTAAGCCGCGCATCATCATATTCGACGAGGCCACGAGCGCCCTCGACAACGTTACGCAAAAGCACGTGAGCGATGCGCTCAACGAGCTGAAGTGCACCCGTATCGTCGTCGCCCATCGCCTGTCCACCATCAAGCTGGCCGACCGTATCGTGATGTTGGACCATGGGCGAGTCGTCGAGGAGGGCACCTACGACGAGCTTATCGCTTTGAACGGTGAGTTCGCCGACCTCGTGAAGCGCCAGCAGCTAGAAAAGGGATAGAACGTCCTGGCACTCATTGCGCGAGTTGAAGTGTTAGCGAAGTGTTTGCATGCTGAGTAGCGGTTACCAACGATTCATCGTAAGCAACAGAGAGCGGATCAACCGCTATTTGAACAGGGCTCTCTGGTTCTTTATCATCACGGGTCCTGCTTTGGCAATTGGCGTTGCCGCGGGCATCTTCCCCGATACCGATTACAGCACCTGCCTGATCATAACCATCTTGGTCGCAGCGCTCGCCGCAGTGCACCTGATCCTCGTGAAGCGCATTCCCAATTCCATGGTAACCAGCGTGTTCGCGCTTGCAGCGCTCGATGCCATACTTTACTTCATGGAAATTGGGCATGTGAACGTTCACCTGCTGTGGTTCTTCGTGCCGCTTTTGAGCATCCTGTTCTGCGATAAGAGGCTCTTCTTCTACGCACTGATAATGAACTATATCGTCATGATCGGAACCACGTTGGAGATGGCGCCCTACTACGTCGATATAATCGTCTCGTTCGATAGCACTCGGTCGTACTTCCTCGACACGATGGGCGGATACACTATCGAGATGATTATCATGGCGATGTCTGGGTACCTCATCGTCAAGCTTACCGACAAGTACTTCAAGGAGCTGTTCCGCCAAAAGGAGATCATAGCGAGCCAGGAGAAGAGCGAGCAGGAGAGGATGGAGGTCCTCGACTCGATGGCGGAGATCTACGACAACGTGAACCTGATCAGCTTCGTCGACAACACCGAGATGTCACTGCGAGACGATGAGCCTGTGAAACACGCCATCGACATGGAAAACCAAACCCATACGCTCATGAACCAGCGGATCATGAAGCAGGTAATACCCGACCAGCTGAAGTCGTTCCT
>CACWWI010000141.1 GCA_902764575.1 uncultured Coriobacteriaceae bacterium
GCACGTCGTCTTCCCCCACGTTGGCGAGCAGCGACTCGAGCACGCCGAGGTTGCGCTTGCTGTAGAACAGCGCGCGCACGAGCACCACGTAGGCAAGGCAGTACTCGATGGGCATGGCGTCGGCGGGGCGGATCTCGACGAAGTTCTTCAGGCGCGCATCGGGCCACACCATCGAGAGCGCATGCTCGAGCTCCGCGCGCGTCATCTCGCGGTCGGCGTAGATCTCGTCGAACGTCTGGGCGCCCACGAAGCGCCAACCCTGCGGCTCGTCGGCATCGGGCACGAGGATGGCCTCGCGCGAGAGGATGTAGTCAGCGTAGTCGCCAAACGAGAACGAGCTGTCGAGCGAGCCCGGAATCGTTCCCACGCGGTCCTGGTTCATGCCCGCCCACACGGCCGTGCGCACCATGTCGCATGTGCGCTCCTCGGCTTCGTACATGGGCGAGTTGTCGCAGATGAGCGCCAGGATGGGCGCGATGACCTCGGCTATGCGCAGCTTGCGCAGGGCGTCTTCCTCGTTCTCGAAGTCGATGGACACCTGCAGCGACGCCGAACCGCGCATCATGCAGACGCCCTCGGCGGCTTGTTTCCCGAGGAACTCGTTCATGCATTTGTAGCGGTACTTCGGGATGAGCTCCAGGTCGCGCGCCCGTGCAGACGGGTTGTACCCGAGCATGGGCGTCTCGATGCCGAACTCGTCGAGGATCGGGTCGAGCCGGTCGCGGAACCGCAGGTACGCGGCCTCCACTTCCACCACGTGCGAGAACGGGCCCATCGAAATCTCGAGCTGGCCGGCGGGCTCGATGCTGATGACCTCCCCGGGGCGCTCAAGCCCAACGAGGTCGTCGCCGTCGTAGATCTTGCGGTCGTAGTGCTCGCCCAGCTGCTCCAGCACGTCGCGCACGCCGCCCGGCTCCGAATACGAGACCGGCTCGCCCGTTCCCACGTGCAGCAGGATGTGCTCCAGCTCGAAGCCCAGCTTCTGCGTGCTCTTGTCGCCCTTCTCGAAATACGAGACGAGCTTCCTCCGATTTATGTCGTGAAATGCCGTCTTGTCCATGTTTGCTTGCTCCGTCACCCCAAGCCTAATGTTACAAGCGCCCATTGTACTCGTTATTCTCGCCGCCTCGCGCAGAGAGGGGTTTATTTCATAGTATTTTTCTAGGATTTAATGATTGCCCGTCCGTCGGTTGCTCATCGGGAAAGCGCCCTACTCGATTCACGCTTCCCAGCTGGCCCTGTGGTCGAGCACGGGCATGGCGGCGCGGGCGCGGGCGACCTCATCGGGGTCGATCGCGCACACGACGAGCTCCTCCTCCACGCCCTCGGCCGCGGCGATCACATCGCCGAGGGGGCCGAACACGCAGCTGTTGCCGGCGTAGTCGCGTTCCGCGCCGCCGAAGGCGCGGTCGCAGCGCGAGAGGCCTGCCACGAAGAACTCGTTCTCGACCGCCCGGGCGGCGAGCAGCGTGCGCCACTGGTCCACTTTGCGCGGGCCGTCCACCCAGGCAGACGGGTACACCATCACGTCGGCGCCCGCGAGCGCCGCCGCACGGGCCTGCTCGGGAAAGCGCAAGTCGTAGCAGATCGCGACGCCGATGCGCCCGAACGGGGCCTCGACCGGCTCCAGGTACGACCCGCCTGCGGCAACCTTGTCGGACTCGCGCACGAAGTCGGTGTCGAACAGGTGCACCTTGCGGTACACGCCGCGCTTCTTCCCCGCAGCGTCCACGACCACGGCGGTGTTGAACGGGCGGGCTCCTTCGTTGCGCTCGTTGGCGGTGTAGACCACCCACAGCCCGTGCTTTCCGGCCAGCTCGTCCATTGCGGTGCAGAACGGCCCGTCCACCAGCTCGGCAGCTTGCGCGAACTCCTCGGCCGACGCGTCGAACGGCGTCATGAGCGACTCGGGGAACACGAGCAAGTCCACGCCTTCCGCAACCGCCCGTTCCATCCACGCGTCCACCATGCGAAGGACGTCCCCGTCCTGCGGATGCCTGCATTGTGCGAGCCCCAACTTGAACGTCATGCTAACCCGCCTCTCATGCCAGTCCTTCCAGGAACGCCAGCACCGCCTCGAGCAGTTGGCCGTCGTCTTCGGCGGCGAAGTGCTTGAGCGGCAGGCGGAGCTTGCGCTTGTCGGGGGTCCAGGTGGCCTTCGACCTGCGCAGCTCCTTCATCGTATCGCGCGGGATGTCGATCGGGTCCACCACGAGCTTGCCCGCGACCACCGAGATCAGGTTGATGTGCCGCTCGAAGGCGAGCGCCTTGATGCGCGCCTTCGTGAACAGGTTCTCGGCCTCCTGCGGCATATCGGGGCGCTTCTCGCGCAGCTCGCGGTAGATCTGCTCGACCAGCTGCGGATCGGACGCGCTCGCGATGCGGCGGTACCACATCACGCGCTCGTCGGCGGCGGGCACGTACTCCTCGGGCAGAAGCGTCGTGCCGGGCAGGTTCACCGTGATGTCCGAGAGCGCCGGCGGCAGCTGGTCGGCCGCCTTCAGGTTGCCCTCGCGCGTGGCGTTCACGGCCGTGGCCAGCATCTGCGCGAACAGGTCGAAGCCGACCGCGCTCATGTTGCCGTGCTGCTCGGCGCCGAGCATGCTGCCGGCACCGCGGATCTCCAGGTCGCGCAGCGCGATGCGCATGCCGCTGCCGAGGTCCTGGTACTCGCCGAGCGCGGTCAGGCGCGCGATGGCCTCTTCGGTGAGCGGGACGTTGTCGGGGAACATGAAGTACGCGTACGCCTGCGTGGCGCTGCGCCCCACGCGGCCCTTCAGCTGGTACATCTGCGCCAGCCCCAGCCGCTGCGAGTCCTCGATGATGAGCGTGTTGGTGTGCGGGTTGTCGATGCCGCTCTCGATGATGGTCGTGGCCACGAGCACGTCCAGCTCGCCAGCCGAGAAGTCCTCCATCACGCGCTCGAGCTCGTCTTTGCCCATCTGCCCGTGCGCCACGCCCACGCGCGCCTCGCCCGCCGCCGCGCGCACGCGGTCGACGGCATCGTCAATCGAGCGCACGCGGTTGCTCACGTAGTACACCTGCCCGCCGCGCGCCAGCTCGTGGCGGATGGCCCCGCTCACCAGGTCGGGGTCCCACTCCCCCACGTGCACCTCCACGGCGCGGCGCTCATCGGGCGGCGTCAGGATGAGCGACATGTCGCGCACGCCCGAAAGCGACATCTGCATCGTGCGCGGTATGGGCGTGGCCGAAAGCGTGAGCACGTCGATGTACTCGCGCAGGTTCTTCATCTGCTCCTTGTGCCCCACGCCGAAGCGCTGCTCCTCGTCGATGATGACGAGCCCCAAATCGTGCGGGTTCACGTCGCGCGACAGCAGGCGGTGCGTTCCCACGAGGATCTGCACCGTACCGTCCGCGAACCCCTCGAGCGCGGCCTTCTGCTGCGCCGGCGTGCGGAAACGGCTGAGCACCTCCACCGTCACGCCGAACGGCTCGCATCGGTCGCGGAAGTTCGTGTAGTGCTGCTGCGCCAGGATGGTTGTCGGGCACAGCACCATGACCTGCTTGTTGTCCTGCGTCGCCTTGAACGCGGCGCGCAGGGCCACCTCTGTCTTCCCGAAGCCCACGTCGCCGCAGATCAGGCGGTCCATCGGGCGGCCCGATTGCATGTCGGCCTTCACGTCGGCGATGGCGGCCAGCTGGTCGCGCGTCTCCTGGTACGGGAAGGCGTCTTCCATCTCCTGCTGCCAGGGCGTGTCGGGGCTGAAGCGGAAGCCCTCCACCGCGGCACGTCGCGCGTACACGTCCACGAGGTCGAACGCGAGCTTCTTCGTGGCCTTGCGGGCACGCGTCATCGCACGCGACCAGTCGGCCGTGTTCAAGCGCGTCAGGCGCGGCTCGCCACCCTCGGGCCCCACATAGCGCGTCACGCGGTCGAGCTGCTCCACCGGCACGTACAGCTTGTCGCCCTCGGCGTACTCGATGAGCAGGTAATCGCGCCGCGTGCCATCGACCTCCTGCTGCACGAGGCCCGTGAAATGCCCGATGCCGTGCGCCGCGTGCACCACGTAGTCGCCTGGCTGGTACGGGAAGGTGATCTCGGTGATGTCGATATGCCTCGAAGGCTTGTGGGCTGACGCGCCCTGGGTGTCCGTGACGCTGATCATCGCCAGCTTGGCCTTCGGGATGATCATCCCCAGCGGGATCTCTACGTCTACTACGTTGACTACGCCTTTTTTCAGCCTGTCCGGTTTCCTCTGCGGGGGATGCCCCTGCGGGTGCCGCTGAAGCTCCCGCTCCTCACTACGGCGGAGCAGCTGCGGAACTCGCTCGCTTCGCTCGCTCAGACAGTCCTCGCTAACCGCTCCGCCTTCGCTCGTCGCAGCTTCAGAGGCACCCGCAGGGGCATCCCCCGCAGAGGAAACCTGCTCGTCAGTTGTTGTGGCGTTTTCCTCACCCATCTTGACGTCTAAGCGCTCGGTTATGGGGATGTTTCTTTCTACGAAGGCTAGCTTCATGTCTTGGCGGGCGCGGTAGTTGGGGGAAGAAAAGACTACGGTGAAGTTTTGGTCTACGAGTTGTTTTAGGCGGCCGTAGAGTTTGTCGGGGTGGCCGGCTACTTCTACTCGTTTTACGGGGAGCTCGTCGTCGAGGCCCTCGCCTGCTCTCATGAGGGAAAGGTAGGTCGCGCGCTGCCCCTTCCCGAAGCTCAGGTGGGCGGGATCGGCGAACAATCCCTCCACGGCTATGTTGCTGCCGTGGGCTGCGGCGGCGATCTCATCGGAGGCGTGCACCGCGTCGTCGAACAGCGAGCGCGGCTCGATGACGCTCGTCAGCACGTCCGCGCACGCGTACTCCCCGAGCGTTACCGTGCTGTCGTACAGGTACGGGAGCAGCGCGTCGGCACCGTCGAAGTGCAAACCGCCCTCGAGCTGTTCCAGCAGCTCGCGCAGCGCAGGGTTCGTGCGCGCCGGGCGCTTCAGCACATCCTTTGCGCGCGCCACCATCGCAGGCGAGCTGATGTACTCGCGCACGGCAAAGATCTCCACCTCGTCGAGCGTGGAAATGCTCTGCCCTGTCGAAGGGACGATGCGGCGGATCTCGTCGAGCTCGTCACCGAAGAAGTCGAGCCGCACCGGATACGGTACATTGCCGGGGAACACGTCGATGACGCCGCCCTTCACGGCGAACGTGCCCGGGCCCTCCAGCTCCCCCGTGTTCTCGTAGCCGCGCTCCTCTAGCACGCGCAGCACGTCGTCGAACTCCGCCATGTTCAGTGCATCGGCATCGGGCATGTCGGCAAGCTCGCGGCCCACCTGGAACACGAGCGGCCGATGCACCCCCGCCTTCACCGGCGGGAGCTCGCGCAGCAGTGCGCGCGCCGACGCGACCACCACGACGTTGCGCCCCATCGCCAGCCCGTGGGCCGCCTCCAACCTGCGCGCGATCTGGCGCGGGTTCGGGGTCTTCGCGGCAAACGGGAGATCGCTTCGCTCGGGGAAGTGCATCACGCGCTCGTGCCCCAGGTACGCCCGCACGTTGCGCGCGAACGTCGCCGCCGCTTCCTCGCCCGCCACCACGACGAGCGTCGGCTGCGGCGCATGCACGAACCGCGCCGCCACCATGAACGGGCGCGCCGAAGCAGCCACGCCAAGCGTCGCGTCCTCCCCTGCATCGAGCTTTCCCCAAAACGCCTCGAGCGCCTCCGACTGCTCGAGCGCATATGTCAACGAGTC
>CACWWI010000142.1 GCA_902764575.1 uncultured Coriobacteriaceae bacterium
GTCCACGTGCTCGGTGGGCATGTCGCTTACGGCCAGGCCCCAATCGCTCGGGTGCGCGTGCTTGTAGCCCGCGGCGCCCATGGCGTCGGCGACGTGCTTGCCGGGCTTGACGAGCATCGCGAGCGGCGGGGCCTCCGTGAGCGGGTCCTCCTTGTTGAAGCGGCCGTGGTCGCCCGTGATGATGATGGTGGCGTCGTCGTACACGCCCAGGCGGCGCATCTCGGCTAGATAGGCGAACACGATGAGCATCGCTCCCTTCGTCTGCTCGATCTCGTTGGTTCCCAGCTGCGTGAAGTTGCCCTGCGCGTCCAGGTTGTACGGGTAGTGCGAGCCCTGCATGTGGATGAAGCGGAAGTCGCCCTTGTAGCCGTCGTCGACCAGCTCGAGGCCGCGCTCGCGGATGTTCTGGAGCAGCTGGTGGTCGTTGAGCAGGTACTGCACCTTGCTGAAGTCCGTGCCTTCGGGCATGCGGATGGTGCGGTTGTTGAGGTCCGACGTGTAGAACCAGAACAGCGGCTTGAGCGGCCACGGCGCGTCGCGGTACAGCGAGAGCTGCTCGAGCGCCAGCAGCGTGCCCACGACGTCGATGTTGGCGTTTTCGATGGGATGGTAGTTCATGATGCTGTCGACTACCGCTTGGGCCTGCTCGGGCGTGGTCTGGTAGTCCTCGCTGATGCTGTCGGAGTACACGCCGACCGACCAGCCAGCCTTGTTGAGGTCGCCGAGGAAGGTGCTCGACGGGTAGCGGCTGGCGATGTAGTCGCGAAAGTCCTGGCCGTGCTGCGGCATCTTTCCCGTGAGCATGACGGGCAGGCCGTAGCAGGTGGGGATCATGGACGGAGCGTTGTTCTGGAAGTACGTGAAGCCTTCGAGCGGCTGCAGCCACATGGGGTCGTCGGCCAGGCATCGCTGCACGTATTCGTTGTCGAACGTGTCGAGCACGAACACCACCACGTTGTTGCCCGTGGGCGACAGGTTCAGCAGGCCGTCGGCCGTTACGTAGGGGCGGTTTGCGGAGGGCTGCTTTCCCGAATCGGCGAACACGCTGGCCACGCCGACGCCCTGCACGATTATGAACAGCGCCATGACGGCGGCCATCGGGCGGATCCAGCGCTCGCGCGACTTGCGCGACAGGAGCAGCAGGGCTGCGAGTATCGCAGCCCATACGACGATGCTTATGACGTGGTCGCGCTTGTAGTCGAGCCACGACATGGCAACGCCGTCGGCGATGGGCAGGTTGGCGTTGAGCAGGAGCGCCTGCACGTACGCGGCGATTGCCACGCAGGCCGTCACCATGAGCGCGATTTGGAAGGCCTTGCCCCGGAACGCGCTGAGCAGCAAGCCTAGGACGATGGTGGCTGCTACGCCGAAGAGGACGGGGATCCACCAGATTTCTGCGAGGCCGAACGTGAGGGAGGCCTCGTTTCCACCGACGATCTCGATGGGAGGCACGACGAACACGGTAAAGCAGAGCGCCAGGGCTATGAGCATGGCGATCGGCAGGCGCTGGGGCCAGGTGGGATGCCAGGTGGTGGATTTGCTCGCCGTTTGCTGTTGGGCGGCTTCTTGCATGATCTTGGCGTCGAGCGCGCGGGCTTCTTCTGGATCGATGCGGTGAATCTGCTGCTCGACTTGCTTGTTCGCGTTCTCGTCGATCTTGAGCAGGCGGAAGAGCGCCTTGCGGCTGCGGCGGAAGAACACGCCCGCCACCGCTGAGAGCGCCACGGCCACGCCGGCCACGGCCTGGATGGTGTACGTCATGACCGAGGGATCGACGTAGGCGAAGGCTTGCTCGGGCGCGGCTGCGCTAACGATGAGGGCGAAGGCGAGCGCCTCCAAGATGAAGCTCGCCCCAATACCAGCCACCACGAACCGACGCCAAGCCCCAAGAGGCGCGTTGCCCTGCACTGATTCCCCCGATAGTATTCCCCGACCTTTTCCGCCAACAAATTCTATCACAGCACCCTATTGGGTGCGCGTGCGGCAGGATGGCAGGCTGAGGCGGCTGATCGCTACAGCGTGCGGTAGAAGCAGGTTCGGTTGCCGGTGTGGCAGGCGGGGCCGGCGGGCGTTACGCGGGCCAGGAGGCAGTCGGCGTCGCAGTCGTAGCGAAGCTCTTGGAGCTGCTGGGTGTTGCCGCTCGTCTCGCCCTTGTGCCACAGCTCGCCGCGGCTGCGCGACCAGAACCAGGTCGTGCGCTGCTCCATCGTGAGGCGCACCGATTCCTGGTTCATCCACGCCATCATGAGCACCTCGTTGGTGGCGGCGTCCTGCACGATGCACGGAATGAGGCCGTCGGCGTTGTAGGCGAGTTCTTCGATGTTCATGGGCGTTTCCCTTCATCGGGGTTTGTAAGGGCGAGTCTTTTGCGCATTCCAGTCTAGCATTTAGTACAGTGGCTTTCGCCTTGTGACCGTTGGGTGATCCAGTGAATTCGCAATCCGTGGCTAGTATTTCCCGTGGTAGATGCCTCTCTTCTCAGGAATCCGTCTACTACGGGAAATACGTGCCAATTTCTCGTGGTTTCTTATGCAAAGTCGTCTACCACAGGAAATACGCGCCACGGATTGCGAAATCGCTGGATGGCGGATGGCAAATCCGTCTACTACGGGATATACGTACCAGGCTCTTTCCCTGATAGACGTGTGGCGGGGGCGGCGATGCGCGGTTGAGACGATCACAACCTTACGGGGATGCCTTGGGATTGCATGTATTCCTTTACCTCGCGGATGGTTAGTTCGCCGAAGTGGAAGACGCTGGCGGCTAGCACGGCGTCGGCCTCGCCTTCGAGGATGCCCTCGGCGAAGTGCTCGAGCTTGCCCACGCCGCCGCTCGCGATGACAGGGATGGGCACGGCGCGCGCGACCGCGCGGGTGAGGGCGCAGTCGAAGCCGTCCTTCGTGCCGTCGCGGTCCATGCTCGTGAGCAGGATCTCCCCTGCCCCGCGCTTGGCGGCCTCGGCGGCCCATTCCACGGCGTCGATGCCCGTGGGCGTGCGGCCGCCGGCCAGGTAGACCTCCCACTTGTTGGGGTTGCCCGCCACCTGCTTGGCGTCGATGGCCACGATGATGGCCTGCGTGCCGAACGCCTGCGCGGCCGTGGTGATGAGCGTCGGGTCCTTCACGGCGGCCGAGTTGATGCTGACCTTGTCGGCGCCGGCGGCGATCATGGTGCGGATGTCGGCCACGCTGCGGAAGCCGCCGCCCACGGTGTAGGGCAGGTGCAGCTCCTCGCTCGCGCGGCTGGCGAGCTCGATGGTGGTGGCGCGGTCGTCGCTCGTGGCCGTGATGTCGAGGAAGATCACCTCGTCGGCCTTCTGCTCGTCGTAGCGCTGGGCCAGCTCGATGGGGTCGCCCGCGTCGCGGAGGTTGAC
Organism: uncultured Coriobacteriaceae bacterium; assembly: GCA_902764575.1. Taxonomy (GTDB): domain Bacteria; phylum Actinomycetota; class Coriobacteriia; order Coriobacteriales; family Eggerthellaceae; genus UBA9715. The sequence continues at coordinate 3,374 of CACWWI010000142.1, forward strand.
GAAGTTCACGCCCTTCACGACGCGGCCGTCGGTTACGTCGAGGCACGGGATAACGCGTTTCGTTAGCATGTGCGGCTCCTCGGGTCGTTGCTTGGGTGGCTAGACTAGCCTTCCGTTCGGTGAGCCTTCAGGATACCACTGGTCGATGAGCCCGTTGTCGCCGAAGGAGATGGTGCCGCTGTCGTGCTTGTCGCTCCACTTCGGAGGATTGCCCATGGAGCTGCTGTAGTCCAGGTCGTAGGCGACGGTGTTCTCGTCGATCGCGTGCACGTCGTTGAGGGAGACCATCTTCGTGTTCGGCCAGCCCGATTGCAGCGACTTGGTGCCGTTGACGAAGCCCCACATGGTCGTGCTGGGGCGGCTTTGCCTGATCTGCCTGCCGCGCTCGCCGTTGTTGTCGTATATCGTGTACAGGTACTCCTCGGCCGTCTGGGTGATCTCGGCCTTGCGGGCCTCCACGCGGGCGCGCTCGGCGGCTTCCTCTTCCTGGCGCTTCTTTTCCGCGATGGCTTCGTCGCGCTTGGTCGTTGCGGCGGCCTTCAGCTGGTCGGCCTTGCCGTTGTCGTCGGGGTCCTGCGCCGTCCATTGCGCGATGTCGTTGATTTGCTCGTCGGTTACCTCGAGCGGGTCGATCGGCGCGTAGGTTAGGGGGTCGTCAATGGTTATTGGTGCTTCTGCTTTCTCGGGCGCCGGCGCGGTGCCTTGCTGGCCGCTTGCCGCCTGCTCGTCGAGCGCGACGTCAACGTGCACGGTCGTGCCTGGGGCCTTGACCGCCTGGCCGTCGCTTGTGAAGTAGCCGCCCGGGAACACCAGGTCGTAGCTGCCCTGCTTGGTTTCGACCTGCATGGCGGCGGGGCGCATGAACTGCACCTCGTCGACCTCGTTGCCGTCGAGGTCCGTGCCCTTCACCTGCACGGGGATGGCCGTCGCAGCGTCGTCGAAGCCGGGGGTGTCGGCGCCGGTGACGCGCGTGATGAGCGTGACGTGCGCGCGGTCCCATTCGGCCTGCTTGGCCTTTTGGTCCTGGTCGAACTTCCACCATACGCCGATGCCGATGCCGGCGCATATGATTATGGCTGCGACTACGGCTGCGATGATTTTGCCGCGGTTGGACTTCTTGGGGGCGGGTTGCGGGGTTGCGGGTACTGCGACCTGCGGTGCAGCCTGCGGGTCCGGAGTTGTGCTCGACGTCTCGGTTGGAGCCTGTTCTGCCTTCTCGGCAGGGGTGTCAACTGCTATGCCGGTTTCCTTCTCCTCGGGCTCGTCTTCCGCTATGCCCGTCGCGATTGCCTTGATCTCGGCGCCGCAACGCGAGCAGAACTTCGCGTTGTCAGGCACTTTCTGGCCGCACTTCATGCAGAACATGCTAACCTCCTACGTCTGCTTTCACACAGTCGTATCATCGCACACTTACGCAGCCGCACGTTGCGCAACAGTTAGAAACGCGCTAATGAGCTGGGTTTTCTTCTGAAACGGCGTCGAAAGCTACACTTGCTTGCAGGCGGCTATGGCTTCCTCGAGCGGGAGGGTGCCTTCGTAGATGGCGCGGCCGGCTATGACGCCTTCGATTGTGCCGGGATGGTTGTGCTCGGCTGCGGCTAGGCGCTCGATGTCGTCCATGCCGGCTACACCGCCACTTGCGATGACGGGGTGACCGAACGACTGGGCCATGTTCACGTAGGCCTGCTCGTCGATGCCGGTCTGCATGCCGTCGCGGGCGATGTCGGTGTACACCAGGTGGTAGTAGCCCTGTGCGCTCATCTGTGCGGCGAGGTCGGCTGCCTGCACGCCCGAGCCCTCGCGCCAGCCGGCTACGGCCACTTCCCCGCTCTTCGCGTCGATGCCGGCGGCCAGCAGGTCGCCGTACTGCTCGATGGCGGCTTGGGCGAAATCGGGGTCGCGCACGAGCGCCGTTCCGAGCACCAGACGGTTCGCGCCCGCATTTCGAAGGCGCTCGATGACTGCCAGGCTGCGGATGCCGCCGCCTATTTCTACCTTGAGCGTGGTTGTGTCCAGGATGCGCTCGACCACGGCGATGTTGTCGGCGTTGCCCGACTTGGCGCCGTCGAGGTCCACCATGTGCAGCCATTCGGCGCCGGCGGCCTCGAACAGCTTCGCCTGCTCCACGGGGTCGTCGTTGTAGACAGTCACCTTGGCGTAGCCGCCCTTCGCCAGGCGCACGGCCTTGCCGTCGAGGATGTCGATTGCGGGGAGCAGGTACATGTTTTGTCCTTTCGTCTTTTGATGCCGCTTGCGCGGCA
>CACWWI010000143.1 GCA_902764575.1 uncultured Coriobacteriaceae bacterium
GCGTAGTCGGAGAGGTGCTCGACGAACCCGAAGAGCCACCGCCCGACGGCTGCGCCGATGCCTTGAATTCAACGTAAACGGTAATCGGGCCCTGAACGTTCGATTCCTCGAAGTAGCTGGAAATCGCACGCGAGCTGCCATTGACGGAAATGCTCGCGATTTCGTAACCGCTGTTCGGGGTGATGGAGAACCCAACACTGCCGCCTTCGGCTACGCTCGTCGAAGTCGCGTATACGTTGCCGCCCGCGTTCGAAGAGGCAGAGACGTCATAGTATGTCGCCCCTTGGCTCACCACGATGTTCACCGTGGACCCCTTCTTGGCCTTCTGGCCGTTGTCGGGAGACTGGCTTGCAACCTGGCCCTCCGGCACCGAGGAATCGGTCTTGTGGTCAACCGTCACCTTGAAGCCCGCATTCTCGAGCGTCGCCGTGGCCTCGCCCTCGGGCAAGCCTGTCACATCGGGCACTTCTACCTGCTCAGCACCTGCCGACAGGTAGTACGTCACCTTCGTGCCCTTGTCGACCTTGGTTCCGGCGGCAGGGGACTGGCGCACCACGCGGTTTTCCTTGACGGTGTCGGAATGCTCCGCAGCACCGGCCTCGTAGTTCAGGCCCGCACGCTGGAGCGCGGCTTTTGCCTCGTTCGCGTTCATGTCGGATAAGTCGGGTACTTCAACCTGCTCAGCGCCTTGCGAGATGGTCAGCTCGATCTTCGTGCCCTTCTCCTGCAGCGACCCCGCGCGCGGGGACTGCTTGATAACCATGTCGGCCTTGACGGTGTCGTCGTACACGTACGACGTCTCCACCTTAAAGCCGGCGTCTTCGAGCGCCGCAATGGCGTCGGTGCTCGTCTTGCCCACGACGTCGGGGACGGCCGTTCCACCGTTGGAAAGGCCGTTGCCGAGGAGCACATACGACAACGCCGCAATGGCCGCGATGGCCAAGATCGCCCCGATGACGATGAGCGCGACGCGCTTGCCCTTCGGTTTCTCGGGCGCCGTGCGCACCGGCTCGACGTAAGCGCGCTGGCCGTTCTGGCCGTTCGCGCCCGCGCCCGGGTGCATGACGCTCGTGTGGTCCGCCCCCGCGGCCACCGCAGCGCCAACCACAGGCGGCACCGCGGCGGGGATGGCGGTCGTGCGGGCGCTGTTGAAGCCGCCCAGGTTCACGGGACGCCCCGCCAGGTAATCGTTGAGAGCCTGGCGCATGTCGCGCGAGGTGGCAAAGCGCTCGCGCGGGTTCTTGGCCATAGCCTTCATAATGATGGACTCGAGTGCAGGGTCGATGTCGGGGTTCAGCTCGCTCGGCGGCTTCGGGGCATCGTTCACCTGCTTCATCGCCACGCTCACGGCATCGGGACCGTCGAAGGGAAGCTCGCCGGTGGCGGCTTCGTACATCACGATGCCCAGCGAGTAGATATCGCTCGCCGGAGACAGGTCCTTGCCCTGCGCCTGCTCGGGGGAAATGTAGTGCGCCGTACCCAGCACCGCGGACGTCTTGGCCATGACCGAGTTCTTCGCGCGCGCGATACCGAAGTCCATGACCTTCACGTTGCCGTCGGGCTGGATCATGATGTTCTGCGGCTTGATGTCGCGGTGCACGATGTCGAGGTTGTGGGCGACCGAGAGCGCCTGGCATACCTGGGAGCCGATCTCGGCGACCTTGCGCTGGTTGATGGCGCCGCGCTGCTTGATGGCGGTCTTCAGGTCGGAGCCGCGCACGAACTCCATGACGATGAACGACGTGTCGGCGTTCTGGCCCCAGTCGTACACGTTCACGATATAGGGGCTCTGCAGGTTAGCTGCAGCTGCGGCCTCCTGCCGGAAGCGCGCGGTGAACGTAGGGTCTTCGGCATACTGCGGTAGCATGACCTTCACTGCCACCGTACGTCCGAGAACGTTGTCCTGCCCTTGGTAGACCTCGGCCATGCCGCCGATGCCGATGCGCTCTCCGATGAGATAGCGGTTATTGAGCAATTGCCCTGTCATGTTGCCAGCCACGTCAGTTCTCCTTTATGCTTCGTGCTCGAGTTTGAAGGTCATTTTGGTGACACGAACCATCACTGTATATCATCCTACAAAACTCCCTTGATTTGTAGAGCTGTTTCCAAAACATCGTGCGCTTTCAGCGCCGCATTGTCGGACCATTCGCTGTCGACTGCCTCCTCCAGAACTATGGCCACGACCACCTGAGGATCGCCCTCTGGGCCGGCGTAGCCGATGAACCAGCTGTCGTCGTTCGGCTTGCCCGTTTCCGCAGTTCCGGTCTTGCCGGCAACTACCGCGCCGTTGACCTGGGCATATACACCAGTGCCGTAAGCAACCACGCTTTCGAGCACCTTGCCGACACGCTCCGCGACGCTGCTGTCAACGGCACGCAGGTACGCCGTTGGCGAGGCCGTGAAGCTGCGCTGGCCGTTGGCGTTGTACACGCCCTCTACCAGGTAGGGCTTCATGATTGTTCCGTCGTTGGCGATGGCGCAGGCCACGAGGCCCATCTCGAGCACCGTCGTGAACGGGCCGATGCGCTCCTCGTTGCCTACGGGCTGGCCCACGGCCGCCCAGGCGGTCTCCCATTCGCTCATCTCGGAGGGGATGCCCATGATGGATTCCGCAACGGGCAGGTCGAAGTCGAGCTGCTGGTCGAAGCCGAACTTGTCCGCGCCGTTCACGAGCTTATCGGCGCCGAGCTCGACGCCCACCTGGGCAAACACGGTGTTCGACGAGTACACGGTAGCCATCGCGAGCGTCGTGGCCCCCAGCGCGTTCCCGTTGAAGTTCGTGACCTTGCCGCCGCCGATCTCCATCTCACCCGGGGAGTTGTACACGCTGTTCTCGCTGGCCACGCCCTCGGTGAGCGCCGTGGCAAGCGTCACCACCTTGAACGTCGAGCCGGGCGCGTACTGCGCCTGCGTGGCGCGGTTGAGCAGCGAGCTCTCGGAAGCGTTGGACGCGGCCTGCGCGAGCCGAAGAGGCCATGGCGAGCACCGCGCCCGTCTTGGGGTCGAGCACAACGCATGCGCCCGTGTAGCCGGCGAGGGCGTTTTGGGCGGCGCGCTGGATGTTGGAGTCGATGGTGAGCACCACGTCGTTGCCCGGCTGGGTGATGCCGGCCTGGGCGTTGAGCACGTCGAGCCACGATGCGTAGTTCTGCTCGCCCGTGAGCGTCTCGTTGTAGGTCGACTCGATGCCGCTCGTGCCGTACTTGTCCGAGTAGTAGCCGACCACCTGCGACGCCAGGTCGCCCGCGGGGTAATCGCGCACGTAGCCGCCGCCCTCGGCCTCGTCGCTCTCGGCCAGCGTCACCCCGTCGCTCGTCAGGATGCTGCCGCGCTTGACGTTGAGTTGCTTGGCTATGGTGTGGTTGTTGCCCGGCATGGCCTGGTAGTCCTTCGCCTGGACGACCATGATCAGCGTCAAGTTGGCGACGAGCAGGGCGAACAGGACCGAAAGGATGATGAGGCCCATGGTCAGGCGCTTGCCGAGCGATACGCGCCCGAGCACGCTGTTGGCGTCGAGCGTCGCCGTCGCGTTCGTCATCTCCTGGCCCACACCCGTTCCCTCGTCGCCGCAGCGCAGCAAAAGGCCCACGGCGATGAAGCTCGAGAGCAGCGACGAGCCGCCCTGGCTGATGAACGGGAGCGTGATGCCCGTGAGGGGGATGAGGCGCGTGATGCCGCCGACGATGATGAACGCCTGCAGGCAGATCGTCGTCGTGAGGCCCGCGGCCACGAGCGAGCTGAAATCGCTCTTGGCGCGCGCCGCCGTCACATAGCCGCGGATGGCGAAGCTCAGGTAGAGCAGGAGCACGCCCGCCGCGCCGAGCAGGCCGCACTCCTCGGCGATCCCGGCGAAGATGTAGTCGCTTTCGACGAAGGGGAGTAGATGCCCTGCACCATCTGGTAGCCCTCGTCCTGAGGGCTGGCGAAGGGGTCGATCCAGTTGGCCACGCGCGTCTGCACATGGCTGAACAGCCCGTAGGCGCCCACGACGCCGGCGAGCATGAGCAGGAAGCCCACGATCAGGTAGAACTTCTTCCCCGTCGCCACGTAGAGCATGGCCAGGAACACGAAGAAGAACACGAGGGCGCTGCCGAGGTCCTTCTCGAAGGCGACGATGAGCAACGATATGACCCACATGAGCAGCAGCGGCGCCAGCGTCCTGATATCGGGCAGCTTGAACGGGCCGATGCGCCACGTGAACACGGAGAGCATCTCGCGGTTGGTCGCGAGGTAGCCGGCCACGAAGAGCACGATGACGATTTTCGCGAGCTCGCCCGGCTGGAAGGAGAAGGGGCCGAACGACAGCCAGATGCGGCTGCCGTAGTGCTCGGTTCCGATGACGGGGAGCAACGGCGAGAGCAGCAGCACGAAGCCGATGAGCATCAGCGTGTACTTGAAGTTGGCGAGCTTCTCGAGGTTGCGCGACACGATGAGGGTGACCACCATGGCGCCAACGCCCACGAACAGCCATATCACCTGGTTGGCAGCAAGATTGGGCGCCAAGCGCGTGACGAACGCTATGCCGATTCCCGAAAGCGCGAACACAATGGGCAGGATGGCCGGGTCGGCATCGGGAGCGAGGAAGCGCGTCGCGACGTGCGCCGCAATGAAGGCGGCGAACAGCCCGATGGGCACGCCGAGCGTCGTCAGCCCCAGATGCGCGCCCTGATTGAGCGCGAGCATCACGAAGAGCAGGATGACGATCGGCGCCGCCACGCACAGCAGTATGAGCTCCAGGTTCCTCCTCGTCATCGGGTGGCCACCGCCCCCTCCGACGATGCGCCGCCCGAGGCGGCAGACGAACCTGAAGTTGAAGCGGTCGATGACGAGGATGCCTTCGCCTGGGCAAGCTCCTCGCGATAGGAGTCGACGAGCGCCATGGCCTCGTCGACGCTGCTCACGCGCATCCCCTCGGAAATGCGCATCGCGGCCGATGGCGAGAGGTCGGCGACGGGCACGTCGGTGTTCTCGACGAGCTCGGAGTAGGTGAACCCGAGCACATCGCCCGGAACGCCGCGGTAGACGGCCACCATCCCCGCGTCGTTCTTGGCGAGGTAGGCGGTGTTGTGCAGGTAGGTGTAGCCGCCCCAAGCCGCGCCCGCGATGATGGCCACGAGCAGGAGCAGGACGAACACGATCGTGACCCGCGTGCGCAGCGCCGTGCGGCGGCGCTTCACCGTGCGGGCGCCCTCGGCGTCGGCCACGATCACGGTCACGTTGTCCAAGCCGCCCGCCGCGATGGCCTCGTTCACCAGGTGCGTGGCGCAACGCTGGGGGTCGGCGACGCGGTTCATGATCGATTCGATCTGGCTGTCCTCGACCATGGCGGTAAGCCCGTCGGAGCACAGCAGCAGCCTGTCACCGTCCTCGACGTTGATCTCGTAGAGGTCCGGGGTCATCGTCGGGTCGTTCCCAAGCGCGCGGGTGATGACGGAGCGGCTGGGATGCAGCCGCGCCTCCTCGGGCGTGATCTGCCCCGCCTCGATCATGTTGGCCATGAGGCTATGGTCGCGCGTGAGCTGCGTCAGCTTGCCGCCGTGCAGCAGGTAGGCACGCGAGTCGCCCACTTGCGCGATGACGAGCCTGTTGGCTTCGAGCATGGCCGCCGTGCAGGTCGTCCCCATGCCCTCGCGCCCCTCGCCCTCCAGGGCGGCGTTGATGATGTCGCGGTTAGCTTGCTCGACGGCCTCGCCGAGCTCCTCGGCGTCGACGCGATCGGGCGCGCATTCGCTGATGGTCTTGACGCAGATTTCCGACGCAACCTCGCCGGCAGCGTGCCCGCCCATGCCGTCTGCGACGACGAAGAGGGGCGGCTGCACAACGAGGGAGTCCTCGTTCTGCTCGCGCACGCAGCCCACGTCGGTACGGCTTCCGAACGAGGTCACCGCACCCTTTCTCGCCCGCCCCGACGAGCGGTATGAATTCAACTTTGCCATCTAGCTGTGCCTCACGCGAATCGACACATCGCCCACGTTCACGATGTCGTTGTTGTTGAGCGCGACGGGCTCGCTGATGGGTTGGCCGTTAACGGACGTGCCGTTGGTCGACCCCAGGTCCTCCACGAACAGGTTCTGCCCCATCAACGAGAACCGGGCGTGGCGCGCGGAAACGTATCCGGCAGCGATCACGATGTCGGCATTGGGCGAACGCCCGACGATAACGGGCCCTCGCACCGCGATGGTCACGCCACGCAGCTCCTTGGGCCCTTTCTCAACTGAGAGGTTCCAGGTGCGCTCCTTGCGCCTCTGGCCGCGGACCAGGCCGATTCCCGTGCGCATGATCGCGAACAGGAACAGGTAGAGCAAAGCCACGAACAGAAGGCGCCCTATGAGCAAGACGACATCGATCACACATGCCTCCGATGACTAGTAATGCGGATGAATCCCGCCGAGCGGCCGCTAGATGAGGAACTCGAAATCGGTCTTGCCGATTGTGATGGTATCGCCCGGGTACAGCGGCTGCGACGCAATCGAGATGCCGTTCACGAGCGTGCCGTTCATCGACCCCAGGTCCGTCACGACCCAGATGCCCTGCGCATTGAGGCGCAGCTCGGCATGCCTACGGCTGGCGTTCATGTCCTGGACCACGATGTCGTTGCCCGTTTCGCGGCCGAGCGTGATGTGCGAGCCGGCCAGGTCGTAGGTACGCTGGTACGCAGTGTCGACCAGGCGTGCGCGCACCGCCTTGTGGTCGGGCGCCGCCTGGGCCGCACCGCCGCCTGCAAAGGTCACCGTGTTGGCCTGCTGCACCGCGGGCTGCGCGGGCGCATCGTTGTAAGCGGGCGCATACCCGTTATCGGCGCCATCGCGGTAATCCTCGAAGTCCTCGCTATTGAACGTGTACTCCCCGTAGTCGATGGAGCGGTCGATCTCCTCCTCGGGGACGTACGGCAGCGGGGGCTTGCGCTGCTGGGGCACGCCCTGGGCGCCGGGCTGGCCGTACTGTGGCTGCTGCGGAATGACTCTCTGGGAGCGCGGCTTCAGGCCGTAGCGCTCCATCTCCTCGTCGCGCAACTGGGCCACGATGGGAGCCGCCACCGCCTCGGCGATCACGTCGAACTTTCCGTGCTTCAAGCTGTCGTCCACGATGAAGCGCACGAGCGGATGACCGTCCATGGCCAGGCCTTCCTGCGCGGCTTTCGCCTCGAGGTACGTTTCGGTCTCGCCCGCAAGCGTGGGATAGTAGCCGAACAGGCGCGCGTCGTCGTCGGGGTTCACGAGCACGGTGTACAGCGTGGGGGCATACTCCTTGCCGGCGCCCACCATCGTGCCGCGACGCATCTGCTTCTCGGCCTTTTTCGCAATTTGAACTGGGGAGATGGGTGCACGAGACATTTTCGATGCCGCGCCCTCAACCGTATCTTCCATACGGTTTTCGAACTTCGAGAAAATACTCATCGCTACTCCTTTTTTGCTGCGTTTAATGGGTCGTTTTTCTCGTATGTTTCCAATCTTGGTAATTGTACAACAAACTGCAGGCCAACACGTAATCGCCGCATTGAACATCATCAGGAGCCCGAGCCTTCCGCCCAATACTGACCGATTGAACCCCGTACGACTCATTGGGGACGAAGCGGTGAGGCGACTGGCGATACCGCGCCGGCAGGACCTTCGCATACCCAAATCGCACTAGACCGTAAATCTGGTGCATTTCGCCTCCCGCAGATGCACGAGAATTGCGGGTTAGCGCGATTTACAAAGCGCGGTGCAAGCTCCTGCTGAAAGCCGATGGGCTCAAATGTTCAGTAAGAAAAAACCAGGCTGAATAGCCTGCGAAAGGTATACAACCGCAAATATGCTGCATTTGGCGGGGTCTACTTGCAGCAAATCTTCGGTTGTATGGGAATTCGCGAACGAGGCAGATTTCGCGACCTGCGGAAACGCAAGATTCCTCTCCGGAATACAGGCGAAACGGGTATACAACCGCAATTTTGCTGCATCGTGCGGGGTGCTTTTGCAGAGAATCTTCGGTTGTATGCGAATGACCCTCGAGCCTGTGGTCGCTGATCAAGGGAAACGATCTATTCAATGCCTATATAAGGGGAAAAGGTATACAACCGCAAAAATGATTGCGTTGCAGAAAACGAACAGGCCAGGGGGTTAACCCTGGCCTGCTTGCTTGTGGAGCCAACGACCGGACTCGAACCGGTGACCTGCGCATTACGAGTGCGCTGCTCTACCAACTGAGCCACGTTGGCAACAGCACTTTTTCAAGTGCGAGTACGCATTATATATAAGACGGAGTGACGGTGCAATTTCGATTTTCACCGCCACAAAATCCACGGCTCCGCGCTCAGGCGAACTGGGCTTCGACGCCCGTGTAGTCGCGGAACTCCTGGAACACGGCGCGGCGCAGCTTTCCGAGCGTCTCGGGGTCGCGTCCGCCAACAGGCTTGCCGTTGAGCTCGCAGGCAAAGGAGCACAGATCGCCCGACGACGTGACGATGATCTCGTCGGCATCGGCCAGCTGCTCAACCGTGAACGACCGCTCGATCACCGGGACGCTCTCGCGGTAGCACGCCTGGATGAGGTGCGTCTTGGCGATGCCACGCAGGATGAGGTCGTCGTTGGGGTGCGAATAGAGGTAGCCGTCCTTGAGGATGGAAACGTTCGAATGCGCGCACTCGGTTACCACGCCGTCGCGATGGAGCACGGCCTCGAAGGCACCGGCATCGTGTGCGGCCTGCGTGTACAGAACGGCGGGCAGCAGGTTGAGCGTCTTGATGTTGCCGTACTGGAAGCGCTTGTCCTCGAGCGTTATCAGCTTTACGGGCACCATCGGGTTGCCCATGAGCTCGGGGCTTATCAGCACCCAGAGCTTGCCGGGGAGGGCGGCATCGTACGCATGGCTGCGCACGCCACTGAAGCCGCGCGTCACCTGCCAGTACACGAAATGCGACGGCCCCTCTACCTTGGAAAGCAGGTCGAGCAGCAGCTCGCCGAGCTCTTCCTTGCCCATCGGTACCTTGATGCCGAACGCCGCAGCGCTCGAATAGAAGCGGTCGAGATGGTCTTCCAGGAGAAAGACCACGCCGTTCGCGCCCATGGCGGCATCGTACACGCCGTCGCCGAAGAAATGCGACCGATCGTTGAACGGCACCATCAACTCATCCGGCGCCCCAATCCGCCCATCATAATATGCAATGCTCTCCAAACCCGTCTCCAATCAACGAACGGCCCTCGAGCCAAATCAACCAAGCCGCAGGTCGCCTATGGAAAGTCAGCGAGGGCGCCTGTGGTGCCCGAGATTGCCCTGAAAGACAAGCGCATTGGCCTTCCGGCCATGCGCGCAGGCTTGAAGGGCAAGATCGGGTGCCACAGGCGGCCGCAGCGTCGGCTCGATACTTTTGCCGTAGGCAAAAGTATCCAAACTGGCGGAGGCGGTAGGATTCGAACCCACGGAACCTTGCGGCTCAACAGTTTTCAAGACTGCCGCCTTCAACCACTCGGCCACGCCTCCGCACGCGAGTTAACAGTATAGAGGATTATCCTAGGAGCATCGGCCAATCATCTTATAATACGGGCATGAACGACGAGGCATACATGCGCATGGCGATCGACGAGGCGCGCCGCGCCGGCGAAGCGGGCGAGGTGCCCATCGGTGCCGTCGTGGTGTTCGAGCCGATCGATCGGGGAACGCGGCGCGCATTGGCCGAGCCGCAGGTGATCGCGCGCGCGGGAAACCGCCGCGAGCGCGACAGGGACCCCGCCGGCCATGCCGAGTTCGCGGCTATGCTGCAGGCGGCACGCGAGCTGGACGCGTGGCGCCTCACCGATTGCACCGTGTACGTGACGCTGGAGCCCTGCATCATGTGCGCCGGCCTCATGCACCAGGCGCGCATACGCCGATGCGTGTACGGGGCGCCCGACCAGAAGGCGGGGGCACTCGGCACGCTGTACCAGATAAACGCAGACGAGCGGCTGAACCATACGTTCGAGGTGACGCCCGGGGTGTTGCAGGACGAATGCGTGGCGCTGCTCCAGGAGTTCTTCGCGGCGAGAAGGAAACGATGAACGGGAACGTGACCGACATAACGGCTGACGCCATGGCGATCCAGGAAAAGGACGCCTTCAGGGAGCAGGGCTGGCTCAAGCTCATCGCGCCCGCCAAGGTGAACCTGCACCTCGGCATCGGCGCCCGCCGCGCGGACGGGTACCACGACGCGGTGACGGTCATGCACGCCATCAACCTCCACGACACCGTCTACGCGAGGCGGCTGCCGCCCGACGTCGGTCCGGGCAACGCGCCCGTCATCCGCATGGTCGCCTGCGGCGACGTCTCCGTTCCGGGCATCCCGTCGGAGAGCAACATCGCGAGCAAGGCCATACGCGCCCTCGCGGACGAAGTCGGAACGTCCGACATCGGCATAGAGGTCCGCATCGAGAAGAACGTGCCCGCGGAGGGCGGCTTGGGCGGAGGCTCCTCCGATGCAGCAGCCACGCTCTTGGCGGCGGCGAGCCTCTGGGGAGTTGCCGCGGACAACCCGGCCGTTGAGCGCGCCGCGCAAAAGCTCGGGAGCGACGTGGCGTTCTTCCTGCACGGAGGATGCTCGCTCTACGAGGGAACGGGCGAAGTGTTCGTGCGGAGCCTTACCCCGTCGAAGAAGGCGGTTGCCCTCGTGAAGCCGAACGCGGGCGTGTCCACCGCCGAAGCCTACCGCGCATTCGACGCCGATCCTATTGCCATTCCGCCCGATATTGCGGAGAACGCCCAGCAAGCCGGGACCGCTGACCAGGTTGTCCTGTTCAACAACCTGGCCCCCGCCTCCGAGGGCCTCTTGCCCGAGCTGGCGCACATCCGAGCGTGGTTGCGCGAGCAGCAGGGGGTGCAGGACGCCCTGCTCTGCGGGAGCGGGGCAACGACGTTCGCCGTGTGCGACAGCTTCTCCGCGGCATGCTCCGTGGTGGCCGCCGCGCGCAAGCTCGGCCATTGGGCCCGCACGACCTCGTTCGGGTCGATCCGCGCATCGCTCGTTTCCCAAGGAGACGCATGATACGCCTGTACCGCATACTCCCCTTGCTCGTGCTGCTCGCGGTGGTGGCCGTCGTGGTGTACCTCATCATGTCGTTCCGCTATTCGTCGGAGCGGGCGAAGGCGACGCTCATCACCGTGTTCACCTGGCTGTGCGGGATCTTGTCGGTGTTCCTGGCGATCGTGACGCTCTACGCGCTGCTCGAGCAGAACCAGCCGGTCATCGAGCTGGCGGGAAGCTGCCTCGCCGTCACGGTCATCGGCCTTATCGTCACGCGCATCTGCAACCACATCTTCCGCAAGAACCATCCGCGCTACGGCGAGGACGTGGCGAAGGCGACCATCGTCAACGAGTCGATAAGCACGCGGTTCGCGGAGGCATTCAGGCGCGCCTTCGGCGAGGCGCTGCGCGACACCTTCGATCCGCGACGGAAGCGCTAGCGCCCCTTACGGGGCCACGACAGCGGCGACCTTGCGTGCAGCCGCAGTGATGCTCAGGTCGTCGACGTTCACGACGAGGTCGGCGCACGCCTCGTAGAGCGGCTGTCGCTCCTCGTAGAGGTCGCGCAAGCTCATCGACACGCCGTTCCTCATTACGACACCGCGCTCCTGCAGGTCGACGAGGCGATCCATGAGCGATTCGTAGGATATCTCCAGGTAGACGATCGGGCCCAAGGTTCTGAGGTGCTCGATGGCCTGCGGCGAGTAGACGGCGCTTCCCCCCGTTGCGATGATCGCGTTGTCGGCTTGCAAGTCGCAGAGCACGGCATTTTCCAGCTCGAGGAACGCCTCCGGGCCGTCGCGGTCGATCACGCGCTGGAGCGTTTCGCCGCAGCGTTTCTGGATGACGAGGTCGGCGTCGACGAAATCCTTGTTGAGGATCTTCGCCAGCACGACGCCGAGCGTCGATTTTCCCGCCCCCGGCATACCGACGAGGACGATGCAGTTTCTGGTATTGCTCATTCGGGCCTCCCCCGCGGCATGCGAAGTGCCGCCACCCCTATGACGATCGCGGTCACAACGAGGAGCATGGTGGACACGGGCTCGCGGAAGAAGCCCATCTCGGCCGCCGCCACGACGAAGGTCGTTACGGAGATACGGCCGAGGTACGTGCGCGCCTTGCCGTCGGGCTGCTCGCTGCGCCCGCGCCCCCATTTCAGGTACACGAACAAAGCGGCGAGCGCGGCGACAACGCACACCGCTGCGAACAGCATGCGCACGCGCCAATCCCACAGTTGCTCGGCAGCCCAGAGCGCGAGCATATCCGGTGTCGGAGCAGCATCCGACATGGTCCCCTCCTTTGCATCCGACCTAGTATATCCCGAACAAAACTCAATTGACAGTGGCCGCGCATGTCAGGTAAGATTCATCTTTGCAAAAGGAGGAGTGACCGAGAGGCCGAAGGTGCTCGCCTGCTAAGTGAGTAACGGCCACAAGCCGTTCTAGGGTTCGAATCCCTACTCCTCCGCCAG
>CACWWI010000144.1:0-943 GCA_902764575.1 uncultured Coriobacteriaceae bacterium
GTGCAGTCGGTCGTGCCGCAGGCCATCGACATCATCTCCGGCATAGACCCGGCGTTCGTGACCTCCATGCCCTGGCCGCCAGCCAGGAGCAGGTCGTTCATGGCCAGGCCCGCGTCGGTGGCGGTCTGCAGAGAGACGCCGTAGTCCTTCGTGGCCGCGTAGATGCCCTGCACGCTCGACGTCATGGTGTCGAGCCTGGTGGGCAGCGTGGAGAGCCTGTCGCTCATCGTGGAGATGGATGCGTCCGCCTCGCGTGCGGAGACTCCGAGGGACTGCATCACCACGGGATAGTTCTTGAGGGTGTCCAGGCGCGCGACGGCGTCCGACATGTGGGACGTGATGGCGTCGATGGCCTTCGTGGTCACTGCAGAGACCGCGCCCATCACTGCGCCGCCCGTGAGGGTGCTCAGGCCGCCCTTGAAGCCGTTGGCGAACGACGTGCCGCCGCTCTTGCCGCTGGCGCTCATGTCGACGTTCCCGAGGGCCTTGTTGACCGCGTTCGACAGTCCGTCGAACTTGGGGACGATCAGCAGGTCCGCGCGTCCGATGCTAGCCAACCTCTACCTCCTCCCATTTCGTTTCTTCGAGTTTCCTCTTCGCATCCCGTGCCTTCTCGCGGTACGCCTCGCGCCTCGACGCGTCGCCCGGACGTTCGAGCCTCGGAGGCTCCCAGTCCTCGGCGTTCTGCGATAGCTGCCAGGAGAGGATGTTCACGGAGTCCACGAGGTCGGCCAGCCTGTACTGGTCCAGCGTCCACGCCGCGTCGGGGTCCCTCCTGGCCCTCCACTTGGAGCCGAGCGGCAGCGTGAGCACGAGGTCTATGGCCTCGTCCACGTCCACGTCCTCGTACCTGACGTGGTAGTAGGCGCGGAAGTCGTGCCTCAGCTCCCTCACGGCGTCCTCTTCGAGGATGGCCAGGGTCAGAAGTTTTTTAGTTCGTCCG
>CACWWI010000144.1:958-8252 GCA_902764575.1 uncultured Coriobacteriaceae bacterium
TCGACGTCGATCGTGCCGTCCTCGTCGGTGCAGTGCTCGTAGACCTTCGCGAGCTGCTCCTCGCCGAGCAGGTCGGCCATCAGCGCGTCGAGCTGACGGTCGTCGAGCCTGCCCGAGTTCATGCGGTCGGTGATGCGCTTGTCGTGCATCTTCTTGATGGGCACGGTGAGCGTCATCCCCAGCACGTCGATGTCGACCGCCCGCTGGCGGGCCTTCTCGATCTTCTCGACCTTGGCAGCCTTGGCCTTGAGCTTCGTGGTGTCGATGCCGAGCACCTCGGCGTATGCGTCGATCTCGCCGCCCGTGAGCGACAGAAGGGTCTCTTTCCTCATGGTTTCACTCCTCTAGATGCGAAAAGACGGGGGCGCAGATGCGCCCCCTGATATGGACCTGTCTAGGCTCCCTGCACGCCGGACGACGTGGGAGCGGCCTCGCGGATGTAGTACGGGCGGCCCTGGTCGTCGACGTTGGCGGAGAACGTCATGCCGATCAGGAGCAGAGACCCCTTGGCATGCGCCTCGTCATCCACCGACTCGATGGTCGCGCGCGGGAACACCGTGCGGCGCTTGCGGCCGTTGGCCAGCAGCTCGTCGAACACGAGCGGCAGCGTGTGGCTCGGCACGACCGTCGGGTCGATCGCCGTCACCTTGCCGTTCGCGTCAACGGTCACGTTGTCGGCGCCGTAGCGAATCTTGTTCACGACCCCGCCGTCGACCTCCGCGAAGGCCACCTTGAAGGTGTTCTCCTCGTTGGAGACCTGGGTGAGGATGGTCGAGCCATGCCAGCCCTTGAACTTGTTGGTGGTCACGGAGACGCTCTTCGTGTAGCCGTTCTCCGAGATCTCGCCGACGCTGTCGAACCCCGTGAGGTCCTCTGCCGCGGTGGTGGGCAGAGTGGGGGAAGCGCCGAACGACGTGTAGCAGCACGCGCCCTCCACCGGTGCGCCGGTGGTGACGTTGCTGGTGTCGATGTTCGCCATCTTTCTTCTCCTTAGTCAATCGGTTTGTGGGTGGTGATGGTCCAGGACGAGTACCAGCGGTAGCGCCTCGCGTCCTCGTCGAAGTCGCTGCGGCACGTCTCCTCGCGCATCAGCTCGTAGCCGTCCGCGAAGCCGAGGGAGAAGACCTCCTCGCGGACGCCGTCCATCAGCGCCTGCGCCTCGGCCTCGCTCGCGCCGTAGGCGTAGAAGTCCACGCCCGCGCGGTCCTGCAGCTTGTTGAGGATGCCGCCGCCGTTGCGGAGAACGACGACGCACTTCTCGGGTATGTTGTCCGGCACCTTCACCTTCACGGGGACGCCTAGCGCGCCCTCCAGCCGCCCTCTGAGGTCGGCTTGAACGTTGAGCCACGCCATATGGCGTCCCTCCTTAGTGGTTGAACATTTCCAGGACCTTGGTCTTGTGCTCGAAGCGAATCCCCTCCAGGTTCCTGGTCGTCACGTGCCCGAAGGCCGTGTAGCCGCCCTGGTTCGTCCAAGCTCCGAACGGCTCCTCCCTGGACCTGATGTGGCCCTTGCTGCCGCGGTCCGCGTAGCAGATCGAGTTGCATCCTGCGGCGATGGTCTGCGCCTTGCTCATCAGCTGGGACTCGACTGGTCCTGACTTGAGGACGGCGCGTACCCCGCCCATGTCCAGGTTGCTCGCCGTGAACGGCGCGAACTTAGCCTGTAGCTCAGCCATGTTGCGCCCTCGCCTCCACCTGTATGTCCCATTGGAGCGGGCTCTGCGGCGTCGGCCAGGGCATCCCGACCACGTCCAGCTCGTACTCGGCGATCTCGCCTTCGTCGAAGCGGTCGGGGAAACGCAGCTTCGCGCCGCGCAGCAGCTTGTAGTCGATGAGGCTTGAGTCCATGGCCACGTAGACGGTCAGCTCGGCCGCGTCTGGCCTCATGGCCTCCACGGCGTCCGCCTCCGCGTCCTTGTAGACGGGGCGCACGAGACACCCCGCCACGTCGACGGGCGTCCACGTCTTCACGGCCTCGCCCATATCGTCGGTGCCGTCGGTTCCCCTCACCATGACGCGGACGGTCTCTGTCAGCTCGGCCATGTCAGCCCCCTATCGCGGGCATGATGGTCCCGATGCGCGGGGCCTTGCCCAGCAGCCGCTTGAACCTCGCGACCTTGCGCTTGTCGAACCATGCCGCGCCGCTCGCGTTCGCGAGCGTGCAGCTGCCAGTGAAGCCGTTGGCGCTGAAGCTGGCCTGCGTGGCCCCCGCGATCTCGCCCAGGCCGCCCAGGGAGGGCGGCTTGAGGGCGTGGGACGCGGCGTCGCATACGATGGACTTCGCAAGCAGCGCCTGGTCCTCGGTGAGCGCCTCCGTGCCGTCCAGGCCGCACTCGGCCCGCAGCTCGGCGGACATCTCCTCCAGGTAGGACTGGACCCGCTCGGTGCTCGTGGCCTCGTCCTGGGTTTGCAGCCGGTAATCGGCTACGGTTGCGTAAACGACTACCATGCCGCTACCTCCTATTTCTTCGCCGTGCGCTTACGCGTCGTCGGCAGCTTCCTGACGAAGCCCTTCTCCACGAGACCGTTGATGCGGGCAGCGGTGCCCTCGAAGGTGTCGCCCACGTGGTAGGTGTTCTCGGGGGTCTCCCTGTCGCCTTTCTCAAGGTCGAAGAAGGGAACGATTACCTCGGCCTTCATGGCTATGCGCCCTGGATGCCCGAAGAGCTGGGGGAGCCGACGTAGAAGACCAGGTCGGGAGCGACCGCCTTCGTGCCGTAGAAGTAGAAGATGCCGAACGCGATGGCGTTGGACAGCTCGATCTGCTTCGGGCTGTAGATGTCGGGCAGCACGGGCTGAGCGATCGCGCTCTCGGCCATGACGATGGCGTCGACGCCGGAGGGCATGTAGACGGAGCTGTACACGCGCACGCCGTGGTAGTAGCCGACGCCCTCGGCGGTGGCGTTGCCGTTCTCGACCTTGTCGAAGTAGGTGCGCAGCTGGCCGTAGAGGGCAGGCGTGAGGACGAGGGCGATCATGTCGCGCTCGACGCCGTCGACGAAGTCGTTCTGGACGGTCTCGACGAGCTGGATGAGTTCCTCGGCCTTCGCGTCGATGGTGGCTGCGGTCAGGACGTGGGCGGTGCCCGCGGTCACGGCCTCGCCGAAGAACGCGCGCTCGAGCTCGCGGCCCATGGCCTTCTCGTTGCTTGCGGCCTTGCGGGAAACCAGGTCGTCCACGCCGTACAGCGTGACGTCGGACTGCTCGACCTCGTTGATGAGTTCCTTCTTCTGGTTGATGTTGATCGTCACGGGACGGGCCACGATCTTGTCGGCGGCGTGGTTGCCGCGGGCGGTGCCGTAAGCCTTCGACGCCGTGTTGGTGAAACGCTTCGCCTCGACCGAGCCCGCTTCGGGGGTGCCGGACAGCTCCATGTTCTTGAGCTGCGAGCTGATGAGGTTCTTCTGGATGTTGGCGAAGACTGCGCCGTACTTCTCGGCGAGCTTCTCCGCGCTCGAGTTCTCGAGCAGGATGCTGATGGAATCAGTGCGTGCCATTGTTCACTCTCCTAAATGATCTTCGGCAGCTCGCGCCTCGCAGGTGCTTTCTGCGTGGCCGCGCCGCCCTTGTCCTCGGGGACTCCCGGCTCATTTGCCTTGACGAACTCGGCGATCTGCTGGGCCGATGCGGCCAGCTCTTCCTCCGTGTCGCCCTTGAGCAGCTCGGCGGGGACCCCTGTTTCCTTGGAGACCTTGTCGAGCAGGTCGCGGCGCGCCTTCTCGGTGCGCATCGCCTCCAGCTCCGACTCGGCCTTGCTGGCGCGGTCCATGAGCTTCTCCATCTCGGATTTCGACGCTTCCTGGATTTCGTCCAGCTGCGCGGCCTTGGCCTTGAACTCGTCGAACCCCGCGAACTTCTCGCGCTCTCGCTTGAGCCGCTCGTCGATGATTCTGTTCAGCTCGTCCTGAGTGAACGTCTTCTCGGCCTTGTCCGTCGCTACCTGCGTTTCGGCCGCAGTCGCCGTCTCGTTCTCGGACATCTCTGCCCCTTTCCCGCGCCCTAGCGCGTATCGGTGCCGCGTTGACCGCCGCGGCGATGCGTGGGTATGAAAAAAGCCGCCCGTGCGGACGGCTTAATTCCGAAATTGGCGAGGCGCTTCGCTTACCGCGCCGCGACGAGGCTCTCCACCAGATCGCAGACGCGCGCAGCCGAGTTCCCGTCGCACATGCCCGCGACCTTCCGCGTGAACGCGCGCTCGGTCTCGCCCATGCCGTTCTCGGCCGCATCCCTCATCATTGCGAGAAGCCCCTCCTCGTCGCCCTCGGCGACCACGACCCGCGAGCCGTACTCGTCGGGGAAGTCCAGGTTCATGCCCCTGGTGGCCAGGTACTCGTCCATGTCGTCGACCACGAGGACGCTTGGCTTGCCTGCCAGGTAGCCGTCGACCACAATCGAGCTGTAGTCGGTCACGAGCACGTCGCAGTCCTTGACGTACGGCGCGCTTGGCTCCTGCGGCGCCACCTCGACTATCCTCTCAACGTCTTCGAGCACGACGGGCTGTTCCTGGAAGTAGTGCCTTTTCACGACCACGATCTCGTCGTCGTCAAGCATGGCGTCCAGCTTCGCCCAGTCGATGCGGGCCAGGTGCCCGCCGTCATCGAGCCAGCGAAGAGTAGGGGCGTAGAGGTACGCCCTCCTGTACTTCGCCAGGAACGTCTCCCCGTCGCCCTTCTCCGCCCCCGCGTACTGGTCGGTGCGCGGGAAGCCGAGCGAGAACACCCTCTCGGGAGGCAGGTCGAACTGCCCGGCCATGATGTCGACGATGCCCTCGGACGGGCAGATCGCCGCGTCTATCTGCGCGATGGCGTCCCTGTCGATGCCGTCGCGGGTCTCGTCGAGCGCGTACTTCTTGCCGATGATGCCATGGCCGATGACGATGCTCTTGCAGTCGCCCTTGTCGGGCATGTAGCGCGGGAGCGTGTCGCACACGACCGCCGCGTAGCCGTCGGCTGCGGCCTTCGACATGCACTCGGAACCGCGCTTGAACTCCTTCGGCCCGCTGTACGCTCCCCACACCGCGCGGATGTTCTCTGCGCGCAGGAGCGCGTGGTCCGACGTGAACAGCACGGGCCTGCCCGTGTAGGCTCTCGACTCGTGCATCCGCATCGCATCGTCCCACGTCATGTCGATGAACAGCCTCGCCTCGGGGTTGTCTGTCCATCTCTCGCGCCCTACCCCTGCGAAGTGCACGATGCGCGGGTTCTCGACCTCGGCGTTGAACGCCATCGCGTTGTACTCGTCGCCGATCTCGGCGATGCGCCCGTTGCACAGCTGGTTGAGCGCGTCCTGCTCCGGGAACATGAAGCTGCGGCCGTTGAGCGCGGCTATCGCCTCGTCGGCCTTCCCGTCGCGCATCGCGTCGAGGTTGAACAGCACCACGCCGAAATTCACGTACTGCTTGCCTGGCCCGCTCTTCGCCGCCTCGCTCACTCCCGCGAAGTACTTCCCGTCCAGGTCGGTATCCCAGATGCGCGACACGTCGCGGACGCAGAAGGCATCGCAGTCGAGCGAGAGCACCTTGTCCACGTCTGGGAGGATGTGGCACAGCGCGGCGCGCAACAGGATCATGTACGTCCAGCTCGTGAACGCGTTCGGCCCGTCGGAACTCCGCGTCCTCGATGAGGAAGTGGACCTTGTCCACGTCGCTGTTGGCCACGAGGGACTTCGCAGCCGCCTCCATGTCGCCGTAGATGTTCCTGGTGGCACAGTAGACGGCGTGTTTCATCGTTTCGCTTTCTTCTTCGGCCTGCGGTCCCTGAAGTGCGTCTTGCCGGTCCTCTCCGCTTCGAGGTACCTCTGCTCCAGCTTTCGCTGGTCGTAGCCCTCCAGCGAGGGGTTCTTCGTGTCGAAGTCCACGACGGGCGTGCACTTGCATCCGTTGTGCCGCTGCGCGCCGACGGTCCGCTCCGACTGGTACATGAAGCCCCGCGAGCCGATCATTACGCACCACGCGCACGCGCCGGGATGCGGCACGAGCGCCCACTTCGGGTTGGCGGGGTCCCTCTTGCAGTTGGCGTCCATGGTCGCGTCGGAGCACGACATGACGCTGCGCGTCCCCTGCCCGTCGAGATATGCGTAGACCGACGCCCCCGACGGCTTGCCGTCCCTTGCGGTAACGGCGTTCACCTGGATGGCGGACTCCGCGTCGAGCTGCTCGGGGTACGCCGTCACGGCCTCGTAGTTGCCGAACTTGGCCGCTCCTCCGGCGATGGCGCGCTGCATCTCGTAGAACTCGCGCGCCGCCTCAGCGGCGACGGTCCCGTAGGCCCTCACGAGCGACGGGTAGCGGCCCATGAGGTACGTCCTCATGTCCTTGGCCGACATACCGTCGACCTCGTCGGCGAGGTCCCTCACGGCCCGCGAGAAAAGCGTCGCGTTGGCTCCCAGCGCGGCCTCGTAGGCGTCGAACAGTTCCTTGTCGACCATGGCTACTCACCGAGCAGGCGCTCGTCGCCCTCCACCACGGGCTCGGGTTCCTCCGTGATGTTGTCCGCGATCTTGGAAAGCACCGAGATAACCGCCTGACGGTCGCCCTCGGCCATGATGCGGTCGATGGTGGCCTGCGAGAAGCCCATGCCCTCGTACCAGACCCTGGTGCCGACGAGCGACTTGTCCACGGCCGCCAGCTTCGTCCACGCGTCCGCTCGGGCGCTCAGCGTCGGCTGCGACGGGTCGGTGAAGTTCACGGTGATGGACCGCTCGTGCTCGTCGAGCTCGTCGAGCCTCTTGCCCCTGGAGACGGCCATCATCAGCTCGCCGACGCGCTCCATCACGCGCTCGTTGTGGCGGTTGATCATCTGCACGTCCAGGATGAGCGGGTCGTTGGCCGCTCCCAGGGCGTCGGAGCTGGTGTACGTGTTGGAGAGGACCCCCAGTTGCCCGATCGGGACGTTCGAGGCCCCGCTGAACCGCTGCGCGTCGTTCTCGAACACCTTGATGAAGTTCTCGGCGTTTCCCGCTGGGAACTGCCCGACAGCTGGAATCTCGCCCGACTCGTCGCGGGTGAGCGCCAGGTAGCTGCCGATGTAGGCGCGGAACTTGGCCGCGTCCGTGGCGGGCAGCGGGTTGCCGTCCTCGTCATCTCCGGGGCTGAACAGGTCCTCGGCCGCTCCCAGGATGTAACGCTGGGGAGCGGTGAAGAACTCGGCGCCCACCTCCATCCGGAGCACGTCGCGCATCGCCTTGTCGACGATGCCCGTGAGTTCTGGCGTGATCACGGAGTGGCCGAGCGGCTTGTCGGGGTCCGGGTCGTGCCTCAGCGCGACCATGAGCGGCACGCCGAGCGGGTTCGG
>CACWWI010000145.1 GCA_902764575.1 uncultured Coriobacteriaceae bacterium
TACCAGAAATGCGGCGCCCACCGGCTCGAAGACGCCCGGCCTGCAGCCTACGATTTCCGCGTAATGCCCGGTTTCCATACCCCCACTTGGGCAAAGGGAGCGCTTCAATACCAGATATTCCCCGACCGCTTCGCAAACGGCGACCCGAAAAACGACGTGGCCGTCGCGGAATACGCCTACGATAGCGAGCAGGTGAAGCTTGCCAAAAGCTGGGACGCCCCCCTCAAGGAGGACGATTACCGCTGCTTCTACGGCGGTGACTTGAAGGGGGTTGAGGAAAAGCTCGATTACCTGCAATCGCTGGGCGTGGAAGCGATCTACCTCAACCCCATATTCGTCTCCCCCTCCTCGCACAAATACGAC
Source organism: uncultured Coriobacteriaceae bacterium (assembly GCA_902764575.1). Lineage (GTDB taxonomy): Bacteria > Actinomycetota > Coriobacteriia > Coriobacteriales > Eggerthellaceae > UBA9715. Next base: position 364 of record CACWWI010000145.1, read on the forward strand.
ACGCAGGACTACGAGCATGTCGACCCGCACTTCGGCGCCATCGTCGACGACGTCGACTGCGAGCTGCCGCCCGGCGTCTTGAATAACGAGATGGCGAAACGCTACATCCTCAGGACCACCTCGCCCGAGAACCTCGAGCGCAGCGACGCGGTGTTCGCTGACCTTTGCCGCGAGATCCATCGCCGCGGGATGCGCGTCATCCTGGACGGCGTGTTCAACCACTGCGGATCGTTCTCCCGGTGGATGGACCGCGAGGGCGTGTACCGGAACGCCGGAGCGACAGACCGGGGAGCATACGGTTGCCCGGAGAGCCCCTATCGGAGCTTCTTCTCCTTCAAGGACGGCAGCGCAAGCGCATACGAGGGCTGGTGGGACTACCCGACCTTGCCCAAGCTCAATTACGAGGGCTCGCCTGACCTGGTAGAGCGCATCCTCGCCGTTGCGCGCAAATGGGCGATGCCCCCGTACTCCATCGACGGCTGGCGCCTGGACGTCGCAGCCGACCTGGGGCATTCGGAGGAGTTCAACCACGCGTTCTGGCGGCGCTTCCGCGACGAGCTCAAGCGCGTGAACCCCGAACTGCTCATCGTGGCGGAGCATTACGGCGACGTTACCCCCTGGATGCAAGGCGACCAGTGGGACACCGTCATGAACTACGATGCGTTCATGGACCCGCTCACGTACTTCCTGACGGGCATGGAAAAGCACTCCGATTTCGCGCGCGAGGACCTCTACCAAGATGGCGAGGCCTTCTGGAAGACGATGACGAAGGGCATGGCGCGCTTCAGCGGGGGGTCACTGCTCTGCGCCATGAACGAGCTTTCCAACCATGACCACTCGCGCTTCCTCACGCGAACCAACCGCACAGCGGGCAGACTGGGCACGTCGGGGTCGGCAGCCGCGGGCGAAGGCATTGACAAGCGCGTGCTCAGCGAGGCGGTGGTCGTGCAGATGACCTGGCCCGGGGCACCGACCGTCTACTACGGCGACGAGGCCGGCCAGGTGGGCTGGACCGACCCGGACTGCCGCCGCACGTACCCATGGGGGGCCGAGGACGAGAACCTGGTCGAGCTTCATCGGGAGCTCTCGCGCATACGCGCAGAGCACCCGTGCCTGCGCGACGGTTCGTTCGCACCGCTCGGCGGGGGGCATGGCTGGATTGCTTACGGGCGATTCTCGCAGGACGGCGATTGCGTTGCTGTTGCGTGCAACAACCTGGATGAAGCACAGGTCATGCAGCTTCGCCTGCGCACGCTGGGCGTCGCCGACGGGCGCGCGATCGCATCGCGCCTCTGCACAGCCGTCCGCTCCTTCAGCAAATGCGGGGACGAAATCGGACAAGTGAGCGAAGGCGCCCTTACCGTCCGCGTGCCCGCAAAGACCGCGCTCGTGCTCTGTCCGCGTGAGCAAGGGTAAAGTTCACGTCCGAATGTCTGGGCAGCGGGCGAACGGGCCGATTCGCATTATCCGCAAAGCGCAGCAACCTTAGCGAAGAGAACGACTCGCCGCTACAATACGGCTAGGAGGAGTTCCTCTACAACAGTGCAATCAAACGATACCCAACAATCCGCAAAGGGAGGAAGCAGCATGGAGAACATCACGAGACGTGGATTCATCGGCGTAGGCGCAACCGCCGCCATGGCAGCGGCGCTCTCTGGCTGTTCCTCCGGATCGGGAAGCGCCGCGAGCGCCTCGACGTCGGCATCCTCGGCGCCCGCAGCGTCGGGTGGCGCCGCGAGCGCCACCATGTCGCTCGTCCTCATCAGGCATGGGGAAAGCGAGTGGAACAAGGAGAATCTCTTCACCGGATGGACTGACGTCGACTTGTCCGAAGCCGGCCGCGCAGAGGCCGTCGAGGGCGGGAAGGCGCTTGCCGCCGAGGGCCTCGATTTCGACATTTGCTACACGAGCTACCTGAAGCGGGCCATCCACACGCTCAACATCGTGCTCGACGAGGTCGACCGCGCCTGGCTTCCCGTCGTCAAGGCTTGGCAGCTCAACGAGCGCCACTACGGCGCGCTGCAGGGCCTGAACAAGTCCGAGACCGCCGAGAAGTACGGCGAGGACCAGGTGAAGGTCTGGCGGCGCAGCTACGACACGAGGCCCCCTGCGCTGGAGGAGGGCGACGAGCGCGACGCGCACCTGCAGCCCGCCTACCGTGACGTGAACCCGGCGGACATCCCCATGGCCGAATGCTTGAAGGACACCGTTGCGCGCACCTGGCCCTATTTCCAGAGCGACATCCTGCCCCAGATGCAGGCTGGTAAACGGGTGCTTATTTCAGCGCACGGCAACTCGTTGCGCTCGCTGGTCATGCAATTCGACAAGCTGAGCGAAGACGAGGTCGTGGAGTTGAACATTCCTACCGGAATACCGCTTGTCTACATGTTCGACCAGGATCTGAACGTGCTCGAGAAGCGCTATATCGGCGACCCCGCAGTCATCGAGGCGAAGACCAACCAGGTTGCCAACCAGGGCAAGGCGAAGTAGGCGCCTCGACAGTCCGCGAGAGAACCAGGACATCGCCCGCGCAAAGGCTTCTCGTTACACGCCCGGCCTCTCTCGATGGATGCGTTTTACCTTCTTAGAAAGATCGACCAGCTCTTCGTGCGAAAGCTCGGGAAGATGTTCGAGCTGATCGATGAAATGCGCGACGCTCTCATTTTGATGGGCCCTCAAGCGTTCCTGGCAATAGCTGACAACTGCGCCGGTAACGAGCGCGAGGAAGAGCACCGAGTAGGTGGAGAGGACAACGGTTGCCACCCGCCCGGCTATGGAGATGGGGGCGAAGTCGCCAAACCCGATGGTCGTGACGACCTGGAACATCAGCCACGCCGTGTTCCCCAAGCCGTCCATGCCAGGCTCGGCTGCATCAACGATGAACGTGACTGCGATGAACAAGACCACGAACATCATGGTCCATGGCACAAGCCCAGCCGCGCGGATGACCGGCCAGATTGCGCGGACTCTGAGCGGTGCGTTCTTGGTAGCCGCATCGTTTTCTACGTGCCAGGTTTTCTTGCTCTTTTCCATGTTGCCCCTCGGTTTTCTCGCGTGTCAGTAACGCAACCCCGCCATTTTAGCTTACACATGACGAGCGCCTGGCCCCGCGACGTTCCAACGTGGGGGCCAGGCGCCCGCCCCTGCTAGAGCTCCTTAATCAGCTTCGCGGGCACGCCGCCGACGACCGTGTTGGGGGCGACGTCTTTTGTTACGACCGCACCTGCAGCCACGACCGCGCCGTCGCCGATGGTCACGCCGGGCAGCACCGTGACGTTGGAGCCCAGCCATACGTCGGCACCGATATGCACGGGTGCGGGCAGCAGGTTCGCGCGCTTGGAGGGATCCATGTTGTGGTTGAGCGTGGCGATTACCGCATTGTGCCCGATGAGCGCGCGATCACCGATGTAGATGCCGCCCTGGTCCTGAAACCGGCACCCAGCGTTGATGAACACGCCTTCGCCCACGTGCGTGTTCAAGCCGCAGTCGGTCGTGAACGGAGGGAAGAGCCCCACGCTTTCGGGCAGCTCGCACCTCCAGAGCTCCTCGAGTTGTGCGCGCACATCCGACAAACTGTCGAATTGCGCGTTCATGCGCGACGTGATGCGCATCGCGCGCTCCGACGCCGCCGTCATAAGCCGATGCATGTCCGATCCCGCGATGACCTCTTCCCCGCTGTTCATGCACGCGACGAAACGCTCAATCTCGTCTTGGGTCATTTCGGGGCTATCTCCGTAATTGCCTTTGCCCATACCTATCTCCTTCCGGTTTTGCTCGCCCCAATGCAAACGCTCGAACCTCTCATACGCCGAAATACTCAGCGATTTCGATCATGCGATCGGATTGTGCACAGCCGAAGGGGCATCGCGCATCGCAGTGTCCACACTGAACGCATTCGGAGGCATGATGCTCAAGGTTGCGATAATGGTCGGCTGCCAGCTCGTCGCCCAGACGCGCCAAATCGTAATACTTGTTCGCCAAACCGATGGGTATGCCCATGGGACATGGCTGGCAGTGGTTACAGTACACGCAGGCTCCCTTGTCGGCCGGTGGAGCGAACTCGCCGATTACCGAATAGTTGCGCTGTTCGGGTGAGGCATCCAGGTAGGACAGCACGGCGCGCAGGTCGTCGAGCCCCCTCACGCCCGGCAAAACGCATGCCACCCCCGGCTTATCGAGCGCATAGGAAATGCACTGCTCGCGGGTAAGCGCTTGGCCGAACGGCGAATGCGCCGCGTCGAGCAACTGGCCGCCCGCAAACGCCTTCATAACCGACACACCCACGCCTGCCGCCTCAAACTCACGATAGAGCCTTGCTCGATCTGCGGCCTCGCCTTGCCCATAAGTCGACTCGTCCGTGTAGTCATACATGGGGTTGATGGAAAACATCGCCCAGTCAAACGCACCCACGGCCAGGAACTTGCGCGCAATCGAAACCGTATGCGTCGAGAATGCGAGATGGCGTATCGTGCCATCCTGCTTGCGGCGCTGTGCGTACTCCCAGATGCCACCGTTCATGACCTTGTCATAGTCCGCTTCTTCATCGATGCAGTGGATGAAACCGAAGTCGGCATAGTCGGTGCCGAGGTCGGTCAGACGCTTCTCGAACTCGGCAGCAGCCAGCTTGGCGTCGGTCGTCCAGCCATACTTGCCCGCCGTGTATTCGGCGCCGATGTGCACCTGCAGCATTGCGCGCTGGCGGTTGGCGCCAGAAAGCGCGCGGATGTATCCCTCGAAAGCCGATTCCTCGCTCGGTATGAAGTCGAGCACATTGACGCCCCCGTCGAGCGCCTCGCGCACCATGACTTCCGTCTCCTGCACCGTAGCATGGTGGATGCCCGCCATCCCCAAGCCTATGACGCCGATCTTCTCGCCTCCATGAGGAAGCACCCTGTATTCCATGTCAAACCCCTTACAAACGTCCATGAAACCGCATGGCTGTTCCATGTGATTCAGCCAACTGCGTTAGAACCCGATCTCCACCAAATCGTACGCCCGACTGCCAACGCCGAGCTTCTCGGCAGCCTCTAGGACATGTGAGCCATCGCGGCTTTCGATGCGCTCGTTGCTCGCATACACGAGATCAACGCACGCTTGGTCGAGCGCCACTGGGTCAGCCGATGCCAAGATGCCGATGTCGGCCATTTTCGAGGGAGCTGGATTGGAGTCGCAGTCGCAGTCGACTGAAAGGTTGTTCATCACGTTCACGAACAGCATGTTGGGCTGCGCTGCAAGCACGGCCTTGCACGAATCGGCCATCGATTCGAGGAAGTCGGAAGTCGCCGCGCTCGACGCCTTCGATGTCCCACCGCAGCCCGCAAGACCCGTCAACGCCACGGCCCCGCTCGCAATGGCGCCAATTATCATAAAGGACCTTCTCGTCATGTGCTCCATACGAATTCCCTTCAACCGATCGATGTCCCGGGCGCCCAATAACCCAGCGAGACGCACCAGCTTGCGGTATGCCAGCGAGAGCGTTATCTCGACAGCATCGCCGGCGAACACTTCGCTCAGCATTTCGGGAGTCGCGTCCTCGATGCTACCCAGCGGGGTGTAGGCCCAGCTGTTCGAGCCCGTGAAGATTGTAATCTGGTCGCCTTGGTACAGCATGATGTCTCCTGGCGAGGCCGCAATCTGCTCGTCGCTCGCTGGAAGGCTCCAAGGCAGAGGGCCCACCTGCTCGAATCCGCCGTAGGCATGGAGGCTCACCGTGACCGGCCCGGCTTGCAGCCGTTCCATGAGGGCGCGCGCCGCCCGCCGTAGGCATGGAGGCTCACCGTGACCGGCCCGGCTTGCAGCCGTTCCATGAGGGCGCGCGCCGCCTCTGTGTCGGCCGGCTCCACCGTCAGCTGCGCGCCGTTGATGCCGATGGCGAACGAGGTGCGGCTCTCTGCGACTGCAGGGCTTTCAGCCAAGCTGCTAGCTTCCACGGAGCTTTCGCTCGCTTCCGTTTACAATGTCATTCTAGCAAAGACCCATATATTTATCTTGGAAAAAAAGTTGCGAACATATAATATTACCGCCAACGATCTAATACTCACAAAAAAGCATCCCTCAAATATCAAGGAATGCTTCTTTGCCTACAAGTCATATGCGAACACGAACCCACAACCAAAACTTATTCCGGAGTTTGTCCTTCGTGTACAACTTCGTTATATTTTCCTGCAATAATTTCGTATAAGTAATTAGCGAGATCCACCGTATTTTTAGCTTCGATAGCATTTAAGTCAACGACGTCATTGATGAATACCTGAATATTCGCAGAGCGGAATTTGTGGTGTACTTCGTAGCAATCGTCGGAATTGATAAAGGTAACAGGAACGATGGGAGCCTGTGCTTTCATAGCAACTTTAAGGCTGCCGGGTTTAAATTCGTTTACCTTCTTCTCCTTGGATCTGGTGCCTTCCGGGAAGACTACAACCGTATATCCTTCCTTCACCTTATCAATTGATTCGTTGATCACTTCCAAAGATTTTCGAATATCGTCTCGATCAATGAAAAGACATCCAATATCCTGGAACCACTTTCCTACAAAGATGAATTTCTTGATCTGGCTTTTTCCAATAAAGATAATCGGCTTTTCCATACAGGTGATCAGGATCAATGCATCGAAATTACTTCTGTGATTTCCAATGATCACGCCGGGACCTTCAAAACTTGTATCGCCTTCCGCATTTACATGGATGCCCATGATCTTAAAAATGCCTCGCATCATTCTCTGCAACATATAGAAATTGGCATCATGTCTCTGTTTTGTATCTTTATATTTGATCTTATGATAAGCTCTTTTAAAATAGGAACACCATGTATAGATTGTTCCATATATGATCATTAACGCAGCTCGTATAAATGTCATTTTACCCTTGCGTCCTTTCTCTTCGGTGTCGCTTCCTTTCATTCCGTACTCTAAATGCTTCGCATTTATCGTTACCTTAACGGTATGTAAGTAAATGCCACCTTCGGTGTCGCTTCCTTTCATTCCGTACTCTAAATGCTTCGCATTTATCGTTACCTTAACGGTATG
>CACWWI010000146.1 GCA_902764575.1 uncultured Coriobacteriaceae bacterium
CAAACGCAACCACCTGGAGGGGCCGCTTTCCATCTGCAGGCTCAAGCGCGCAGCCGCCGTGCGCGACACGGGCGAATGGAAAACGCGCGTGAGGCACGAGCCCCTGACGGGCAAGGTCGTCGCCCTATATATTTGCATCCACACTGGTTTTCGCCGCGGAGAGGTTCTAGGACTCGAGTGGGGCGATGTCGATTTCGACAATGACCGCATACACGTTCGACGTCAATACGGGCAGCAGCACGAAGCCAAGTCTCCGAAAACAGACTCATCGATGCGCACGATACGCGTGGATCCAGCGCTCATGGACAAACTGCGTCAATGGCATGACATCCTGCTTGACGAGAACAACGGAGCGCTTCCCGACAACTCGCCCGTTTGCCCTAACATGCTCGGCGAGCACATCGATCCAGGGAACTTTTCCAGATGGCGGAGCTCGTTTTTTGTGCAACACGGACTTGGGCGATGGGCCACCGAAACAGAGTGGGTTGACAAACGGGGCGTCAAACGTAAACGGTACTCACACTATGTAGGCGCGGACATGCAAGCCATCCGTCGGGCAAGCGCGACGCTCCTCGTTGGTGCGGGCGTCGATCCCAAAACGGTGCAGGCACGTTTCGGGCATTCTCAGATACAGACCACAATGACGTATTACGCCGAAGTGGAGAGCGGTAACGACGACCGTGCCTCGGACGTCATAGGACGCATTCTGTCTGGCGATTAGCGCATCCGCTTCGGCCACTTGGCCACAACACCGCCGTTTTTCTCGATGTACTCATCCAGGTCGGCGCGCCTGACCGCGTTGCGCTTGCCAATGCGCACGCATGGAAGCTCTCGCATGATGCCGCGAGCTTTGCTGTCGCCACATGCAAAAATGCCCCTTATATCCTCGATAAACAGCCAATCCTGAGGAGAGGCAGGCGGATTCTCAGCGGCTGGCTCGGGCTGCGGCGAACGAGCCAGCCGCGGAGAATGCGGATCCTGCCATCTCCGCCGCGCAACGTCGAAGCCCTCGAAAAACGGATCATGGGGTCAGACCCCATGATCCGTTTTCATTCCGGCAACCACAAGCGACACAGGAAGAAGGATGCTGCGCGCTAGCCGATACCTGCTTGATTCGATTACGGTATGAAAAGTATAATTTGTATAACGCATAGAACGAGAGGAGATGAACGCGCATGGATAGGCCGGAAGGGAAATATGCATGGACGGTTACCGTTGGCACGAAGGGGCAGATCGTCATACCGAAGGAAGCGCGGGATGTCTTCGGCATCAATCCGGGAGACCATCTGCTCATCCTGGCTGACGTCAAACAGGGCATGGCGATCCCCCCTAAGGAATCCTTCAACGAGTACTTCAAGAAGATCTTCGGTTAAACCACGGAACGGGAGGGAGCATCATGCCTGAATTCTTGGGAATTCCGCTGTTCGGCTGGATTTCGATGGCAATCGGAGCGATCATCGTCATCTTCGTCCTGGTCAAGTTCCTACGCCGGCCGAAAAGGAAAACGACGGACGGGTATTTGATCAAAGACGTCCATGTCATCGTCGGCGACGGCAGCGAGCTGTTCCATCAGAACGTCTTGATAAAGGATGGAATCATCCAGAAGATCGGCGGCGAGGCGATCGACGATGCCGCTGCGGCCGCCATCGACGGGCGCGGGTACACCCTCATGCCGGGGCTCATCGACTCGCACCTCCATATCCAGGGGGGATTCGGCTGCCATAACGAGGAGGAAAGCGATGTTTTCCTGCGCGAGAAGATCCCGCAGATCTTCAGCGAGGGCATGCTTCCCTTCGGCATCACCACCATCAAGGACCTGGACGCGCCGAAGCATTTCATCTACAAGCTGCGCGATAAGCTGAGATCCGGCGAGGTCACGGGACCCGAGCTGCTGATCGTCGGCCCGAACTTCACCGCCCCCGGCGGCCATCCCGCCAGCACCCTCGGCTCGAACAGCCCCTGGGCCAAGGAGGAGATGGCCATCGAGGTGTCCACGCCGGAGCAGGTGAGCGCCGGGATCCGGGAGCTGAAGGAGGCCGGCGTCGATTTCCTGAAATTCACCTATCAGGGCGGCGACTACTGGTATTTCGGCGAGAAACGGACGATTGTGAAGATCGGCAAAGATCTGATGCAGCAGATCATCCGCGAGGGCAAGGAGAACGGCCTGAATTCGACGGCGCACGTTTTCTACTACGACGACGTGAAGGAGCTGCTCGAGGCCGGGATCTACGGCATCGAGCATGGCATCCTCGATGTCGATATCGAGCCCGACGATCCGATCATCGCGCTTTGGAAGGAGTCGGGCGCGCGCTTCGTCCCCACCGTCAACGCCATGACCTACGAGAATGATCCCGCACGGCTGGATCACAGCCTGCATAACCTCAAGGTCCTGTTCGACGCGGGAATCCCGATCGCCATGGGCACGGACAACATGCTGGAGAGCATGACGGGCGAAATCGAGCAGCGGGAGCTGGCCTATTACGTGGAGGCCGGGCTCAGCCCCATGCAGGCCATCATCCTCGCGACCAAGAACGGCGCCGAGCATCTGGGGATCGCAGATCGCAAGGGCCTCGTGAAGGAAGGCATGGAGGCCGACCTCATCCTGCTCGAGCAGAATCCGGCGGAGGACATCTCCAACATCAAGCTCATCGACAAGGTGTTCCTGCGCGGCAGGATCGTGTTCTCCCAGAAGGCGATCTCCTCGTACGACATACCGGAATACTCCTATCCCGACGGCGTATCGCGGATGCAGTACCGGAAGACCGGCGATGCGGAAGCCCGCTGCGTGGATGTGTCGGGCTATGCGGACAAAAACGAGATTACGCAGGTCCTGAACAGGGGCGATGCCATATGGTCCGAGGAGACGTTCCACGTTGCAGGCAACCTGTCCTGCACGGATTGGCATTACGCCAGGCCATCCGACCAGACGGAGCTCACCGCCCGCAAAGACGGCGAATACATCAAGCTCTCCGGGACCTTCAAGGGCAAGGCCCGGGAGAAGACGTATAGGATCGGCGACGGCCTGTGGTACCAGATGATGGACATGGCCCTGCCCGCATTCGTGGCTTCGGAAGAGCAGCAGATCGTGTTCTATTCGATCGGCACCGGGAACAACCGCGGCGCTTTGGAGCTCGGCGAGTTCGCCGCCGAGAAAGCCGGGGAGGAAACGGTCGAGGTGAACGGCACAGCATATGATTGCGTGAAGGTCACGCTCGTCCTCACGGCGTTCTCCTGGGCTTGGACGGGCCTTTTCTGGTACGACAAGGAAAGCGGCCAGTTGGTGCAGACAGGCGAAAAGGGAAAGGGCGCCGAGAAACTCGGCTATCAGCTGTGCAAAATCGAATAGCGCATCGGAAGAACGCGCCGAGCTGATCGCGAGCGTCGCTGACAAGGCGAACGTCCCGAGTTTGATTACCGGTCGAAATGGCACTGCTCCACAACGAGGGCGGCGGCTACATGACGGGAGCGACCGAAACCTCGTCCTTTACTCTCCGGCGAGTCGTGCGCGGCAGGCTTCCAGGCCTGCCAGGTCTTCTTCCGATAGCTGCGGATAGGCAGGGTCGCATGCCGCAAGAGTTGCGACCACCGCTTCGCTCACGAGGTACCGCGCGAAGAACTTCTGGTCGGCGGGAATAACGTACCACGGATTGCGTTTCGTGGACGTGGCGCCGATCGCCTGCTCGAAGGCGTCCATGTACTGCGGCCAGAGGTCGCGCTCGTCCAGATCGCCAGCCGAGAACTTCCAGTTCTTTGCCGGCTCGTCGATGCGGGCCAAGAAGCGCTTCTTCTGCTCGTCGAGCCCCAGGTTTAGAAACACCTTCACCAGGCGGTAGCCGTTCTCGTAGAGGAAGTCCTCGAAGTTCACGATCTGGCGGTAGCGCTGGTCGAAGAAGTCCTTCTCGCTCATGTCGAGGCAGCGCTTCGGCATGGCGTAACCGCGCCAGAGCCCGCGCACGCGCACGATGAGCACATCCTCGTAGTAGCTGCGGTTGAACAGCCCGATTTCCCCGCGTTGCGGAAGATGGCAAGCGGCGCGCCACAGGAAGTCGTGCGCGAGTTCTTCCTTACTGGGTTGCTTGAAGCTGTAAACCTTGACGCCTTGCGGGTTGAGCCCGCTCATGACGTGTTTGATCGTGCCGTCCTTCCCCGCTGCGTCCATGGCCTGGATCATGATGACGACGCCTTCGGTGCCCTGGGCGTACAGCTTGTCCTGCAGTTCGATCATGCGCTCGATGTTGTTCGCCATGAGCTCCTCGATATGCGACCGGTCGGCTTTGTCGACCTTTGCGGAAGTCGGATAATCCGAAAGCTTGAACGAACCCTGGCCTTCGTAGCGGCAATCGTCGAGTTTCATCATGACAGCACCTTTCCTCGGAGGAGCACTGCAGCCATTGTAGCGCGTCACGCCAGGGAGTCGCACGCTTCGACATGCCGAAGCGTTAGCGGAATTCGTCATGAAAAGGCATGATGGCCACGATGGAAAACACCAGTTCATAGGCTACGTCTTCGATGGGCTCAAAAAGGAACTGAGATGACCTACGGAAGATATCCCCCATTGCCTTACCTGGAAATGCTCACGAAGAAATACGGGGCATTCGAAGTTAGCAGACGCTTCTTCGGCAAAAACGGAGATCCAAAAGAGAACGCCATCTTGCGTAAACGAAGACTAGTCCAGCTCTGCTCGTCCAGAGGGCACAGCTTCCCCTCGATCCACTCCGCAAAACCAGATCGGTACTTTCCAGGAAGCACCATGACAAGCGCATCCACACCCCTTTGGCAGATGCAGTCGCTCAGATATGCTTTCCCATCGGATGCCGTAAGCCTCAGTTGTCTACAAAATGCATTCAGTTCGGGGTTGCGCCTCTTGCAGGTGTTCCAGTAGACACGGGGGTTCTTGCTGTCCGTCAGCGCCGAAACCACATCAACCGCCGAGTAAAGCCAGAGCGCACCATCTCTATCCCAGATTGCGCGGACGGCGGTTTCGTTGAAATAGCGTATCGAGGTTTTTCGTATCAAAACGCCCCTTTCCAGTTGTCTACAAATGGTAGACAACTTGGACCGCCTGGACAAGGCGCTTTCGACCTCTTTGGCCCAATGAAAACTCCGTATGGCTGGTTTTGCGATTGACTACCAGTCGAAATCCTGCCGCATAGCCCTTGAAACTATTGCCATAAAGGCGCGGCTTCAGTGGTTAGGCCGCGGTTCCCAGTAGCCGGGTTTCGCACGCGTATAGAACACGATCTTTCCCTTGCGCTTCAGTTTTTCGCGGGCCCAGTAACCGATGCTGTTGTAACGGACGAGACCAGAGCTCCCCTCTTCATCGTCGACAAGCGCCTGGAGGTTCCACTCGTCGTTCATCTGGCTGACCGCGGCGATCCGCGCATCGCCGTTGGTGGGACCGTCGCAAACGATCTCGTAGAGCCG
>CACWWI010000147.1 GCA_902764575.1 uncultured Coriobacteriaceae bacterium
GTTAGGTTCTCGTGCTCCGAGAGGCCGTCGGCCAGGTGGTACACGTACGCGCACTTCTGCGGTATGCCGCGGTACGAGCCCGCGTTGAAGGCGATGGCGAAGTACTCCAGGCCGTCCTCGCCCGAGTCGCTGCGCATCTCGCCGAGCATCTCGAAGGCCGTCTGCACGGGCTCGCGCTCGAAGGCCTTGCCGCACACGCTGAACGAGTAGTCGTGGTCGACGAACGACCTCACGACGACGTCGCGGCCGCTGATCGGGCCTTCCACCGGCCTGGTCCACGCGGCAAGGTCGCGCACGGCCTCGTCCGTCACGCCGCGCCCGCCGCGGATGCGCATCGCGAAATGCAAGATGGCCGCGGGGTCGGCGGCATGCTCGTCGACAGCGTCCTGGCAGGCCGAGCGCGTGAGCTCGTCGTCTGCGTCGAGGAACATCATGAGGTCGCCCCGCGCGCGGCGCACGCCCGCGAGCCGCGCGTTGTGCGAGCCGCCGTTGCGCTCCTGCGCCACGACGCGCACGCGGCCGTCTTCCGCGGCCGCCTGGTTCAGCAGCGCGAGCGATCCGTCGGAGCTGCCGTCGTCCACGCAGATGACCTCGATGTCGCGCAGCGTTTGGCGCAGGCACGAGGTGAGCGCCCGCTTCACGTAGCGCTCGTCGTTGTACACGGGCACGATGATGGAGACCTGCGGCCTGAGCGAGGCCGCAGAGTTGATTGCCGCACGGTTGCTTGCAGTTTTTTCCCTACGCTCGCCCATCGGGCTCGCCTTCCTCTTCGTATCCTTCGGGGTACAGCTCGGCGAACGCCTTCGGGCCCACCTCGAGGAGCGTGGCCACGCGTTCGATCTCGAAGGGCTCGAACAGGTCGTAACCGAGCTTCTCCTGCGCCGCCATCTGCAGGAACTCGTCGCGCACCTGCTGCAGGAAGCCCTCGCGCAGCTCCGGCGCGATGCGGCCGTAGTTCCACGCGTAGGTGCGCCAGATCTTCACCGACATCCAGGGCGCGAAACAGGCCTCGAGCTGCGGACGGTCTGCCAGGTAGCGCCAGACCTCCGCGAACTCGCCGCACACGGCGAGCGCCTTGTCGCGCGAGTTGGTGGATGCCGCCTCGTTGTCGCGGCGGTAGTGCACGAGCGGCTCGCGCACGAACTCGCAGCGGCGTGCGCTGAAGAGCGCCTTGAGGGAAAGGCCCGTGTCCTGGAACGCGGCGCCGGGCGTCTCGAGGCAGCGGACCTCGTTTTGCTCGAGCATGCTGCGGCGGTAGAGCGCCGCCCAGGGCGACGCCACGATGCATACCGTGCGCGGCAGCTCCATCGTGTCGAACACGCGGCCGTACGGGAAGCCGCGCAGGTTGCGCCGCTTGCTCTCGCCCGTCTCGTACGTGTCGAAGAAATCGCATTTCACGAGGTCGCAGTCGTTGCGCTTCGCCACGCGGTAGAGCTTCTCGAACATGTGCAGCTGCGGCCAGTCGTCCGACTCGATGATGCCCACGTACTCGCCGCGCGCCTCGCGCATGCCGCGGTTGACCGACGCGCCGTAGCCCGAGTTCTCCTTCGTGATGACGCGCACGCGGCTGTCGCGTGCAGCGTACGCGGCGAGGATTACGCCGGTATTGTCGGTTGAGCCGTCGTCGACGGCGATGATTTCGATGCTCTGCAGCGTTTGGCCGACGAGCGCGTCCATGCATTGCCGCAGGTAGGTCTCGGCATTGTATGCGGGGACGACGATTGATACCTGCGGCTGCATTAGAGTGCGCCCTTCGTGCTGGGCAGCGCGTCGGGTGCTGTGGGGTCGATCCTCACGGCGGTGCGCAGGGCGCGGGCCACGGCCTTGAACGTGGCTTCTATGATGTGGTGCACGTTCTCGCCGGCCAGCTGCTTCACGTGCAGGGTGATGCCTGCGTTGGTGGCGAAGGCTATGAAGAACTCCTTGGCCAGCGTGGAGTCGAACTGGCCGACCAGCTGGTAGGGGATGTCCATGTCCCAGTACAGCGCGCCGCGGCCCGAGATGTCGACGGCTACCAGCACGAGAGCCTCGTCCATCGGCAGCGTGACGTCGCCGTAGCGGATGATGCCGTACTTGTCGCCGAGCGCCTTCGCAAACGCCTGGCCGAGCACGATGCCCGCGTCCTCCACGGTGTGGTGGCCGTCGACGAACAGGTCGCCCTTCGCGGTGACGTCGAGGTCGAACATCCCGTGGCGCCCGAACGAGTTGAGCATGTGGTCGAAGAAGCCGATGCCCGTGGAAACGTCGGTTTCGCCCGTGCCGTCGAGGGCGAGCGTGATGGCGATGTCAGTTTCCTTCGTCGTGCGCTTGATGGTGGATTGTCTTGGCATGCGCGTCCTTTCTTTTTATATGCGCCCTTCGGGCGCGGGCGCACGGAGTGCGCCCCTACCGCGCTTCCTCCGTGCTCGCTGCATCGGCCTTTCTTTCGGCCATTCCAATTCTTGTCTAGGTCAGTATACCTTTCAGGGTGGTTAGGAAGCGGGTGTTCTCTTCGGGGGAGCCGATTGAGACTCGGAGGCAGTTTTCGAGGCTCGGGGTGCGCGAGAAGTCGCGGACGAGCACGCCGGCGTCGAGGAGGCGCTGCCACACCTGGGCGGCGTCGATATCCGCGGGAAGGCGGAACAGGACGTAGTTCGCGCTGGAGGGGAACACCTTCACGCCCTGCAAGGCGCCGAGCCCGTCGATCACCCGGGCGCGCTGCTCGATGATCTGCTCGATACCAGTCTCGAACTGCGCGCGGTTGGCGTACACGACGCGCGCGACGGCCTGCGACACGGCGTCGACCGAGTACGGCAGGCGCACCTTCTTGAACTCGCGGAGCACGCGCTCGCTGCCGAGCAGGTAGCCCATGCGCACGCCGGCCAGCGAGAACGCCTTGCTGAACGTGCGCAGGATGATCAGGTTCTCGTGGCGCGTGAGCGACGGGCGCACGGTGGAGCGGCTGAACTCGAAGTAGGCCTCGTCCACCATGACGAGCGCGTCGGACGCCTTGAGGATGCGGTCGATCTCTGCGCCCGTGAGCAGGTTGCCCGTGGGGTTGTTGGGGCTGCAGAAGATGGCGTAGTCGATGTCGCCCTGCGCCAGGCGGTCGCACACGGCGTCGACGTCGATGGAGTAGTCGTCGCGGCGCGGCACCTCCACCACCTCGGTGTTGAGGATGCGCGCGTTGTAGGCGTACACCGAGAACGTCGGCGGCACGTTGAGGAACTTGCGGCCGGGGCCGCCCCAGGCGAGCGCCATGTCGAACAGCAGCTCGTCGCCGCCGTTGCCCACGAGCACCTGGTCGCGGTCGAGCCCGTTGGCCTCGGCGATCATGTCGCGCAGGTCGTTGGCCAGCGGGTCAGGGTAGCGGTTGAGCTTCACCTTGCGCACGGCGTGCTCGATCTCGCGGCGGATTTCGAGCGGCACGTCGCTTGGGTTCTCGTTGGCCGAGATCATGACGTCGGCCGGTATGTACTTCGGGTCGTACGGCTCGACGCCCTGCAACTGCGGCGCGGCCGGTCGTACCTGGTCCATTCTATTCCCCCTGTTCCATGCGCAGCTCTACGCTGCGGGCGTGGGCCCAGAGGCCTTCGTGCTTGGCTATTGCCACGATGGCCGGGGCGTCGGCGGCCAGGGCTGCCTGGGAGTACTGGATGACGCTCGACTTCTTTATGAACTGCTCGACGGCGAGCGGGCTGCTGAAGCGCGCGGTGCCGCCTGTGGGCAGCGTGTGGTTGGGACCGGCTACGTAGTCGCCGACGGCCTCGGGGGTCCACTCGCCCAGGAAGATGGCGCCCGCGTGGCGGATGGCGCCGAGCGAGTCCATAGGGTTGGCGATATGCAGCTCCAGGTGCTCCGGCGCGATGACGTTGACGGCCTCGAGCGCCTGCGGGAGGTCCTGGCAGACGACGATGAGGCCCTGGTCGACGAGCGAGGCGGTGGTGATCTCGGCGCGCGTGGACTGCTTCATGTGCTCCTCGATGGCCGCCTGCACGGCTGCGGCGTAGTCGGCCGAGAACGTGACCAGGTAGCACGTGGCCAGCGGGTCGTGCTCGGCCTGCGCCATGAGGTCGATGGCCACGAGACGCGGGTCGGCCGTGCTGTCGGCCACGACGCACACCTCGGAGGGGCCGGCGATCATGTCGATTCCCACGTCGCCGCTCACGAGCTTCTTGGCGGCGGCCACGAACGCGTTGCCGGGGCCGGTGATCTTGTCGACGGGCGCAATCTGGTCCGTGCCGTAGGCCAGCGCGGCAACGGCCTGCGCGCCGCCCACCTGGTAGATCTCGGTGACACCGGCGAGCTCGCACGCCTTGGCGATGGCCGGGTCCAGGCCGCCGTCGGGCAGCGGCGGGTTCACCACGACGATGCGCGGCACGCCCGCGACGCTGGCGGGCAGCGCGTTCATGAGCAGCGTGCTGGGGTACAGCGCGCGGCCGCCGGGCACGTAGACGCCCACGGAGTCGAGCGGCGTGACCTTCGCGCCGACGAGCGCGCCGTCCTCGCGCACCGAGAACCAGCTCTGCTCGAGCTGGCGCTCGTGGAACTCGCGGATCTGGGCGGCTGCCTGCTCGAGCGCTTGCGCGAGCGCGGGCTCGCAGGCGTTGACGGCGGCGTTGAACTTCTCGGGCGACACGCGGAAGCTCTCGAGCGCCACGCCGTCGAACTTCTCGGTGAGCTCGCGCAGGCACTCGTCGCCGCGCTGGCGCACGTCCTCGACGATCTGCGTGGCCACTTGCATGGCCTGTGCGTTAAAGGCGCTCTTGCGCTGCAGGTGCGAGTTGCTGAACGCCTCGCCCTGGTTCAGGATGACTTGCCGCATGTGGTTTCCTTTCTACTTTCCTTCGCCGCCGGCGGTTACTTTTAGGGTGCGGTCGGCGGATTGTTGTTTGAGCTTGGTGGCCAGGTCGCGGACACGGGGGTCGGTGCGGAACGAGGCCACGTTGGCGAAGAAGCGGGCCGTGGAGCTGAGCACCTCGTCGGTGATGACGAGGTTGTTCTCGCGCAGCGTGGTGCCCGTGGCCGTGATGTCGACGATGCACTCGCTCATGCCCGTGAGCGGGCCCAGCTCGATGTTGCCGTGCAGCTCGACGATCTCGACCTGCGTGCCGCGGCGCGCGAAGTGGGCGCGCGCGATGCGCGGGTACTTCGTGGCCACGCGGATGCTGCCCAGCTGGCGGTAGTGCTCTGCGGTGCGCTCGGCCGCGCCCTCGGGCTCGGCCACGATGAAGCGGCAGGCGCCGAAGCGCAGGTCCACGAGCTCGACGACGTCGGTCTCGGTCTCTAGCAGCGAGTCCTCGCCGCAGATGCCGCAGTCGGCAGCGCCCGTTTCCACAAAGATCGGCGCGTCGGAGGGGCGCACGATAATGTAATCGACGCCCGGGTTGCTGATGATGAGCGAGCGGCCGGGATTGTCGAGG
>CACWWI010000148.1 GCA_902764575.1 uncultured Coriobacteriaceae bacterium
CGGGGAATAGGCGTCCGAGCGGCGGCGCTTCTTGGCCACGGTGAAGTGGTTCACCATGGAGTCCATGTTGCCGGCCGACACGAGGAAGCCCAGCTGCGGCTCGCCGAACACGGCCACGCTCGCGGGATCGCGCCAGTCGGGCTGCGCTATGACGCCCACGCGATAGCCGTTTGCTTCGAGCAACCGCGTGATGATGGCATGCCCGAACGAGGGGTGGTCGACGTAGGCGTCGCCGCACACGTATGCGAAATCCACCGCGTCCCATCCGCGGGCGCGCATTTCCTCAGCTGTTGTGGGAAGGAACGCCATGCTTGCGTCTATCTTCTTTCTCGGAATGGCGGGCAACGATCGGGATTAGCGTACACATTTGCGCTGGAATACCAAACTCCCGCACCAAAAGCCCAGGTCGCAAAAAACCGGGTTCGAAATGTGTACACTATTCTTGCTCAGGCCCCTTGCTGCGCCGTTCCTCGCGGCGGATGAAGAACAGCACGACGAACGTGAACAGCGCCACAACCGCCCCTGCCGCGAAGATGAGCGAGCTCGGGGCGAAGCCGTCGCCGACCACGCCGAACCCCACGACGCCCGACGAGGCGCTCACCGTCGAGCCGATCCACGGCCCCACGAGCATGGGCACGAGCACGACCATGAAGATGCGGACGCCCTGGTAGAGGCCGACACGGTCCAAGGGGGTGTTGTTGCGGATGGCGGCGCCGAAGCACGCCACGGCGCCCAGGTAGCCCGCGAGCATGAACATGCTGCCCGCGAACACGCCCACCATGTCGGAAAGTGCCGTGAGCAGGCCGCATCCAACGAGGAACAGGATGAGCGGGAGGATGACGGATTTCGAGAACCCCCGCTTGTCCACCTGCCTTCCGTACAGGATGGTGAACACGGCCGCGATGATGATGCACGGCGCCATGACGAACACGTAGTTCTCGCCGAGGATGTAGGGCAGGCGCAGGTACAGCACGTAGTAGGGCATGAACACCTGCATGGCGATGGCGAACACGCAGTAGCCGGCGAGCACGAGGTAGAGCATGTGGTTGCTGCGCACCGAAGACGGGCGGAACCCGTAGGAGAGCTCGGCGAAGTAGCTGGCGTCGCGGCGCGGCTCGGGATGCGAGTCCTCCATGAGCACGGCGGTGATAAGGCCCGTGGCGATGACCATGCCGCCGATGATCGTGAAGAACACCGGGTAGTCGTAGGTCACCGAGCCGTCGTCGCCCACGATCATGAGGAACATCGCGCCGCCGAACACGAGCAGCATGCTCAGCAGCGGCATGGCGCTGTTCACGCCCTCCACGCGACCGCGGTTCGTATCGTCGGTGATGTCGGTCACCCATGCGTTGAAGCAGGCGTCGTTGGCCAGGCTGCCGAAGAAGGTCATGAGGCAGTCGAACACGATGGTGAGCGTGATGCCGAGCGACGCCGCGGCGGCGGCATCGCGCGCGAGCGCCTGCGACACGTTCTGCAGCACGGCGAACGCGCAGATGGAGAGACCCCACACGAGCGTGCCCGCCACGATGAACACCTTGCGGCGCCCCACGCGGTCGGACCACACGCCCACGAGCAGCGTGGTAGCCGTCGCCGTCAGGGCCGACGCGCTCACCATGAGCGCGACGTCGGACAGCGATGCCCCGAAGACGTCTTGGATGAACAGGTTGAAGAAATTGTTCTCGACCGCCCAGGCCACTTGCCCCATGAGCGCAAGCAGCACGATGAGGAACCATGTCTTGCCCTTGATGCGCGTACGTGCGGGTGCGCTGCTCGCCATATCCCGCTCTCCTTCCCTTCTGCCATCTGGAACGCTCGCCAGACGGCCGGCAACAACAAGACCCCCGCGATCGGGGGTCTTAAAGCACGGATGGTGCCCGAGGAGAGATTCGAACTCTCACGGTTTCCCAACGGTTTTTGAGACCGCCGCGTCTGCCATTCCGCCACTCGGGCGCAACCTGGAATTATAGCGGATGCCCCTCAGCGCGTCCACGCGGGGCGCTATACTGCTGCGCATGCAAAAACTGATCGCACAGTTCATGAAATTCGGAGTGGTGGGCATCATCGCCTTCTTCATCGACTACGGCCTGCTGGCGTTCTGCACCGAGGTCCTCCACATCAACTACCTCGTGAGCGCCACCATAGGCTTCTCGGTGTCCGTCGTGTTCAACTACGTGGCGTCGATGCGCTACGTCTTCACGCACAAAGAGGATATGTCGCGACGACGCGAATTCATAATCTTCGTCGTTCTGTCGGTTATCGGCCTTATTATTAACAACGCACTCATGTGGGCGGGCGTCGAGGTTTTGCCGTGGCCGGAATGGCTCAAAGACCACGCGTACCTCATCGTGAAGATCTTCGCGACGGCCGTCGTCATGGTGTGGAACTTCGTAACAAGAAAGATTTTCCTAGACGCAGGAGACCAGCATGCCAGCAACTGATTATCTGATTATGAACGCTGCGAAGTACCCTGACGAGATTGCGCTCGTCGAGGTGAACCCGGCTATCCGCGACGAGCGTGGCAAGACGTGGCGCGACTTCGAGCTCGTGGAAACGCCGCCGTCGCAGCGCTACCGCCGCGAGATAACCTGGCGTGCCTTCAACGACCAGGCAAACCGCTTCGCGCACCTGCTCATCGAGACGGGCGTGGTGAAACGCGGCACGAAGGTCGCGATTCTGCTGATGAACTGCCTGGAATGGCTGCCCATCTACTTCGGCGTGCTGAAGGCGGGGTGCGTGGCCGTGCCGCTGAACTACCGTTACGCGGCCGACGAGATTAAATACTGCCTCGAGCTCTCCGATGCCGAAGTGCTCGTGTTCGGCCCCGAGTTCATCGGGCGCATCGAGCAGATCGCCGACCGCATCCCGCAGATCCAGCGCATGTACTACGTCGGCGAGGACTGCCCGTCGTTCGCGCGCAGCTACAACAACCGCGTCGTGCACTTCTCGGCGGAAGAGCCCGATATCGAAATCACCGACGACGATCCGGGCGCCATCTACTTCAGCAGCGGCACGACCGGCTTCCCCAAGGCCATCCTGCACAACCACCGCAGCCTGTTGCAAGCGGGCTTGTGCGAACAGCAGCACCACGGGCAAACGCGCGACGACTGCTTCCTATGCATCCCGCCGCTGTACCACACGGGCGCGAAGATCCACTGGTTCGGCAGCCTGATCAGCGGCAGCAAGGGAGTTATCCTGCGCGGCGTGCGCCCCGACTGGATCCTGCAGACGGTGTCGGAAGAGCACTGCACGCTCGTGTGGCTGTTGGTGCCGTGGGCGCAGGACATCCTCGACGCCATCGACGACGGCAAGGTCGACCTTAACAACTACCGCCTGGATCAGTGGCGGCTCATGCACATCGGCGCGCAGCCCGTGCCCCCGAGCCTCGTGCGCCGCTGGAAGAAGCAGTTCCCCAACCACGAGTACGACAACAACTACGGCCTGTCCGAGGGCATGGGCCCGGGCAGCATCCACCTGGGCGTGGAGAACTTCGAGCACCTGGAGACCAACGGCATTCCCGGCTGGGGCTGGGAGGCCGAGATTCGCCGCGAGGACGGCTCGGTCGTCGAGCCCGGCAGCCCGGACGTGGGCGAGCTGTGCCTGCGCGGCAACTGCGTGATGGTCGAGTACTACAACAACCCCGAGGCCACGGCCGAATCGCTGCGCGACGGCTGGCTGTACACGGGCGACGTCGCCAAGATCGACGCCGACGGCTTCATCACGCTCGTCGACCGCGCCAAGGACGTCATCATCACGGGCGGCGAGAACCTGTACCCCGTGCAGATCGAGACCTTCATCCGCAAGCACGACGCGGTGAAGGACGTCGCGGTCATCGGTGTTCCCGACGAGCGCCTGGGCGAGATCGCCTGCGCGATTATCGAGTTGAAGGAAGGCCGCACGTGCACCGAGGAAGACATGCGGGACTTCTGCCTGGACATGCCGCGCTACAAGCGCCCGCGCAGGTACATCTTCGCCACCGTCCCGCGCAACAACACCGGCAAGATCGACAAGCCGGCCCTGCGCGAGCAATACGGCGCATCGCAACTCGTGGCCCGGGAAACTCGCAGCTAGAACCGCCCGTTACACCCAGCAGCACACGGGGGGCGATTATGCGCCGGTTGCCGACCCGGTTAGTCGAGGGCGCGCGAGAGGTCGAGGTTCATGTCGACCGCCGTGTCGATGCCGGCCACCTCGCCGTCATTGGCGTACTGCCACATGAATAGGTCGACCTGGACGGACGGGTAGGGCTCGTCGTACTCGGCCCACCAGAGGTTGATTTCGTTCACACGCTCGTAGTCATAGCGGGATACGTCGTACCTATTGCCGTAGCCCATCGACTGATAGCCGGCTTGCTCCACGCGCTTGCAGAACGCCTCGGCGATATCGGTCATCTCGTCGTCGCTCAGGTCGGCCGTGCGCGGCGGCCGCTCGCCAACCACCAGCACCTCGGAGTCGAAGGCGATGGGATACTCCAGCTTTACTCCATTGAGCTGCTTGATCACGTAGTCGGCTTCCTCGATTGCCTCGTCGACGGTGCGCGCCTGCGAGAAGAAGTAGACGCCGCAGTCGACCTTGGCCTCCTTGGCGCTCTCAAGGTTGTACGTGAAGTACTCGTCGAGGTACAGCTCCCCCTCGGTCGCGCCACGGTACCCGAGGCGAATCATCGCGAAGTCGATGCCATCGCCGGCGACGGCGTTCCAGTCGATCCACTGCTGGCTCTCCGACACGTCGATGCCGACCTTCGACTTCACCTTCCCGTCGACGACATAGGAGTAGCGCCCGCCCGTCCGGTCGAGGTTATCCCAATTGTAAGGAGTCACATGCACGCCATCGTCCTGCTGCTCCTCAACCTTCCCCTGCGGAGCGCACGCGCGAATGAACACGATCATGAGCACGACGATAACGACCACGCCGACGGCGGAAAGGATGTAGGCGCTGTTATTCTTGAGGAAGCCGGCCGTAGTCTGCGGCTCGCCGGGCCGCCCATGCCGAGGAGCCCGAGCCTCTCGCCCCATTCCTTCTTCTTCCCTCACCCCGAACTCGGAGCGCCCAGAATCAACCGCCCGCGAGCGGGCACGCGTCGAGGACGCCCGATCGAAGTCGTTTCCAGCCCGCCCAGTTCGACGAGCCGCATTGCGCGCATTCAGCAAAGAGTCAGA
Source organism: uncultured Coriobacteriaceae bacterium (assembly GCA_902764575.1). Classification (GTDB taxonomy): domain Bacteria; phylum Actinomycetota; class Coriobacteriia; order Coriobacteriales; family Eggerthellaceae; genus UBA9715. The sequence continues at coordinate 5,157 of CACWWI010000148.1, forward strand.
CTGGGCAACCGCCCGCCGCACATCAGAGTTGTTGTTCCTCGAATTACTACCCACCATCCCCACCTTCAAATTGCCTAGCCGTATAATACCCTACGGCCCCAACCGCACCAAACAAGCAAGAACCCGAACGAGCAGCTC
>CACWWI010000149.1 GCA_902764575.1 uncultured Coriobacteriaceae bacterium
CTTCGGGCTTGAACCCGTGGGCCTCGGCGAACTTCTCCGCCGCCTCAAGGGCCTTTGTGGCCTCCTCCTCGAGGCCCCTACAAGACCTACCGCTCGGCCGCCGCCACCTGTTCGGCTTGGTACAGCTCCCGGTACTCGCCACATGTCTTCATGAGCTCTTCGTGGGTGCCGCGGGCGATTATCTTGCCGCCGCTCACGAAGAAGATCGTGTCGGCGCTGACGATGGTCGACAGGCGGTGGGCGATCATCATTACCGTGCGCGTGCCGGCGAGGCCCTTCACCGCCTTCAGGACGTCCCGCTGCGTCGTGTTGTCGAGGGCCGAGGTCGACTCGTCCATGAGCAGGATAGAAGAATCGCACAGCAGGCCGCGCGCGATGGCGAGACGTTGCCTCTGCCCGCCCGAGAGGTCGCGTCCCCCCTCGCTGATCAGCGAATCATAGCCGTTTTCCATGCTCATGATGTCGTCGTGGATGCAGCAGGCGCGGCACACGCGGATCATCTCCTCGTCGGTCATGTCGGGCTTCACGTACGCCAGGTTCTCGCGTATGGAGGCGTTGAACAGGTAGGGGAACTGGGTTATAAGCGCCATCGATCCGCGCACGGTGTCCTTGTCGAGCTCGGCGACGTCCTGGCCGTCAAGCAACACCGCGCCCGAGTCGGGCGTGTACTGCTTGCTCAGCAGGTTGAATATCGTGCTCTTCCCGCAGCCGCTGCCCCCGGCAAACGCGACCGTCTGCCCGGCTTCCACAGTAAAACTCACGTCGTCCAGCACGACCTTCCCCGACCTGAGCAGGCTGCCGTAGACCGGGTAGGAGAACACGACGTTGCTGAATTCGACCTTGCCGGCCACCTGATCCAAGTGCTTGTCGCCGAAGTATTCCTTGGGGAACTCGCGGCTGACGATGAGCGAGCGGATCCTGTCGCCCGCAAGCCTGAGCTGGCAGGTGAAGTCGGAGAAGTTCATCACGGTGAAGACGGCTTTGTTTCCGAGCCTCGTGTGATAGTTGTATAGCACGACCGCCATGGCGGGCTCGAGCTGGCTTTGCGCCAGCATGAGCACCACGAGCAGCATGAACGCCAAGTCGCTCACGTTGAGCACGCTCGACGATGTCAGGCGATACTTCCAACGCTGCTGCAGCGTCTCCTTCTTGCGGTCGTTGGACTCTTGCACGCGTCTGTCGATTTCTTGGGAAATCCGCTTTTCGAAGTGCAGGGCCCGGATGTCCTGATGGCCTTGGATGATTTCCGAGAGGATGCTGGAGTAGCGCTCGTAAGCCACCTTCTCGCGGCTCGTGGTCTCGATCATCGCGCGCACGCGCCAGGTCTGTATGCCGTACAGGATGACCAGAACAAGCGACTCGTAGGCGAAAAGCTCCCAGCTCACCGCGAAAACGGCCACCAGCGTGCCGATGAAACCGGCGATCTGGATGAGGAGGTTGTAATAATCGGTGAGCCCGGTCGACAGCGTCTCGGCATCATCGGTCATGCGGCGGATGAAGACCGCGTTGCCGTGCGTGTTCATGCTGGAGCTTTGAATGTTCAGAACATTGCCGACCAGATCGTCCTGGACGCGCTTCAAGACATGACGCGATATCTTGTTGTACAGCCACTCCGATATGCAGATGGTGAACTCCTCGAGCATGATGCAGGCGAAGATCATCAAGGCCGCGAGCGCAGCCTGTTCGATTGCGCTGTTGGTGTAATGCACGATGAGGCGCGCGACGAGGAATGACGCGGCAATGTTGAAGCCGGTGCCGATGAGCTGGACGACGAAGCCGATGGCCAGCCGATGCTTTTCGCCGTCTGCGTACCTGTAGCAGAATTCCAGCACGCCGACCGCACTGGTCGTGCGCGGCACGCTCACCGTGACCACGTTCTGCCCGTTCTCGTAGGACCATTGGGGAATGTCCTGACCGTATTTCAGCAGGTGGCGCAATTCGTGCGCCCGCGCATCGAGGCTGGGGTCCAGCGCGTCGCCGGCGAAACGCATCGTGAAGATGCGCTCTTTTCTCGTCGCTTTGCTTTCCAGGTGGAACGTGCATTGTTCTCCATAAGCGTTGCGGTAGACGAGCATGAGCTCCTCCATGAGCATCAGGATGGTGCTCACGCGCTGCTCGGCAATCGCCTTATCCTTGGTGAGCTCGTGCTCGACCTTGTCGCGGATAGCCTCGATGGACTCGAGGGTCAACGTGGAAGTCTCTTTCATCTGCATCCTCCCAATTCAGTGCGCTCCAAACCAGAAGCCGCTTCCATGGGGTTGTGGTAGCCCTCGTTCGGGAAGGGGCCGAAACGCTCGTTGGTGAGCGGTGGGTATTGCGGATAGGCGTCCGTGAACTCGTCGGGTTCCCGGAGGTCGGGGTCCAGGCAATCGGCGTGATGCGAGCGAATCAGCTCGGCCTCTTCGGGCGTGAGCACCGAATGGCGCGGGTCCAAGAAGAGCGCGAGCCGCTTCTCTCGGAACCGCTCGAACGTCTCCGGGTGTTGTATCGGATTGCCCTTCGTAGGAATGACCGGCAGGATGGACAGCATGAACATCTGGTTCACCGTCAAGTCCTGAGGCTCCTTGCCGAAGTAGAACCGGGCCGCATCGCCGATGCCGTACACGCCGTTGCCGAAGTAGATGACGTTCAGGTACAGCTCGAGGATCTCGTCCTTGCTCAGCTTGCGCTCGGCTTCCAAGGCGATCACGAGCTCCGTCGCCTTGCGCGTGTAGCTGAGGTTGAAGCGGAGGTACAGGTTCTTCACGAGCTGCTGCGTGATGGTGCTGCCCCCCATGGAGATCGTGCCCGACTTCAGGTTGACGGTGAAGGCGTCGCGGATTCCCTCCCAGCTGTATGCGCCATGGCTGTAGAAGTCCGAGTCTTCCGACTCCAGGACGAACCGCACGAGCTGCTCGGGCAAGTCCTGTAAGGGGACGAAATCGCCCTGCTTCTTCCTCATCTCGTAGAATTCCTCGATCGGCCGCCTCCTCATCAAGAGGGCCGCGCGCCCCGCCACCCCGGCTGCGGGCAGCAGCGCTGCCGCGCAGGCAGCGACGGCAATCTTTTTCTTCGTATCCACGTTGGTCCTTTCGGAATGAGTAGCCAGGGCGTTCCTGCAACTCATTCTAGTCTCTCGTGCGTGCACGACACGTATTCCTCCAAGGTCAAGCCGCTCGCGTAGATCTCGCGAGCGGCCTCATCGCCGACATAGCGGACATGCCACGGCTCGAACCGATACCCCGTTACGTCCTCTTTTCCCGCCGGATAGCGCACAATGAACCCGAACTCGGGGAAATACGGGAGAAGCCTTGCATAAGCTTCGACGTCGTCGTCTCCCACGATGTCGCCCTGATCGTCGTAGAGCGTCAAATCGAGGGCCAACCCCGTATGATGCTCGCTATGTCCCGGCATGGCCACGTACCTCCTCGTGTGCGCCTCGCCGTGGGCGGCCACGCTCTCGTTCCAGATCCGCTCCTGCGTCTCTTGGCTGCGATAGCCCGACACGACCTCGACGTGTATCCCGATTGACAGGAGATGCCGCCTCATCTGCAGGTACCTCTCCGCAGTCTCGCGTTCCAGGGAAACGGAAAACCCCTCGTCCACCTTGACGGCGACCATCTCTATCGAGTCGAGGTAGCCAGGAGGGATGGGGTTGCTCCTGTTGACCAGTATTATCTTGTCCACCGTTCACTCCAGAATCCGTTATGAGCGAGCCTCGCTCCTGACTATTTTACAAAGGATCTCGGGCGGATGTTAAATAACAGGGGGTGACGTTCTGAAACCCCTCTTGCTGGACATGCAGGGGACCCGATAATGGAACAGTAATGGAGGGACGGTTGATAAAGGTGTTACGCACAAGGGGAGAATAAAATCAACCGAACGGGATAGGAGGAGAAACAATGAGCACAGCAAAGACGACGATCGTTGTAGCATGCGCCCTGGCAGGCGCGCTCGCTTTGGCGGGGTGCGCCCAGACGCCTGCAGAGCCGGCTAAAGAGCAGGCAGGCACGCAGAACCGAGAGATCATGTTCCAGGTCTCGCTGCTGCAAAGCCTTACCGAGGGCGACTTCGAGGGGAGCGTTACCGTTGGCGAGCTCAAGAAGCACGGCGATACGGGCATCGGCACCTTCGACGGCCTGGATGGCGAACTTGTGATGGTCGATGGCGAGGTGTGGCAGGCTGCGGGCGACGGCAAGGTGAACAACATGGCCGACGACAAGACCATCCCGTTTGGCAACGTCACCTTCCTCGATGCCGACGAGACCCTCGACGTGTCTGGAATAGCGAGCTTCAAAGACCTTACCGCCGCGTTGGACAAGCGCGTGGAGGCGCTGGGGCCGAACAACTTCTACGCCGTGCGCATCGACGGCACCTTCGCCAAGATGAACGTCCGCAGCGAGTACAAGCAGGAGAAGCCGTATCCCACCATCGTGGACGCGCTTGCCGCCGACCAGACCTTCTTCGACCTCGAGAACGTTGAGGGAAGCATGGTGGGAGTGTACTGCCCGCCCTATATGACGAGCCTGAACAGCGCCGGTTGGCATTTCCACTTCGTGACGGACGACCGCAAGCAGGGCGGGCATGTGCTCGACTGCCAGGTGGACAAGGCGACGGCCTCGATCGACCTCACCAAGGAATTCGACCTAGCCCTGCCCGGATCCGAGAAGTTCGAGAGCACCGACTTCACCGTTGACCGTTCTGCCGACGTGAAGAAGGCCGAGACGAACGAGTAGGCATTGCGCCAAAAGAATGCCGAGCTGCCTTTCCACATGACTAGCGGATGCGGTTTCAACCGACTTTTTGACCGACATGAAAACCGACATTAACCGACATTCGCGTACAAAATGCTGCGGAATCTAAGGAACTCGGGAGATATCAGGGAAGCGAGAGATTGAAAAAACACAGGTCAGAGATCTGTATCCCTCATAACCTGAACCCCGAGCAGCTAGAAAAGGCCAGGGCTTGCAAGTCAAGTAAGGAGCTGGCAGCAGTTGCCGCCGAAGTGGGTGTCGAGCTCTCCGAAGAAGAACTCGAGAACTTGTCGGGCGGCAGCTGGGCATCCGAGTGTCCCAAGGAAGGCTGCATGGACTACAGAGACGAGCCTGAAGAGTGCAAGCAATGGCGATGTTATCACAACGGTGATTTCTAAGCTCGTGCATTGAGTCAGTTCCCCAGGGGAAGTGACTCAGCGAAGCTCTCGTGAG
>CACWWI010000150.1 GCA_902764575.1 uncultured Coriobacteriaceae bacterium
TTCCATTTCCCTTTTTCTTCTCCCCCAGAAGGAGCTGATCACAACCTAGAAAGAGCAGCTTGTCGGGAGGGCAGCGCGGGAACCCTCTGAGCCTGTGAGGAGCGTAGGGCGCGGCGGGAGCGAGGACTGTCTGAGCGAGCGAAGCGAGCGAGTTCCGCAGCTGCCGCGCCCGTAGCGACGAACGGTTAGGCTCAGCGGGTTCCCGCGCTGCCCTCCCGACAAGCGGTGGGACCCGGTTACACCGCCTGCTCCAGCTTCTTAGCCCTCTCGGCCGCCTGCAGAGCCGTGATCAGCTCAGTCAGCCCAGCTCCGCCCGACCCCAACAGCACGCCGTTGTACGTGCCGTTGTACCCGATGCGGTGGTCGGTCACACGGTCCTGAGGCCCGTTGTAGGTGCGGATCTTCTCGGAGCGGTCGCCCGTGCCAACCTGGGCGCGGCGCTCGGCTCCTTCGGCCTCGCGCTGCTCGGCGAGCATCTTCTCGTACAGGCGGGCGCGCAGCACGGCCATGGCCGCGATCTTGTTCTGCAGCTGCGACTTCTGGTCCTGCGACTGCACGACCAGGCCCGACGGGATGTGCGTGATGCGCACGGCCGAGTCGGTGGTGTTGACGCACTGGCCGCCCGGGCCGCCCGCGCGGTACACGTCGATGCGCAGGTCCTCGTTCTTGATCTCGACTTCGACCTCGTCGGCCTCGGGCAGCACGGCCACCGTGGCCGTCGAGGTGTGGATGCGCCCCTGGCTCTCGGTCTTGGGAACGCGCTGCACGCGGTGCACGCCGCTCTCGAACTTCATGAACGAGTACACCTTGTCGCCCTTCACCTTGAACGAGATCTCGCTGTAGCCGCCTGCCTCGGAGGGCATGACGTCCAGAAGCTCGATCTTCCACTTCTTCTCGCTGGCGAAGCGCTCGTACATCTTGAACAGGTCGCCCGCGAAGATCTTGGCCTCGTCGCCGCCCGCGCCGCCGCGGATCTCGACGATGATGTCCTTCTCGTCGGCCGGGTCGACCGGGATCAGCATGAACTTGATCTCTTCCTCGATGGCGGGAAGCTCGGCCTCGATGCGCGCGATCTCCTCTTGCGCGAACTCCTTCATGTCCGCGTCGTCGAGCATCTCCTTGGCCTCGGCCAGGTCGTCTTCGGCCTGCACGTAGGCGCGCGCCTGCTTGACGAGCGGTCCCTGGTTGGCGTACTCCTTGGCCAGGCGGTTGTACTCCTTCTGGTCGGCGAGCACGGCCGGGTCGCCCATCTTCTCCTGGAGCTCCTCGTAGGCGCTTATGATCTTCTCGAGCTTCTCGCGCATGCTGGTATCTGCCATGGTGGTTTCCTTTCCTTGCGCGCCGTCCGTGCGGTGTGGCGCGGATGTTCCTGCGGGGTGGGGCGGCTGGTCGCAACCGCCGGGAGCATAAAAAATGGAACAGGGAGCCAAGCCCCGTCCCATCGAGAGGTTTTGTGCCGTAGCTAATATTTCCCAGGCATTTTTCTCATCGGTGGGATTCTATCAGACGTGCTCGCACGCATTTCGAGGGGGCTGTAATCTCCGCAGCCCATACATGATGCCTCCGCTACTGGAGGCAATAGGGTTCGGGGCGTTCGGCGAGCATCCGCTGGGCGGCTTCCCAACCAGGCAGGATGCGTTCGCAATGGGCGCGCACCTCGTCTTCGGGTACGGTCGCGGTTTTCCTGAGCTCGCGAAGGATGACGTATACCAGGCAGTCGGGCGGGTACGGCACGATGTCGGTCGAGATCCAGAGGGCGCCTGCATCGGTGCTCGCCCACTTGTCGCGCATGTCGCGCAGGCGAACGGGCGGCGGCGCCTGGCCCGGTGCGAGCACCTGCGAGAAGTCGCGCACCAGGCCTTCCGCGTTGCGCAGGATGACGTTGTTCGCATAGCTTCCGAACGCGATCCTGGCCTCGTCGTAGTTCTTCGGGTGCACGACGAACAACGTGAGCAAGCTCACGTTGGGGTTGAGCGAGTACTTCGCCGTAGCTCGGCCGCGCGCTGCAGCCTTCATCTTCCTGCTGCTGAGCGGGTGCACCCGCAGCTGGAACGGCCTGCCCATGACGTAGGCCACGTCGCCGGTCTGGTACCGGCATTTCCCGTACGACCCCTTCGCGAAGCGCTTCACCATATCGGCTTGGAGCTCCTCGACCTCGGGGATGTGGGCGACGAAGAACTGGACGATGTCATCGGGGCTCATATCTGTCGGCGCCATGATGTAGGGCTGTGCCTGAGGCGGCTGGAGCGCGACGAAGACCTCGGGCATCCCCGCGCGATAGATGGGGACGTCCTTGCCGTCGTACGTGAGCTTCTCCTGGGCATCTGCCATGTCGGTCCTTTCGCTCGTGACCATTATAAGCGGCCTCGGTCGGGGTGGGCGGGCGAAGCGAGGTTAAGGAGATTTCCTACGGTTATGGGCTACGGTTTAATGACGCTTTCGCATTGCGCCACGCGCCTTGTTATGATGCTCAGGGAAATAGAGGTGAAGGAGGTCATCGATGAAGATCAGCTACAACCCCGATGAAGAGATCGTCAAAACCGTGAAGGAGGGCCTCGAGCGCACGGGCGGGTACTGTCCCTGCCGCGTCGAGCGCACCGACGACACGAAATGCATGTGCAAGGAGTTCCGCGACCAGTTGAAGGACCCCGAGTTCGAGGGTTTCTGCCACTGCCTGCTGTACTACAAGTCGCTCGAGGACTAGAGCTGCCGCTCGCCGATTTCGGCCTGAATGTGGAAAACCAATCCACTTTTCCACCAGCGCTGGCTTGACCTGCATAAACACACGATATAGGTGTGGGAAAACAAAAACAACACAAGATATTGTGTTTTTACCACTTCCCATTTGACGTTCGATGACGTAACATGTCCATCGCTGGGATGCGTTTGCATCGCCATGCGATGACGCACCCAGCCCGAAAACGACAGCATAAACGGCATTCAACCGAAGGATGGGGGCAGCATGAAAATCATCAAGCGTAACGGCAGCGAGGTACCTTTCGACATCAAGAAGATCTCGGGCGCTATCGCAAAGGCCAACGCGGAAGTCGCCGAGGCGGACCGTCTCACGGAGCGCCAGATCATGTACGCGTCGGCCAACGTGGCCGACCTGTGCGAGGCCGCAGGCCACACCGTGTCGGTCGAGGAGATTCAGGACTTGGTCGAGGACGAGATCATGCGCCTGGACCGCTTCGAGGTCGCTCGCAAGTACATCATCTATCGTTACCTGCAGAACCAGAAGCGTCACAAGAACACGACCGACGACCAGATCCTCGCGCTCATCGAGTCGAACAACGAGGAAGTGAAGCAGGAGAACTCCAACAAGAACCCCAGCGTCGTGTCCGTGCAGCGCGACTACATGGCGGGCGAGGTGTCCAAGGACCTCACGATGCGCAACCTGCTGCCGGCCGACGTGGTGGAGGCGCACAAGGAAGGCTACATCCATTTCCATGACGCCGACTACTTCGCGCAGCACATGCATAACTGCGACCTGGTAAACCTCGAGGACATGCTGCAGAACGGCACGGTCATCTCGGGCACGCTCATCGAGAAGCCGCATAGCTTCTCCACGGCCTGCAACATCGCCACGCAGATCATCGCGCAGGTGGCAAGCTGCCAGTACGGCGGCCAGTCCATCAGCCTCACGCACCTCGCGCCGTTCGTCGATGTCAGCCGCCAGAAGATCCGCCGCCAGGTCATCGAGGAGATGAACGTGTTCGGCATCGAGCCTTCCGCCGAGAAGCTCGAGGAGGTCGTGGAGAACCGCGTGCGCGACGAGATCCGCCGCGGCGTGCAGACCATCCAGTACCAGGTGGTCACGCTCATGACGACCAACGGGCAGGCCCCGTTCATCACCGTGTTCATGTACCTCAACGAGGCGCGCTCCGAGCAGGAGAAGCACGACCTCGCCATCATCATCGAGGAGATGCTGCGCCAGCGCTACGAGGGCGTGAAGAACGAGGAGGGCGTGTGGATCACGCCGGCGTTCCCCAAGCTCATCTACGTGCTCGAGGAAGACAACGTCACCGAGGACAGCAAGTACTTCTACCTGACCAAGCTTGCCGCCAAGTGCACGGCCAAGCGCATGGTGCCCGACTACATCTCCGAGAAGAAGATGCGCGAGCTCAAGCTGAGCAAGGGCGAGGTCGAGGGCGAAGGCGACACCTACACCTGCATGGGTTGCCGCTCGTTCCTGACGCCCGACCGCTCGGGCAACGGCTACGACAACGTGTCGCGCGCCGGCAACTACGAGCCGGGCAAGCCGAAGTACTACGGCCGCTTCAACCAGGGCGTCGTCACCATCAGCCTTCCTGACGTGGCGCTTTCGAGCTACGGTGACATGGACAAGTTCTGGGAGATCTTCGAGGAGCGCCTGGAGCTCTGCCACCGCGCGCTGCGCTGCCGCCACGAGCGCCTGCGCGGCACGCTGTCCGACGCGGCCCCGATCCTGTGGCAGTACGGCGCGCTGGCCCGCCTCGACAAGGGTGAGACCATCGACAAGCTGCTCTACGGCGGTTACTCCACCATCTCGCTCGGCTTCGCCGGCCTCTACGAGTGCGTGAAGTACATGACCGGCCACTCGCACACCGATGCCGAGGCCACGCCGTTCGCGCTCGCCGTCATGCAGAAGATGAACGACAAGACCGCCGAGTGGAAGGCCGCTGAGAACATCGACTACTCGCTGTACGGCACGCCGCTCGAGTCGACCACCTACAAGTTCGCGAAGTCCCTGCAGCGCCGTTTCGGCATCATCAAGGGCATCACGGACAAGGGCTACATCACCAACAGCTACCACGTGCACGTGTGCGAGGAGATCGACGCCTTCACCAAGCTGAAGTTCGAAGCCGAGTTCCAGCGCCTGAGCCCGGGCGGCGCCATCAGCTACATCGAGGTGCCCGACATGCAGGACAACCTCCAGGCCGTCATCCGCGTCATGCAGTACATCTACGACAACATCATGTACGCCGAGCTCAACACCAAGAGCGACTACTGCCAGGTGTGCGGTTTCGACGGCGAGATCCAGGTCGTGGAAGACGACGGCAAGCTCGTGTGGGAGTGCCCGAGCTGCGGCAACCGCGACCAGGACAAGATGAACGTCGCGCGCCGCACGTGCGGGTACATCGGCACGCAGTATTGGAACCAGGGGCGCACCGATCTGTAGGTTCCGCCTGCCTGCGGCAGGCGGAAGCCGCCGACGCTGCGGCCGTCTGTGGCACCCGGCTTTGCCCTTCAAGCCTGCGCGCATGGCGCAAAGGCCAATGCGCTTGTCTTTCAGGGCAATTCCGGGCACCACAGGCGGCCTCGCTGACCGAACAGCCACCTGCGGCTTCTTCCTCCATTAAGGAATTGACATGAATTACGGGAACATCAAATATTGCGATATTGCTGATGGGGAAGGGGTGCGCACGACTCTTTTCGTGTCGGGGTGCACGCATCATTGCAAGGGGTGCTTTCAG
>CACWWI010000151.1 GCA_902764575.1 uncultured Coriobacteriaceae bacterium
GTCGGCGGCGACTTCTACGACTTCTTCGAGATAGAGCGCACGACCAAGATCGGTTTCTTCCTGGCCGACGTCTCCGGCAAGGGCATTCCCGCGGCACTGTTCATGATGGCGGCCAAGACCCAGCTGCGCAACCACCTGGAGGCGGGCCTGCCGGTGGACGAGGCCGTCAACTCCTCCAATCACCAGCTGTGCCTCGGCAACGAGGCGGGCATGTTCGTCACCGCCCTGATCTGCGTCCTCGACTACGCCACGGGCCACGTCGAGTACGTCAACGCCGGGCACAACCCCCCGCTGCTGCTCCACGACGGGGCCTGGAGCTGGCTCAAGGAGGTCTCGGGCATGCCGCTGGGCCTGTTCGACGGCATCCCCTACGACAAACTGGAGCTCGACCTTGGCAAGGAGGACACGCTCTACCTGTACACCGACGGCGTGACCGAGGCGATGAGCGCCGACGACGAGCTGTTCGGGGAGGACCGCCTCGAGGAGACGCTCTCCCACTACGTCGGCATGAACCCGCGCTCGACGTGTGTGGGCGTGCGCCGCGCCCTGACCGAGTTCACGCTGGACGCCGAGCAGTCCGACGACATCACGATGCTATCCCTGAAATACGGCGTGCCGCCCGAGGAGAAGGCCGTGATGGTGCTGGATGCGAGGAAGGACCAGCTGGTGCACGTGGTGAACTACATCCACGCCGAGCTCTACCGCCGCCGCGCGCCCAAGCCGGTCTACGGGCAGCTCGACATCGCCTGCGAGGAGCTGTTCACGAACGTGTGCATGTACGCCTACCCGGACGCGACCGAGGAGAACCCCGGTGTCGCTCGCATCCAGTTCGAGTACTCCCCCGCCCCGCCGTCGCTGACCGTCCAGATTGCGGACGACGGCGTGCCGTACGACCCGCTGGCCAAGGAGGACGCCGCCACCGTCGACGAGTACAGCGACGTCAGCGACATCCCCATCGGCGGCCTGGGCATCATGTTGGCGAAGCAAAACGTCGACGAGATGACCTACGAGCGCGTGGACGGCAAAAGCAACGTGCTCACGTTCAAGAAGAGCTGGTAGCAAAGCGGGCAAGCGAGCAAGACTTAGCGAAGCGCCCAGTTCTCGAGGCCTGACGCCATGCGGCCCACGCAACGAGCGACGTCCTCGAGCGTCTCGGCGTCGCTCGCATCGATGCGCCACTGAGCGTAGCCCGCCAGCATGCAACCCACGTAGCACGCGATCTCACTGCGCAAGCTATCGGTCACTGTCAAGCCGCGTTGTGCGCACATGTCCCGGGCAATCCTCTCCATGGGATCGATCGCCATCTCTGCAAGCTTCACGAAACCCAGCTGCTTGAGAATGTTTTCCCGCTTATCGAAGCTCTCGTCGAGAGCCTCGAGGAAGAGGGCTGTGAGGGACTCGGATTCATCCACCCCCTGCGCGTCTTCGGGCTTGCTGGCCAGCGCCTTGCGGCATAGTTGCTCGATGTCGTAGGCAATCACCTCGGCGACGAGGTCGTCCACGCTCCGGTAGTGGGAATAGAACGTCTTGCGATTGACGCACGCTGTTTGCGCTATGGCCGTCACGGTTATCTTGGCGTAGTCGGTCTTCCCGAGAAGCTCGACGAGCGCCTCTCGAAGCGCCCTGCGGGTTTTGACGACGCGCAAGTCCTCGCCCGACTCCTGCCCAACGAACGATTGCGCAGTATCATCTCGGCTCATTGCAGCCTCCTGCAAGTAAATGTAACAGAATCACGTCGGTTGTTTCTTAACACCCAATTAGGCATCCATTGATGGTTGCTCTGTTCTTCCCTTCGATGAACAATGCAATGGACACTTGTGGCTTATTTCACATACGTTACCTACATTGTAACAATCAGGAGGCTTGCATGGTGAAGGAACAGCTCGCGGATTTCGGCATACGACAGGCGATCAAGGCGATTCGCACGAACCCCGACAAAGCCATCCCGCGGCTGCTCGGCGGCATGGACCTCATTGCACGCGGCGAGATGCCCACGCAACGACGCATCGTCCGCGAATACCTCGAGAACAAGGACTCGAACGCGTACCAGATGCTCATGTACGCCTTGAACGAGCTCGATCCCGCCTATTTCGAGAGGATAATGCAAACCTTCACCGTGAACGTGAACTTCGGCGGGTGGAGCAAGCAAGTCGAGTTGCGCGAACGCTACGGCTGCAACATTCCCTGGGCCATATTGCTCGACCCGACGAGCGCCTGCAACCTGCACTGCACGGGCTGCTGGGCCGCCGATTACGGCAACCGGCTGAACCTATCGTTCGAGGACATCGACTCCATTATCGAGCAGGGCAAGGAGCTGGGCGTGTACCTGTACATCTACACGGGCGGCGAGCCGCTCGTGCGCAAGCGCGACATCGTGGAGCTTTGCCGAAGGCACGACGACTGCGTGTTCCTGGCCTTCACGAACGGCACGCTCGTCGACCAGGAGTTCATAGACGCCATCAGACCCTGCGGGAACTTCATCCCCGCGTTCAGCCTCGAAGGCGACCGGGAGTCGACCGACGCGCGGCGCGGGAAGGGGGTCTACGACAAGGTCGTGGGCGCCATGAAGCTCATGCGCAAGAACGGCCTGCCGTTCGGCATCTCGTGCTGCTATACCTCGGAGAACTTCGATGCGGTCTCATCCGATACCTACATCGACCAGCTCATCGAATGGGGTGCCCTGTTCGCGTGGTACTTCCACTACATGCCCGTGGGATCCGACGCTTCTGTGGACCTCATGGTGAGCCCCGAACAGCGCGAGGCTATGTACCACATCACCCGGCGCTGGCGCGTGACCAAGGCCATATTCCCCATGGACTTCCAAAACGACGGCCAGTTCACCCAAGGGTGCATCGCCGGCGGACGCCGCTACCTGCACATAAACGCTGCCGGAGCCGTCGACCCCTGCGTGTTCGTGCACTTCAGCGACTCGAACATCCACGAGAAGACGCTGCTCGAATGCCTGCAATCGCCGTTGTTCATGGCCTACCACGACGGCCAGCCGTTCAACGACAACTACCTGCGACCCTGCCCCCTGCTGGAGAACCCCGGCGAGCTGCGCCGCATAATCGGGGAAACCGGCGCACGGTCCTCGAACCTCGAGGGTGAGGAGACGGTCGAGGAACTCTGCAGCCGCTGCGACCAATACGCCGAGCACTGGCGCCCCACTGCCGAGAGGCTGTGGGGGCTAGACCACGCATGCGGCCCGTTCTCGCGATAAGGCCTTAACCGGGCTAGGCCTCGGTTTGGCTGGAATCGACTGGAGGATCGTCGGCGGGACCCTCCTCGTCCTCTTCATCCTGGTCGAGGGGGATGTCGAGCATCTGCTTGCGCTTCATGCGGTTCGCGTCGTCTATGGCCGACTGCACGGTGGGGTATGCATGCACCCGTTTCATGACGCGCCGCAGCTCGAAACGCGTGTAATGGTCGTTGGCCAGAGACAGGCTGCGCACGATGCGCACGGAAACGCCCTGGCTGCCGAGCGCCCGGATGAACCGTCTCAGCGTTTCCGACGCTGTTGCGTCCAGGTTCGTGACGCCCGAGAGCTCCAAGATAACCGTGTCGACGCCTTCCACGATTCCCTCGCGAACGTCTTCGAGCGTGTGGTCGATATTCGAAAACGACAGGAATCCGCTCAGATAGTAGACGCGCATGTTATCGGGAATCACGGGGTCGGTGTCTGGCTGGCTGCCTGAATCGGCCACGAAGCCCATGAGCTTTTGATTGCCGGTTGCCCGCTTCCGGTAGTACTGCGTGAGGAACGAAACCGCAATGCCCGCGGCCACGCCGGCAATTGCCCCGAACAAGACCACCACGCAGGCAACCAGCACCAGCACGCCCAGCTCTATGCGCGCGTTCTTCGCGTAGCGGCCCACAGCATCGAAATCGACGACGTGCACCATGGCGTACACCACGATGGATGCCAGCACGGGTTCGGGCAAGTGCCTCAGGTACGGCGCGAGGGCCAGCACGAAGATGGCGACGGCCAGCGCGCCGACGACGCTCGCCACCTGGCTCACGCCACCCGATGATTTCGCCGCGGCCGTGCGCGACAAGCTGGCGCTGCAGGGAGGGCAGCCTATCAACGACGAGGCGGCGTTGCCCAGGGCCAGAGATGCAAGCTCGCGGTCCCCATGGGGGCGCTCCCCTTCCTGCATGCAGAACGTGTTCAGCGTGAGCAACGACTCGATGGCTATCGTGACGGCAATGGAAAATGCGCCGCCGATCATGACCGCCGCCCCCAGCCCCGTCACATGGGGAAACACGAGACTCGGAAAGCCTTCGGGCATGTCTCCCAAAACGGTGACCCCCTGCGATTCCAAGCCAAACGCCACCGAGAACAGCATGCCGAACGCCAGCACGATGAGCGAGCCGGGAAGCTTCGGGGCATACTTGCCCATGAAGAACAGGGAGACGAGCGCGAACACCGAAAGCGCCACGGTCTGGAAATGGATATCGGCCGCGAGCGCCAGGAACCCTTGCACGTCGATGGCGGAGGAGAAGTCGATCAGCCTGAACAAATCGAGCCCGGGAACGCCGACCAACTTTGGCACCTGATGCACGATGATGGTGATGGATATCCCCAGGATGAACCCGTTCATGACGGGTTCGGGAACGTAATGCACGAGCTTTCCCGCCTTGGTAAACGCAAACAGGAGCAGGAACAGGGCAACGAGCGCTGTGAGCGTGGGCATGAGGGCAAAGGCCTGCTCGCTGCCCAGCGTAACGCCCACGCTGGCCACGACCCCGCCCGTCACCGCGACGGTGGCGCTGTCGAGGCCGAACACGATGGAGCGGGTGTTCGTGACCAAGGCGAACACGATGGCCGGAAGGATGGACGCGTACAGCCCGTACACGGGCGAAAGCCCCGCGATCTCGGCATAGCCCATGGAAATCGGGATGGACAGCGCTGCGATGACCAAACCGGCTACGATATCATGCGGCACGTCGCCGAGCTCGTAGCCCTTCAGGCTGGCAAGCGGCGACAGCTCCCTGACCTTCCTGGCCCGCTTGCGCACGTCAAACAGGCCGGCAATGTAATCGCTCATGCGCCTAACTGTTTTCATGCGTTAACCAACCTTCACCACCAGCATCCAAATAGTTTAGCTCACCAGGGCGAAAGCTGGGAC
>CACWWI010000152.1:0-5097 GCA_902764575.1 uncultured Coriobacteriaceae bacterium
CTCGCAGATCTCGTAGCGGTTGAAGATGGACATGCGCCCGAACACGCGCTCGAGCACCTCGGAGCTCAGGGAGCCGGACTTCGTGCCGCCCCATTGGTAAATCCAGGGATACACCTCCTCGACCGGCGCATTGATGGTGATGGCGCTCGTCACGGTCTCGACGAGCTCGGGATCGAAGCGGTCCATCAGCTCGTCGCCGGGATAGGTGAGGGCCTGCTCGGCCGGGGTGGCGTAGCACTTCTTGCCCCACTCGTACACGGCCTGGCAGCCGCCGATTACGGCGCCGACGCCCAGGGCGGCACCGCCCAGCACTTTCCCTCCGTTTTTCAATACAGATAAGGCACCCATTGCATATCCTTTCCTTGTTGGCCTGCCTTTTTGCGTGTTGCTCTCGGCCTGCTCTCCGATGAGAGCCGGCACTACTCAGGGTACTACCGATTCGGTGGTTTTCCGAAAAAAGTTGGCAACGTATATCAGGCTGTCAACTTATGCGTGGTTAACTCCCGAACAGCTTCTTCTTGATGATTTTCAGCTCGCGTTTCGCGGCGTAGGGAATGATCGCCTTCAGCTTGTCCTCGTTCTTGTACATGGTGGAGCATTCGGGCAGGTCGCGGCTGAGGTGGATGGCGTCGAAGTCGCATTTGGTCGTGCACACGCCGCAGCCGATGCACTTGTTGGGGTCGACCACGCTCGCGCCGCACTTCAGGCAGCGGGCCGTTTCGGCGCGCACCTGCTCCTCGGTGAGCGTCAGGTGCCAGTCGCGATAGGACCGATGCTGGTCGATGGCTTCGTCGACGCCCTCGGTCTGGCGGGGGCCATGGTCGTAGCTCAGGGGGTTGATCGCCACCTCTTCCTTGTTCAGCTCGACGTAGCGGCGCTGGTTGCGGCCGAGCGTGAGCGAGTTGCCCGGTTGCACGAAGCGGTGGATGGAAATGGCCGCCTCGTGGCCAGCCGCAATCGCGTCGATGACGAATTTCGGGCCCGTGTAGGCGTCGCCGCCGACGAACACGTCGGGCTGCGCCGTCTGGAAGGTGCGCGCATCGGCGAGAGCCCTCCCGCCGGGGCCGAGCTCGACCGCCGAGCCTTCCAGCAGGTTGCCCCACTCGATGGACTGGCCGATGGCCATGACGACGTTATCGCAGGCCACGGTCTTGGTGTCGCCTTCGTCGTAGACGGGGGAGAAACGGCCGTCCTCGTCGAACACGCGAGTGCAGCGTTTGAGGGTGATGCCGCTCACCTTGCCGTCGGCATCGGTCTCGACGCGCGCCGGACCCCAGCCGCAGTCGATGAACACGCCATCCTCCTCGGCCTCGAGCCGCTCCTCGGGTGTTGCAGGCATCTCGGCGCGCTGTTCCAGGCAGTACATCTCCACCAGGTCGGACCCTGCGCGCACGGCTGCGCGCGCGGCGTCGATGGCCACGTTACCGCCGCCGATGACGACCGTGCGTCCCGGCAGCCCATGGCCCTCGTCGGCCAGTACGGTGCGCAGCAACTCGATTGCCGTGGTCACGCCCTCGGCGTCTTCGCCGGGGATGCCGGCGAGGCGACCGCCCTGCGCGCCGATGGCGAGGTAGAAGGCCTTGTAGCCCTGCTCGCGCAGCTCGTCGAGCGACACGTCGCTGCCCACGTCCACTCCGCAGCGGATGTCGACGCCCAGCTCGCGTAGCACGTCGATCTCAGCTTCGACGACGCTCTTTTCCAGCTTGTAGGAAGGGATGCCGTAGGTCATCATGCCGCCCGGCTTCTCGTTGCGCTCGAAGACGGTGGGGGCGTAACCGAGCGTGGCCAGGTAGTACGCGCACGTGAGGCCCGCGGGGCCCGCGCCCACGATGGCCACCTTCTCCTGGTAGGGGCCGCGCAGAGACGGCTGCAGCACGGGCGGGACGTAGCGCGTCTCAGCCTCGAGGTCGCGCTCGGCGATGAACTTCTTCACGGCCTCGATGGCCACGGCGTCGTCGATCGCCGCGCGCGTGCAGGCGTCCTCGCAGCGGTGGTTGCACACGCGCCCGCAGACGGCGGGGAAAGGGTTCTCCTTCTTGATGAGCGCGAGCGCCTCGGTGTAGCGACCCTGTGCCGCCAGGCGCAGGTAGCCCTCGATGCCGATGTGAGCGGGGCAGGCGACCTTGCAGGGCGCGGTGCCCGTGTCGTAGGTCTCGATGCGGTTGTTGTCGCGGTAGTCGGGGTCCCATTTCTCGGGTCCCCACTTCACGTCGTCGGGAAGCTCGTGGCGGGGATACTCGATCGGCCCGTTCAGCGTGCAGAGCCGCTGGCCCAGCTTCACGGCGCCGGCGGGGCAGTTCTCCACGCATTGTCCGCAGGCCACGCACGTGTCGGGGTCGACATGCGCGACATAAGCCGAACGGCTGAAGTTCGGCGTGTTGAACAGCTGGCTCGTGCGCAGGCCGTAGCACACCGATTTCTGGCAGTTGCAGATGGCGAAGATCTTCTCGGAACCGTCGATGTTGGTTATCTGGTGCACGAAGCCCAGGTCCTCGGCCTTCTGGATGATCTCCATGGCCTCCTCGTAGGTGATGTAGCGGCCCTTGCCCGTCTGCACTTCGTAGTCGGCCATGTCGCCCACGCCGATGCACCAGCCCTCGGGGTCGTCGCCCGTGTTCACGCCGCGGACGGTCTCGCTCATGCGGCACGAGCACACGGCCGACGAGAAGCGATCGTACTTCTTCAGCCAATGGGAGATGTGCTCGACGTCGACTGACGACTCAATTTGCTCGATGGCCTTCTCGACGGGGATGACGTGCATGCCCACACCACCACCACCGGGCGGCACGATGTCGGCGATCTGCGAGGGGCCCGTGAACGCGATGCGCTCGAAGTAGGTGCTCATCTCGGGGTGCTCCTCGAGCGCCGCCTCGTTCATGGCGTAGAACTCGCCCATGCCGGGCAGCTGAACGGGCACGGCGAAGCGTTTCTCGCGGTTGGGGTTGGTGCCGTCGAGGTTCTCCCAGTTGTACTCCAGGTTGCCCTTCTGCGCCATGAGGTTGACGAGCGGCTCGACCTTCTCGAGCGGCCACTCGCAGGCATCGGCAATTTGCTGCATCGTCATGGGGTTGCGCACGCCCATGTGGTTTGCGATGTAGGCCGTTTCCTCGGTGAAGACGGAAAGCAGGCCCCAGCACTCGGGGTCGTCCGCCGTGATCTTCTGGATGCCGAGCTTCTTCGGGATGCGGTCGATCATCATCTTCGCGAGCTTCATGGTCTCGGGCCGCGTGACGGGGTCGATTTCCAGGGCCGGCGCCCAGGGGTCCATGGGGTTCTCGGGGCGATAGGGCCTGTTGGGCCGCCAGACGTAGTTTTGCTCCCAGAGCTCGGGATGCTCGCTCTCTTCCTTCGAGCGGGCCGATTCGGGCTGCTCGAACACTTCCACGAGCGTGTTGCCCTGGTTGCGCTTGGGGTTATCGTGGCCTTTCCCGTGCTCGGTCTCGGGCGTTGCCCAATGCTGTTTCGTCATCGCTCTCTCTTCTCATCGGCGGTTATGGAATGTCGAAGTGCCATTTTGCTCCGCACATCATACACCCGCTCAATCGAAGCGAGCTGTTTACCGCAAGAGCGAGCGAGGCGGGCCGCTTATCGTGCAGGCGGAATGGTGTATGGCCAGCGCAGTTCAACGGGGTGGATGTCTCCCGCTTTCCACCGTTGCACGCCGCGGCCGTAGGTGATGAAGCAGTTGGCCTCGTCCAGCCCCCGCAGCATGGGGCGCTCGTCGGTGGGGAGGATGCGCGCCACCAGGCGGTCGTGTGCATCGCGCTCGACGATTCCGCGGCGCACGACCTGCACGGCTTCGGGCCAGAACTCCGGCGCGAACTCCATGCGCGCGTACACCATGGGAGGATACTCCTCAGAGACGCCCAAGTAGCGGTCGATGAGGGGCTTCACCATCCAATCGGCGGTGAACTCAGCCCCGATCGGAGGGCCGGAAATGCCGATGACGGGCGTGCCGTTCAGGATGGCGCCCGAACAATGTCGGCCGGGCCCCTGCGAGAGCATGTGGTGGAGCATCTGGCCGGTTTCCGCCAGGATCTCGCAGGTGAAATCGTCTGACCCCTTCGAGGAGCCCGCGTTTATCACCACGATGTCCGCCTTTTCGGAAGCTTCAGTCAGGGCCTTCTCGAGCTGGTCCCAGTCGTCCTTCACGATGGGGAAGCGCAGCGGTTCGGCACCCCACAGCGTGAACTTGGCGCAGAGCATCACCGCGTTGCTCTCCACGTTCTTGCCGGCGGGAAGGGGCTCACCGGCGTCTACGAGCTCGTTTCCCGTAGGTATGAACGCCACGATGGGGCGCTTCACCACGCACACGTCCGTGTGCCCGCCCATGTTCAGCAGGGAGAGCTTCGCTGGTGTGAGAGGCTCTCCCTTGCGCACCAGCATATCGCCGACGCGCAGGTTGGCGCCCGCTTGCGTGGTCGCGTTGCCGCGGCGTTCGGGCAGGCGGTCGAGCGTGACATGCTGGTCGTCTTCGCTCACGTGCACCCATTCGATGGGGATGGCCGTGTCGAAGTTCTCGGGCATGCCGATGCCCGTGTTGCAGAACTGCCAATCGACGCCGCGCACCCATGTGCTGGTGTCGGGCGCTCCCCCCTTGAAAGCGTCGAAATGGACGGCGATGCCGTCCATGTTCGAGGTCAGTTTGTTGGGAAGCGTGTTCTTCGAGAGGATGTCTTCGGCAGCCACCCGTCCGAGCGCCTCGGTAACCGGAATCGTCTCCGTCATACGCTCGAACTTCCATATGTCGAGCACGTCCTGCATTGCTTGATGGCGTGTCTTCTCGACATAGCCCGAATGGTCCCTCATCGGCGCGACTCCTTCCACGTTTCCCAGTAGCGATTGTCAGGATAGTAGCATGAGAGGCCATCGTATCCGCATAGCGTGCGTGGCATGCTCGGGCGTTCCATGCGTTTCAAGTATTCTTCTTCCGTGGCGCACTCCCGTGCCAGCCTGGCATTGCGTCCAACCAACGAGGCATCGAAGATCAGGTCGTCCAGATCGTCGCTTCGTCCAACTACCTTGTAGGCGGCGATGCCAAGCTTCTCGAAGTTCCACAGCGTGCACAGCCCGCAGGTGCGGCGATGGAAATAATGC
>CACWWI010000152.1:5114-6657 GCA_902764575.1 uncultured Coriobacteriaceae bacterium
ACTCCGTGTCCGCGGCATCACGAGCAAGCTGGTCGGTCTCGGGGTCGTCGTCGATAGGCCACGTTACCGTGCCTGCGTTGCGCAGGGACAAGCACAGCGACGGCTTTCCCTCGCAGTGCTGGCCCAGGCAGTGCGAATCGCTGAACGTGCAGCCATTGCGCATAAGGAACACTTCGTATTCCAAATCGGGGTTCGCGTTCACGATGCCCTGGATTTCCGCAAGTGACAAGTCGCGCGGTAGGATAACGCGCGACGCGCCGCGTTTCGCGTAGTGGGAGACGAGGCGCTCGTTGAACGTACCTGCCAACGTGGAAATGACCGCATCGACGCCTGTTTCGCGGATAGGCTCGATGAGGCCCTGGCCCGACACGATGACGCCCTGCGCGCCCGCCTGGGCGATGCCGGGCAGGTATTCGCGCTTGATGTAGTCCAGCATGTCGTCGCTGTACAGCGCCGAGTTAAAACAAACGAAACCGTGCAAGCCCAAATCGTGTGCCCGCGCTAGCTGGTTGCACATCTGGCCGAAGGTGAACGGGTTGGCGCTCAAGCCGAATCCCGACATGCGGTTCAAGTCGGCGCGGGGGCCGAACCGGTCGGTCCAGGCGTCGTCATGAAAGCCCATGTAGACTTCCTCGATGCCCGCGTCCTTATAGCGCTCGAGGACGCCGAATGAGTTGAGTGGTACCAGTACAGCCATATCGCGATCACCGCATCGTTTCGTGCGCCACGGCGTAGACCAGGCGCCAGTCGGGGACGTTTTCGAGCAAGCAGGACGTGTTCGTGAAGTAGTAGGCACGCCCGTGCTTCACGTAGTCTACGCCTTCTTTGGTTTTGCAACCCTGGCGCATGCGCAGGCAGTGGTGCGTGCAGCCCTGGCCTAGGCGGAACTTGCTGTCTTCGCGCTCGGTCGCGCTGGCCGGTCCGCAGTTGCGACCCGTTGTCGCCAGGCAGAGGGGAGCGTGGAGGGCCAATTCCAGGTCGGGCTCTTTCTCCTTGAGCTGCTTTGCGTCAAGCGTGAAGCAGACAGGGTCGAGCTCCACCAGAGGGGCCATGCCGTTTGCGCGCGTGTCTTGCAGGCATTCCTGCTGCTCGCTGGAAAGCGTGGGCTCTTCGGTGCGTCTCATGAGCTCGCGAACGCGTGCGTCGCGCTGCTGCTTCGACATGAGGCGGCCCAGGCCGATGCGGATGTCGTAGAGCTCCGATGCGTGGAAATACATGGCGACGTCGTTTACGATAAGCTCGTCGTAAATCGCGCCATAGCGCTCCATCAGATCGTCGAGGCGCTTCTCCCCACGCTCCAGGAACGCCTGCCCGAAGATGGGAACGACCAACGTGGCAGTCATGTCGTAGCGCCAGCAGAGCTCGCCGATTGCCTCGTGGAAGCCGTCGGTGAGGCCCAGGAAGAAGTTCTCGCATACGTACGACCCGACATACACGCGGTCGAAACGGTCGATTCCGGCCTTGGCACCTGTGGCGTCGATGATCTGTTTCAGCGGGGAGTAGCTCAGTGTGAAGAATGCTCCCAGCAGGGACAGCAGCATGA
>CACWWI010000153.1 GCA_902764575.1 uncultured Coriobacteriaceae bacterium
ATCGGCGCACGTCACCAAGCCAGTAATAGGCTTCAGCGCTGCCGAACTCGGTTGCCCTCTTGAATGCGTCGCGCGCTTTGGCCATGTCGAAGGCCTTGCCGTTGATGCCAAACCAGTAATCGATGCCCTCGTTGAGCGTCATCTTGCCCTCGGACGTCGCCGCGTCTTCTGGCGAAACAGAACTTGCGCTGGCACTTGCGGCGGCGCTCGCGCTTGCATTAGCTGCGCTGCTCGGCGCTGTCGACGAGGCACTTCCGCTCCCGCCGCATCCGACGAGCACCAACGCCAGCGCGAATGCGCAACATGCCAATGCGACTACCGGGGATTTCTTCATGGCCTCCACCTTTCACATCAAGCTCGTTATCCACGGGCGCAGCCATTGTTACCACGGAAGCAGGCTACGGAGCATACGAACCTATAAAACCTACCATAAACATCAGACAGCGGGGGGGTCAGGCTCCGCTGTCTCATTTTTATGGAAGAGGGCGCTCCCCTTGTCCTGCAACTTATTGTATTGAACTACACGAAATAATATAATTTCGTGTAGTTCTATTACATGTAATTGATTGGAGCTTTATGCAAGCGATGCGACGAGCGCTCGAAACGGACTTCGAGAAGTGGGCGACAGGAAACGATCCCCGCCCGCTGCTCATCCAAGGAGCGCGCCGCGTGGGCAAAACGTTCCTGGTCGAGCAATGCGGCAAACGGCTCTACGGCGACGGCTTCGTAAAACTCGACTTCCAGACCGACCTCGAACGCGCCTCGGCGATCTTCGACGTCCCGACCGACGACATCGACGGTATCGTGGCGCGTATCTCGGAGTACAAGCGGAAGCCCCTCAGCCCCGAGAGCTCCCTCATCTTGCTCGACGAGGTGCAGCTTTGCGAAAAGGCGTTGAACAGCCTGCGCTTCTTCGCGGGCTCGCCCTGGCGCGTCGCCGCGACGGGTAGTTTGCTCGGCGTCACGGTGAAGCAGCGCAAGCTGCCCTTCCCCTCGGATGTAAAGCACGTGCGCATGCACCCCCTGACCTTCGAGGAGTTTCTCTGGGCGCTCGGCGAGCAATCCATGGCGGCGGACATCCGAAAACACGCCGAGACATGCGAGCCCTACCTGCTACACGACCGCGCAAGCGACTACCACCAACGTTTCCTCGCAGTCGGCGGTATGCCCAAGGCGGTGCGCGCATACCGAGATTCGGGCTCGTTCGGCGAAGTGCGCGAGGTCCACGGGGAAATCAACATCACGTACACGGCCGACATGACGGATCCCGACAACGGCATTAGCGCAGCGGCCGCCAAGCGCATCTGGGAAAGCCTCCCCAAGCAGCTCCTCCGCGCGTCGACCAAGAAGTTCAAGTACTCGGAGGTCATGCGTGGCGGCAGGCGCTCGCAGCTGCTCGAGCCGCTCGAATGGCTCGAGGCGGCGGGAATCGTGCTGCGCAACGACCTCACGTGCGACACGAGCGCCCCCCTTGCCCCGTTCAACAGCGACGGGGGCAGCTACTTCAAGGAATACATATGCGACACGGGGCTGATGTTCCACAAGTTCGGGATAGAAGCCGAGCTGTTCCTCGATCCGAAACTGAAGTCGCTGCTCTCGGACGATTTCCGCGGAGCGCTCGCGGAGAACAGCGTCATGCAGGCCCTGCGCGCCAACGGAATCGCCACGTTCTACTGGATGCCCAGCGAGAAGGTCGGGAACGGCGAAGTCGACTTCGTCTTCCAGGACCGGCAAGCGCGCATAGTGCCGGTAGAGGTGAAGTCGGGCCGCAACGTGAAGGCGAAGAGCCTTGCGCGGCTCGTCAAGGAAGGGCGTTCGCCCGTCGCATACCTGCTCTCGACAAATGACTTCTCCGCCACTGAAAGCGGCGAGGCGGGGTGCATGGTGAAACACCTCCCCCTCTATGCCGCATTCTGCATAGGAACGTAGGACGGGCCCTGCTGCATTTCCACTACGGCCAACGGGAAGCGCAGGCAATACAAAAACCACTGAACAACCGTCCTGGCGATTGCCGTGCTGGTGCTGTTCCTCGAACTCGGCGCGCCGAGCCAGCTAGACGGCATCCACTTTCGGGCGCTTTCAAAACGAAGTCGTACCACCCATCCTCAGTCGATCGATACAACTGCTTGTTCAAGAAATTGGGCGCGTATGAATCGGATAAGTCCAGTTCAATTTCTTTTTCGTATGCAAGCATTGTCTTCTCCTCGCTTTTGCCGTTTGAGGTCTCGCTTTGGGTTGGATTCGGATTCTTTTATAAAGGGTCACTTCCTTGGCGAAGGATGCCCAGATAGTTTTCATATAGGAATGTCCTATAGCGCTGCTTCTCTTTTTCGCGCTGGACGAGTATTCCCAGATCAACGAAATCCTTCACGAGATTGCTTGCTGTCGTTCTCGCTATATCTAGTTTCTTTACAACAAAGGCGACATCAACGATGGGATTGCCCTCGAGTAGCTCGAGCAGCCTTTGGCCGTTTGTAGCCGATCGGCCGAGAGATTCGTTGATCAGAGCTGTATTGGCGTTATGCAGATTTACGAGACGCTCAAGCGACCCAACGGCGTCCTCGGCGCTAGTCAGCAGGCAATCGCAGAAGAAGCCCACCCACTTCGCGTACTCGCCATTCTCCCTGACAGCCATCAAGTGCTCGTAGTATTCAGAGCGTCGAAGTTTGAGCTGGTACGAAGGGTAGAACACTGCTGCGCTGAGCGCATGGTCGTTCATGAGGGAAAGCGTGATGAGCAAGCGCCCCAAACGCCCGTTGCCGTCGAGGAAGGGGTGGATTGTCTCGAACTGGTAATGGACAAGCGACGCCTTGATAATCGGATCGACGTCGTCAGCCTCGTTAATGAACTTTTCCAAGTCGCGTAGAGAGTCGTTCATATCCTCGATGTTCGGCGGAATGTACGCCGCATTTTTCAACGTCGATCCGCCAGGACCTATCCAGTTCTGGGTGGACCTGAGCTCGCCCGGGCTTTTCTCAGAGCCGCGCACTCCCGAAAGGAGAATAGTGTGAACCTCCCTGAGCAGTCGCATGCAGAGCGGTAGCTCGTTCATTCGCTCGACTGCATACTCAGTGGCTTTGATGTAGTTGACGACGTCCGCGACATCGCGCTGGACAAGCTCTGTGTTTTCGGGGTTGAGAATGTCATCAAAGGTACATTTCGTACCCTCAATTTGCGCAGAAAGAAGGGCTTCCTTTCGGACGTACATTGCGAGATACATCTGCGCATTCGGCATGAAGCGCAGCATGCCTTCAAGCTCACCGAGCTTTCTTGAACACGCGCCGAGTAATCTGACGGTTTGTTCGGAAAGGCCTATTGGGATGACGCTATCGAGAGAGGCGGGCACGAAAGATAGATACTCCGCTTCACCGGAGAGGTTCTTGCGCAGCAAGCCTTGCCCATTGTCAATCCACTGCATAGCACGTCCTAACGACACTTTTAAAGCATTACATGTGCATTATAGCATCTAATAACTTTTTTTACCAATAAAGTGTTGTTAGGTACGAAACGAGAGCGCTAATAACTGAAACGTGTTGTTAGGCGACCAGCCAAGTTTCTAATGACTTTTTTCATTTGTAAAATGTTGTTAGGTATTGCAACATGGTTGAGCATTTTGTAATTGATTGATCCTATTGTCCGCAACTTTTACTCTACGCTAGACACGTTTGGTTGGTTGGCTGGTCTGTGGCCTTCTCATCCATTTTGCGGTAAGCGTCGTTGAACCGTCCCAGGTAGTTACGGCGCTGGTCTGGGCACGATGCGCCGACGCCCCCGGGCGCGCCGCCATGCCGCTGGCGCACCCGTTCCGAAGCCGTCGAGATGCCGACTGCGCCCGGCGCGTATAATGAATGGGAATTCATGAAGCACGATCGAAGGGGAGATTCCACATGAGGAAACCCGAACAGAAAACCAATCGCGGCACGGGCGGGCTGCGCGCGCGCATCGGCACGAAGCTGCTCGCGGGCGTGGCGACCTTCTCGCTCGTGGCGTCGATGTGCCCGGGCGCAGCGGCGCTCTCCTACGCGGGCGACCAGTTGGTCGTGGGGTCGGCCGGCCTGGAGGCGCAAGCGTCCTCGACAGAGCCGAAGCCGCTTAAAGATTGGGATACGGGCTATGAGTTGTATACCGGCACCTGGATAGTGACGGAGGATCTGACCATAAAGGAAAATACCAAAGACTGGAGCGCTCTTTACGTGAAACCGGGCGCGGATGTGACCCTCATAATCGACAAGGGGGCGACGCTCGATGTGGAGGGCGGCCCCTGTACAGCGGCGATCTACCTGCCCTATGGCTCCACCCTTACCATCGCCGGCGAGGGCACACTGAAAGCGAAGGGCGGCGATGCCAGTACCCCTGAAGGAGAGTTTTTGGGTGCTACCGAATCGGATGAACGGGATAATGCGCTTCGCGTGGGTTGGGGCGGCCATGGCGGCTCCGGTGGCACCGGTGCCGGCGCGGGCATCGGCACCAACGGCGGCGCCGGTGGCGCCGGCGGCTTAGGTGGCCAGTCTTTCATCTGCAAGAAAAACGTGAAGTCCAACATATACGGCAACGAGGGCAAGACGGGAGATCCGGGCAGATACGCCAACAGGCCAGGCACCGTGCTCATCACGGGCTCGGTCACCGTTGAGGCGACGGGCGGCTCCGCCGGCAAAGGCGGCGAAGGCGGCGCCAGGGGTAGGTATGTTGAATTGAGGAACACCTGGAACGGCATTGCGGCCGGCACTTCAGGCGGCGGAGGAGGAGGCGGCGGCGGCAGCGCGGCCGACGGCATCGGCTGCGGCGGCACCGGCGGCGGAGGCGGCGGCGGCGGCGCTACCGGCGGCATCGACGGCGAATTCGCGTTTTTCGGGGGCTGCGACCTCGACGACCTCTGGGGCTACGGCGGCAAAGGCGGCGCCAGCGCCTGGGGCGGCGGCGCCGGCGAGGACGGGGACTACGGCGCCTCTAACGGCGGAGACAGCACCGACGCGTCCAAGAAATATGCAAAGAGCGGCGGTTGGGACGGCTCGTGCCACGAGCCCGGGGCGGAGCCCTTCTACATTTACAAGAGCAGCTCGTCTGACGGCCCGAAGGTCACATGCACCTCTGGGCA
>CACWWI010000154.1:0-1008 GCA_902764575.1 uncultured Coriobacteriaceae bacterium
CGATGTGATCATGCTCGACGAGCCTACGAACCACCTCGACGTGCGCGCCATCACCTGGCTCGCACGGCACCTCAACGAGCGCTGGCGCGAGGGGCAGGGCGCGCTGCTCGTGGTTACGCACGACCGGTGGTTCCTCGACGAGGTGTGCTCCACCATGTGGGAAGTGCACGATGGCATCATCGAGCCCTTCGAAGGGGGCTTTTCCGCCTATATCATGCAGCGCGTGGAACGCGAGCGGGTTGCGCGCGTTGCCGAGGAGCGCCGGCAGAACAAGCTGCGGCGCGAGCTCGCTTGGCTTTCCCGCGGCGCGCAGGCCCGTTCCACCAAGCAGAAGTTCCGCATCAAGGCGGCTCAGGAGCTCATCGCCGACGTGCCTCCCCTGCGCAACGAGCTCGAGCTCAAGCGCATGGCGATCACGCGGCTGGGGAAGCAGGTCGTGGACCTTAAGAACGTGAGCGTGAAGTACGGGTCCCACCGCTCCAGTTCGCAAGAAGAGGAAGAAGAGAAGTGGGTGCTTCGGGACGTTGAGTGGCTCATCGGGCCGGGGGACCGCATTGGAATCGTGGGGGAGAACGGTGCTGGGAAGACCACCCTGCTCAAGGTGGTTCAGGGGAAGCTTCGGCCCACCAAGGGGTATGTGAAGATTGGGAAGACCGTGAAGTTCGCGGTGCTCTCGCAGCATCTCGACGAGCTCACCGCCGTCGGCGACGATCGCGTGCGGCAGGTGGTCGGGCGCTTCGGGCACGCCATCATGCTCGACGGGCGCGACCAGACGCCCAAGCAGCTCCTCGAGCGCCTCGGGTTCTCCAGCGCAGACATGAACGAGCCCGTGTGCGACCTCTCGGGCGGGCAGAAGCGGCGGCTTGCGCTCATGCTCATCTTGCTCGAGGAGCCCAACGTGCTCATCCTCGACGAGCCGGGAAACGACCTCGACGTGGACATGCTCGCCGCCGTGGAGGACCTGCTCGACGGCTGGCCGGGCACGTTGTTGCTCGTCACGCACGACCG
>CACWWI010000154.1:1077-9292 GCA_902764575.1 uncultured Coriobacteriaceae bacterium
CGGGTCCCCGCTTCCGGGGAGGCCCGGTCCGCGGCGGCTTCCCCCGCGCAACCCGCTGTGGGCGCAGGCATGTCCAACCAGGAGCTCCGCGCCCTGAAGAAGACCCTGCAATCCACGGAGCGCAAGATGAAGACGCTCGAGTCGAAGATCGCCGACGCGCAAACGCGGCTCCACGACGCCGACCCGACCGACTTCGTGGCGCTCGGGGAGATACAAGCCGAGATCGATTCCCTTCAGGAACAGCTCGACGAGCTCGAGGTCGTTTGGCTCGAAACGGCGGATGCCCTGTCGTGAGCTGCCGTTAAACGGTGACCCAAAATCCACAATCCTGAAAACCGACAAGGTGCGGTGGGTCGCGGTTTGCGGTGCACATCATGTGGTGGGTTGTGGGCAGCGAGCTGGGCCCCCTTTGCCCGTTGGGGCACGAAAGGCCAGGTGGCGGGCGTGCAGCTATCCAAAACTGTGGTACCATCAGCACGATTGAACTCTTTTTCGAAGGAGGTGAATCTTACATGAACGTTCAACAATCGAAGCAGATGAAGATCACCCGATTCGCAGCAGCCCTGCTGCTCGCTTTCGTGCTGGCGCTCTTGCCGCGCGTTGCGTTTGCCGAGGTCGTCAACGAGACGACGGATCCCGCACCGGAAAAACCGGTTGCGGCCGAGGTCGAGAAGACGGTGGCCGACACCCCTGCCGCACCATCCGCTCAAGAGCAGAAGGTCAACGAGCCTTCCGAGGAGAAGAAGGTCGAGGAGGTCACGCCCACCGAAGACGCCGAGGAGGAGAAGGTCGAGGAGGCGGACGCCACCCCGACTCAGAAGGCCTACACGGTGCAGTACGAGTCCGCGGGCGCGCTTTCGGCCCAGGCCGTGACCGAGCAGAATGCGACGCTCAACGCGCAGTCCGCGCCCGCCGTCCTGACGGCGCAGGCAACCCGGACGAGCACGGCCAACGTGGGGCTGAGCTACAACACCCACGTGCAGAACGACGGCTGGAAGGGCTATGTGTCGACCGGCCAGGTGTCCGGCACGAGCGGACGCAGCCTCCGCCTCGAGGGCATTCACATCAAGCTCACGGGCATGGGCAACAATACCGGTAGCGTCAACTACCAGGTGCACGTGCAGAACGATGGCTGGCAGAAGGCCGTCTCGGACGGAGCGATGTCCGGCACGAGCGGCCGCAGCCTCCGCCTCGAGGGCATCAAGATCTGGCTGAGCGGCGATATCGCGAACCACTACGATATCCTCTACCGCACCCACGTGCAGAACATAGGCTGGCAAGACTGGGTCAAGAACGGGGCTTTGGCCGGCACGACGGGCCGTAGCCTGCGTTTGGAGGCGATACAGATCGCGCTTTCGCCCAAGACGGCCGAAGCAGCGTCGGGCGCTTCCTCGCAAGCGGGCGTGTCCTATGTGGGCCATGTGCAGAATGTCGGCTGGCAGGACTGGGTTAACAACGGTGCCACAGCCGGCACGAGCGGCCGCAGTCTGCGCGTCGAGGCCCTCAACATGGTGCTGATCCCGGGCAAGTTCTCGGGCAGCATCGTCTATCAGGCGCACGTGCAGAACATCGGCTGGCAGCGCGAGGTCCGCGATGGCAAGACCGCCGGCACGAGCGGAGAAAGCCTTCGCGTCGAGGGTTTGCGCATCCACCTCACTGGTGGCGTTGCCGGCAGCTACAACGTGTACTACCGCACTCATGTGCAGAACTATGGATGGCTTGACTGGGCAAGCAACGGCGCCGATTCGGGATCGACCGGCATGGGCCTGCGCATCGAGGCCGTCCAGGTCAAGCTGGTACCGAAGGGCCAGGCGGCTCCCGGTCCCACCAAGTACACGACTGCGAACCAGCTGGTTACCTCGCTTAACGGCATCGACATCGCAAGCTGGCAGGCGGGCATCAACCTCTACAAGGTCCCCGCCGACTTCGTCATCGTGAAGGCGACGGGTGGCACGGGCTACACCAACCCGTACTGGAAGGGCATGGCGAACGACACGCTGAACTCGGGCAAGCTGCTCGGGTTGTACCACTTCGCACGCGAGAGCGGTTGCCGCGGCTCCGCAACGGCCGAGGCCGATTACTTCGTGAATGCGATTTCGGGCTACGTGGGCAAGGCCGTTCTCGTCCTCGACTACGAGGCGGAGGCCATCGACCAGGGTCCGGGCTGGGCCAAGGCTTGGCTCGACCGCGTGTACCAGCGCACGGGCGTGCGCCCCATGATCTACATGAGCAAGAGCGTTGCAAACTCCCAGAACTGGTCGCAAGTCGCGCCCTCGTACAAGCTGTGGGGTGCACAGTACTTGTACCGGTACTACAACAACCCCCAGACCGGCTACGTGGCCGATCCCGAGCTGGCCAGCGGTTGGGGCCCCTGGGGTAAGCCGACGATCTACCAGTACAACTCCACGAGCTACCTTGTTGGCTGGGATAGCAGCCTCGACATGAACAAGTTCTACGGCAATCAGAACGATTGGCGCAAGCTCGCAGCGAAGTCCTAGCAATCTAGGGGAAGGGCTTCGGGCGAAAGCTCGTCGAGAAACGAAGCGGGAGCCGGTATTCGGCTCCCGCTTTTCGTATGGCCTTGCTCTCAGGCGGCTATACTACTGCAGCACGCGCGTCAACCAGGCTCGAGAGCGCGACGCCGTCGACGTAATCCTCGATCACCTTGTCGAGGCCCGCCCAGAACTCGATGGTCGAGCACGTTTGCTCGCGGGGGCACCCCGGGCCGTCCTCCTCGAGCGCTGCGCACGCGACCGGCACCGTCGTGCCCTCGGTCGCCCTCAGCACATCGCCCGCGGTGATGGCGGAGGCATCGCGGGCCAGCATGTAGCCGCCGCCGTGCCCGCGCACGCTCTTCAGCAGCTCGGCGCGCACCATGTCGTGGGCCAGCTGCTCGAGGTACTTCACCGACAGCGCCTCGTTCTCGGCCACCTCCCGCAACGCGACCTTGCGGTCGGGGAAGCTGGCGATATAGGTCATGAGGCGCATCGCATAACGGCCTTTGGTGGTAACCAACATGGTGTTCTCCGTTCCGTGGCGGAATTCCCCGCCGCAAATCCCAGGAATCTGGGGTATTATACGACTATCCCCCAACGAAAAGAACGATTCTATTGCAAATATTGAGAAGCAGTCGGCGCAAACCGGCCGCTGCACGTTCAAAGAAGAGGAAAGCACATGACGAGCAACATCCTGCTCGCCTGCCACGGACTGTCGGCCGTGGTGGACGAGAAACCCATCCTGCATGAAATCGATCTCGAAATTCCCCAGGGCGAGGTGCACGTGCTCATGGGGCCGAACGGCGCGGGCAAGTCGACCTTCGGCCACGTGCTCATGGGCGACCCCGTGTACGAGGTCACCGCAGGCGACATCTCCTTCGACGGCGAGGACGTGACCGAGCTCGCGCCCGACAAGCGCAGCCGCGCCGGCCTGTTCCTGAGCTTCCAGGCGCCGGTCGAGATTCCCGGCGTGCCGCTGCGCAGCTTCCTGCGCGCCATCATGGAGGGCCGCGGCGAGAAGATGAAGAACAAGGAGTTCCGCAAGAAGCTCCAAGCCCTTGCCGAGACGCTCGACATGGATCCCGCCTACCTCGACCGCGAGCTGGGCGTGGGCTTCTCCGGCGGCGAGAAGAAGAAGGTCGAGATGATGCAGCTTCTGCTGCTGCAGCCGAAGCTCGCAATCCTGGACGAAACCGACTCGGGCCTGGACGTGGACGCGCTCTCGGTCGTGTCGCGCGGCATGGAGCTGTACCGCGGCACGTGCGACGGCACGCTGCTCATCATCACGCACAACACGCGCATCCTCGAGCACCTGAACGTGGACCGCGTGCACGTCATGGTGCAGGGTCGGGTGGTCGCCGAAGGCTCTGCCGACCTCATCGCCGAAATCGACGCAAACGGCTTCGAGCGCTACGAAGCCCAGCTCGACGCATAGCAGGTGTCCCATGGCAGAGAAGAAACGGACGCAGGTCGAGGACATCGACCGCAGCATGTACGATTTCAGGTACGACGATTCCGACGCCGAGAAGCTCGACGCCGGGCTGACGCCCGAGATCGTGCGCGAGATATCTGAGCGCAAGGGCGAGCCCGAGTGGATGCTCGAGCACCGCCTGAAGTCGCTCGAGATTTACAACAGCATCGACATGTCGGACTGGGGCCCGTCCATCGACGGCCTCGACATGGAGAACATCGTCACGTACGTCAAGCCCAACACCGACCAGAAGTCGGATTGGGAGAGCGTCCCCGACAACATCAAGGACACGTTCGACCGCCTGGGCATCCCCGAGGCCGAGCGCTCGTACCTCGCGGGCGTGGGCGCGCAGTACGACTCGGAGCTCGTGTACCATTCCATGCAGGACGCCGCCGCCAAGATGGGCATCGTGTACTCCGGCATCGAGGAGGCGCTCCACGGCGAGTACGCCGACCTCATCCGCGAGAAGTTCATGACGCTCATCCCGCCGACCGACCATAAGTTCGCGGCGCTGCACGGCGCGGTGTGGTCGGGCGGCTCGTTCGTCTACGTGCCGAAGGGCGTGAAGCTCGACTACCCGCTGCAGAGCTACTTCCGCCTCAACGCCAAGGGCGCCGGCCAGTTCGAGCACACGCTCATCATCGTCGAGGACGATGCCGACCTCCACTTCATCGAGGGATGCTCGGCTCCCAAGTACAACGTGGCCAACCTGCACGCGGGCGCCGTGGAGCTGTTCGTGGGCAAGCGCGCGCACCTGCGCTACTCGACCATCGAGAACTGGTCGAAGAACATGTACAACCTCAACACCAAGCGCTGCCGCTGCGAGGAGGAGGGCGAGATCGAGTGGATCTCGGGCTCGTTCGGCTCGCACGTGGGCTACCTGTACCCCATGTCGATCCTCGCGGGCAGGCGCGCCAAGGCGTCGTTCACGGGCATAACCTTCGCCGGCCGCGGGCAGAACCTCGACACCGGCTGCAAGGTGGTGCTCGGCGCGCCCGAGACCTCCGCGAGCGTCGAGACGAAGGGCATCTCGAAGGACGGCGGCATCCAGACCTTCCGCAGCTCGGTGGTGGCCACGCCCAACGCCGAAGGATCGCGCTGCACCGTGTCGTGCCAGTCGCTCATGCTCGACAACCGCAGCCGCTCCGACACCATCCCCGCGATGGACATCCGCTGCAAGAACGTCAACATCGGCCACGAGGCGACCATCGGGCGCATCGGCGACGACAAGGTGTTCTACCTCATGAGCAGAGGCATCAGCGAGGAAGAGGCCAAGACCATGATCGTGAACGGCTTCGCCGAGCCCATCTCCAAGGAGCTGCCGCTCGAGTACGCCGTCGAGATGAACAACCTCATCAAGTTGGAAATGGAAGGGGCGATCGGCTAATGGGTACGCATGCTCTGACCATTAAGCGCGCAAGCGCCATGCCAGCTCCCACCTGGCATTTCCTGAAAATGAACGATACGCAGATCGAGATTCCCGAAGGGCTCGCCGTCGCGCCGAGCGTGAAGGTGAGCGAGCCCTGGCGTGCGCGCGGCGCCGCCGACGAGTTCGACAACGCGCTCGCCGACGCGCAAGAGGAATGGGAGAAGCTCCATCCCGAGCCGACTCCCCAGGAGCGCGAGGAGCTCGAGGCCTTCACGAGGGCCGAGGCCGATGCCACCTACGGCGGCACGGCCCAGTCGAACTACCAGATAGGGGCCGACGCCCTGGAGGAGGCGCGCTCGCTCGCCGTCGCGTTCGAGCACGGCGTGGGCGAAGAGGCCGCGGCGTACCTGCGCTTCGCCGCGGGAGAGCGCGTGGTCGTGCAGACCGACCCCGGGCAGAGCGTCGAGGCCCAGGTAGTCGTGAGCGCCGTTCCGGACGCGCTGAGCGTCGCCGCCATCGACGTGGTGGCGGGCCGCAACAGTTCGGTGAGCCTGTCGATCGTGGTCGACTCCCCGGACGTCCCCGCATCGGCGGGCGCATCCGGGTTCGCGGGGACGACGGTGCGCGTGTTCGCCGACGCCGATGCGCGCGTGAGCATCGTGCGCACCCAGACGCTCGACCTCGGCTTCACCGACATCGACGACATGGGCCTGTTCGCCCACGACCGCGCGCGCATCGACGTGCGCCAGACCGTGCTCGGCGCCGGGTCGACCTTCACCGGGCTCGCGGGCGACCTGCGGGGCGATTCCGCCAACATCGTGGTGGACACGCGCTACCTCGGCCATGCCGACCAGGAGCACGACTTCAACTACGTCCTGCGCCACCACGGCACCAGGACCGAATGCAACCTCGGCGCCAACGGCGTGCTCGCGGGCAAGAGCTCCAAGACGCTGCGCGGCACCATCGACCTCATCCGCGGGGCCAAGGGGGCGCAGGGCTCCGAGAACGAGACCGTGCTGCTCGTGGACGAGGGCGTGAAGAACAAGACCGTTCCCGTCATCCTCTGCAACGAGGACGACGTCGCCGGCAACCACGGGGCCACCATCGGCCACATCCGCGAGGAGCAGCTGCTCTACCTGCAGAGCCGCGGCTTGTCGAAGGACGACGCGGAGCGCATGTTCGTGGGCGCCATGATCGAGCAGGCCGCCATCGACGCGCCCGACGAGGAGTCGCGCGCCGGCGTGCTGCGCCTGGGCGAGACCGTGATCCCCGGCTTTGCCGAGCTGTTCGAAGAGGAGGCATAGCGATGGCCGACCGCAAGCTGCACGGCGAGGGCATGCTCACCGAGGCGGGGCGTGCCGAGTGGGACAGCCGAAACGCACGGGCGTCCGCGCTCGCCGACTCGCCGTACAAGAAGGATTTCCCGCTGCTCGCGCACAAGCCCGACCTCGCGTTCCTCGACAGCGCGGCCACCGCGCAACGGCCGAAGGCCGTCCTCGAGGCGCAGAAGCGCTTCTACGAGAAGATGAACGCCAACGCGCTTCGCGGGCTCTACCAGCTGTCGGTCGAGGCGACCGAGGCCATCGGGGCGTCGCGCGCGCACGTGGCGCGCTTCATCGGGCTTACCGGCAAGAAGGACGCGCGCGACATCGTGTTCTGCCGCAACACGTCCGAGGCGCTGAACCTGCTGGCCTACGCGTACGCGCCGACCGTCCTCGAGCCGGGCGACGAGGTGTGCATCACCGTGATGGAGCACCATTCGAACCTCATCCCCTGGCAGCAGGCGTGCCGCGCCGCGGGCGCGAAGCTCGTCTATATGTACCCCGGTAGCAACGGGATCGTTGAAGAAAGCGAGATGCGCGCAAAGATCGGGTCGCGCACGAAGATCGTCTCGGCCATCCACGTGTCCAACGTGCTCGGCGTGGCCAACGACGTGAAGCTCATGGCCCAGGTCGCCCACGAGAACGGTGCCGTGATGATTGTGGACGGCGCCCAGTCGGTACCGCACTTCCCCGTCGACGTCACCGACCTGGACTGCGACTTCTTCGCGTTCTCGGGACACAAGGTGTTCGGCCCCATGGGAATCGGCGTGCTGTGGGGGCGCCACGAGCTGCTCGATGCCATGCCCCCGTTCCTCACGGGCGGCGAGATGATCGACGCCGTCTCCGAGCAAGATGCCACCTGGGCCCCCGTGCCCGAGAAGTTCGAGGCGGGCACCCAGGACGCCGCCGGCATCTACGCGCTCGATGCGGCCCTCACCTACGTCGAGAACGTGGGCTTCGACGCCATGCAAGCCCGCGAAGGCGCGCTCGTCGCGCAATGCATGCGCCGCCTGGGCGAGCTCGAGTTCGTGCGCCTCATCGGGCCCTCGGACCCCGCGCTCCACCACGGTGTGGTCAGCTTCAACGTGTGCGGCATCCATCCGCACGACGTCGCGAGCATCCTCGACATGGACGGCGTGGCCATCCGCGCCGGGCACCACTGCGCGCAACCGCTTCTCGCGCACCTGGGCATCGACTCGTGCTGCCGCGCCTCCTTCGCGTTCTACAACGACTCAACCGATATAGACCGCCTGATAGACGGCCTGCAACACGTCTGGAGAATGTTCAATGGCTAGCCTTTTGCGCCTGCCTACGGCAGGCGCTGTAGTTGCGGACGCCTGTGGCACCCGATCTTGCCCTTCAAGCCGGCGCGCATGGCCAAAAGGCCAATGCGCTTGTCTTTCAGGGCAATCTCGGGCACCACAGGCGCCCTCGCTGACTTTGGCGCCACCTGCGATTGGAGGGGAATAGCAATGGCTAACGCAAATGTATATACGGCGGCGTTGATGGAGCATAACGCTCATCCGGATTACAAGTTCGAGCTTGAGGACTTCACGCA
>CACWWI010000155.1 GCA_902764575.1 uncultured Coriobacteriaceae bacterium
CAAACGGCCAAAAGCAGAAAACGAGTACCAGGGCGTCCCTGGTACTCGTTTTTCTTCCAGCGGAAGAGCGCAGCTCCCGTTCGCAACCGAGGGCGGACAGGAGGACAGACGCGCCTTCGTCTGCAGTTCCTGCGTAGGGAGAGGACGTCTCCAGGAGCTATGCTAGAATAATCGGCTGGTATTTAACGTGAATAGTGGGCGCGGGGCCGTTGGCCTGCTGCCCTCGCAGGAAAGGATCGGTATGTCAGGGCATTCAAAGTGGGCGACTACGAAGCATCGCAAGGCTGCGCAGGACTCGAAGCGTTCGGCGCTGTTCTCCAAGCTTTCTCGTAACATCACCGTTGCGGCGAAGGAAGGCGGCGACCCGAACCCCGAGAACAACGCATCGCTGGCGGCGGCCATCGAGAAGGCCAAGGGCTACTCGCTGCCCAAGGACAAGATCAAGACGGCCATCGACAAGGCCTTCGGTTCCGGCAAGGACGCTGCCAACTTCGAGACGTGCAGCTACGAGGGCTACGGCCCGGCCGGCATCGGCGTGTTCTGCGAGGCGCTCACCGACAACCGCAATCGCACCGCTGCCGACGTACGCGCTGCGTTCAACCATCACGGCGGCAACCTGGCCACGACCGGCGCGGTCGCCTTCCAGTTCGACCGCAAGGGCCAGATCATGATCCCGAAGATCATCGAGGGCGACGGCAAGAAGGTCGCCGACCGTCCGAACGGTGCAGCTGGCGATGCCGACGAGTTCGAGATGCTGCTGCTCGAGGTCGGCGCCGACGACTACGAGGACGCCGATGACGAGTGGATCGTCTACACCGGCCCGACCGACCTCATGGCCGTGAAGAAGGCCATCGAGGAAGCCGGCGTGGAGACGAAGGGCGCCGAGCTCACGATGATCGCCTCGAACCCTGCCGAGGTGTCGGTTGCCGATGCGAAGAAGGTCATGCGCCTGATCGACCGCCTCGAGGAGCTCGAGGACCTGCAGAACGTCTACCACACCATGGACATCACCGACGAGATCGCCGCTGCGCTCGAGGAAGAATAAGCGCGATTGCAGCAGAATGATCGAAGGGCGTGCCGCAAGGCGCGCCCTTTTTACGTCATAATTGGGCTGTTCCCAGTTGTCATTTTCTACGGTGAAGAAACGGAGCGTTCATGACGATCGAAGGCACTGCATCCACGTTCCCCCTGAAACGCACAAGCACCCAGGTTAAGGACGAGCGCCTGCAGCGCGTGCTGCGAGGCGAGGAGTTCCTGTTGTTCGACGGCGGCATGGGCACCATGCTGCAGCGCGCAGGGCTGGGGGCCGGCGAGCTGCCCGACCTGCTGTGTCTGCAGAATCCCGACGCCATAACAACCATCCACCGGGCCTATGTCGAGGCGGGAAGCCAGGCGGTGACCACCAACACGTTCGGCTCCAATGCGCGCAAGCTCGGCGA
Organism: uncultured Coriobacteriaceae bacterium; assembly: GCA_902764575.1. Classification (GTDB taxonomy): domain Bacteria; phylum Actinomycetota; class Coriobacteriia; order Coriobacteriales; family Eggerthellaceae; genus UBA9715. The sequence continues at coordinate 1,440 of CACWWI010000155.1, forward strand.
TGCGGCGACGGTCGACGAGGTGTTCGCCGCGGCCGTGCGCTGCGCGCGTGCGGCTGGCGCGACGTACGTCGCAGCCGACATCGGGCCCATCGGCGAATTGATGGCGCCCATGGGCGAGCTCTCGTTCTCCGAGGCGTACGACCTGTTCGCCGAGCAGGCGCGTGCGGCCGAGAAGGCGGGTGCCGACCTGGTGATCGTCGAGACCATGGCCGATACGCTCGAGATGGTGGCGGCCATTCTGGGCGTGGTGGATTCCTGCGCGCTGCCCCTGTTCGCCACTATGACGTTCACGGCGTCGGGCCGCACGTTCCTCGGGGCCGCGCCAGCCGAGGCGGCGCTCATCATGGCGCTGCTCGGCGTGGATGCGCTGGGCGTGAACTGCTCGGCCGGGCCGGCGGATCTGCAGCCGGTCGTGCGCGAGATGCTCCGCGTGGCGCCGCGCCCGGTTATCGTGCAGGCGAACGCCGGCCTGCCCGAGGTCGTCGACGGCGTGACGACGTACACGCTGCCGCCGGCAGACTACGCCGCGGCCGTGGTTCCCATGATCGAGGCCGGGGCCTCCGTCGTCGGCGGATGCTGCGGCACCAATCCCGACTACATCCGCGAGGAAGCCGGCCTGCTGACCGACCGCGCGGTGCAGCCGCGCTCGGTCGACGACGGGCAGGCGCTCGCTCTGGCCCGCGAAGCCGCCGACGAGGGCGGGCGAGACGGCGACATCATCGCGCTGATCCTTGAAGCCGCAGATACCGCCGCCCTCAAGGACGCCCTCATCGAGGAGTTCGATCTGGACTGGTAACCCGCTTTTGGGGAAGCTCAAGAACTCCCCGTTGCTTGCATGACCCAAACATATGTTCTATGATAAGCGCATGGGCAAGGAACGAATCATACTCGGAATCGACCCCGGTCTCGCGAACACCGGCTGGGGCGTCATCGAGCAGCGCGGCTCGCGGCTGACATGCATGGCGTACGGGTGCGTCTCCACGCCGTCGGACATGCCGCTCGCACAGCGGCTCGCGAAGATCCACGAGCAGATTGGCGCCGTGGCGGAGCGCTACCGCCCGACGTGCGTGGGCATCGAGACGGTATGGTTCGGGCAGAACATAACGGCCGCCTTCGCCACGGGTCAGGCGCGCGGCGCGGCGCTCGTGGCGTGCGCGAACGCGGGCATGGATGTGGGCGAGTTCTCACCCAAGCAGATCAAGCTCGCCGTGGTGGGCGCTGGCGGCGCCGAGAAGGAGCAGGTTCAGTACATGGTGAAGCAGCTGCTGGCGCTCGACAGCGTGCCGCGTCCCGACCATGCGGCCGACGCGCTCGCGGCGGCGATCTGCTACACGACCCACGAGGGGCTGGAAGGAAAGGTGGCTACGCGATGATCGCGTTCCTGGATGGTACGTTGGCGGGAAAGACGCTTGCAAGCGCGTTTGTGAACGTGGGAGGCGTGGGCTTCGAAGTGGGCATGTCCCAGGCCGGGCTGGCCAAGCTGCCGGCAACGGGCGAGCACGTGACCGTGCACACCTACCTGCAGGTCCGCGATGACGGCATGTCGCTCTTCGGCTTCCTCAGCTTGGAGGAGAAGGCTCTGTTCGAGAAGCTCATCACCGTGAGCGGCGTGGGGCCGAAGGTGGCGCTCGCCGCGCTGTCGTCGTATGCTCCCTCGCAGCTGGCCGACCTTATCGCGGCGCAAGACGTCGCGGCGGTCCAGCGCATCCCCGGCGTCGGCAAGAAAACGGCGTCGCGCATCATCCTGGAGCTGAAGGGGTCGCTCGACCAGGGCATCGGCGGCTTGTTCGGGCAGGACGAGCGCGTGGTGAACCAGGCGCTCGAGGGCGCCAAGGAGGCCCTGCTGTCGATGGGGTTCACCACGGGCGAGATCGATTTGGCGCTGAAGGGCGCGCCCGAAGATGGCACCGAGAGCTCGCTGCTACAATACGCGTTGAAGAAGCTCGGCGCGTAACGCACGGATGGGAAGCAGATGTCTGGAATCGAACTAGAGGGCCTGGTCTTCGACGCGGGCATGCAGCAGGCGCACGGTTCGCTCGTCCCCGACGAGGGTGCGCGCGCGATGAACGCCGAGCTGCAGGAGGAAGACCTCGCCATCGACCGCAGCCTGCGCCCGAAGTACCTCAAGGACTACCTGGGCCAGGAGAAGGTGAAGGAATCGCTCGCCATCATGATCGAGGCCGCGCAGGCGCGCGGCGAGGCGGCCGACCACATCCTGTTCAGCGGCCCTCCGGGGCTCGGCAAGACCACGCTCGCGACGGTCGTCGCCAACGAGCTCGGCGCCAACATCAAGACGACGAGCGGCCCGGCCATCGAGCGCACGGGCGACCTGGCGGCCATCCTCACCAACCTCGAAGAGGGCGACGTGCTGTTCATCGACGAGATCCACCGCATGAACCGCATGGTCGAGGAGGTGCTCTACCCGGCGCTCGAGGACTTCGCGCTCGACATCGTGGTGGGCAAGGGCCCGGCTGCGCGGTCGATCCGCCTCGACCTGCCGCGCTTCACGCTCATCGGCGCCACGACGCGCACGGGCCTGCTCACCGGCCCCCTGCGCGACCGCTTCGGCATCGCCTTCCGCTTGCAGTACTACACGCCCGAGGAGCTGGCCGCCATCGTCATGAGGTCGGCCGCCATCTTGGACGTCGACATCGAGGAGGACGGTGCGCTCGAGATCGCGCGTCGCTCCCGCGGAACGCCGCGCCTCGCGAACCGCCTGCTCAAGCGCGTGCGCGACTGGGCGCAGGTGCGCGGCGACGGCTGCATCACCGAAGACGTCGCAGCGCAGGCGCTCAGCTTCTTCGAGGTGGACTCGCTCGGCCTCGACGCCATGGACAACCGCATCCTCGAGATGCTCGCCGTGCAGTTCGGTGGCCGTCCCGTGGGCCTCACCACGCTCGCCAGCGCGCTTTCGGAGGAGCCCGACACGCTCGAGGACGTGTACGAGCCGTTCCTCATGCAGCAGGGGCTCATGATCCGCACGCCGAAGGGCCGCCAGGCCACGGCGCGCACCTACGAGCACATCGGCATGGTCCCGCCCGAGGGGTTCTAATATGCTGGAGCAAGACTACCTCGTTCGCATGCTCCTGCAGTTCTTCCAGGCGATGAACCGCGCCGCGGAGCGTGCGGGAAACAAGGAGCACCCCGATCCCCAGTCGGCCGCCGACATGCTCGAGACCGCCATCGGCGAGGCGACGGACATGGACGGCGCGGCCCTCCTCTCGCTCTCGCCGGACTCGATTGCGCAGGTGATGCGCGTCACGGGCGTCGATCCCAACGTCACGCAGTTCGTCGCGCGGAGCATGCTGCTCGAGTCGGTGTACCTCTCCGATGCGCGCCAGACCGCGTTGGCGGCGATCCGCGCGGCCCAGGCCCGCGCGATCGCGGAGGAGTACGGGTTCGACCTTCCCGAGGATCCGTCCGATTTCGATGCCATCACCGAAGGGCTCGAGGAGGCGGCGCTCGAGGGAGGCTTCCAGGATTCCGACCCCGTCTACGAAGAGCAGTGGGGCGAGCTGCAATCGCTCCAGGACGATCTGTTCGG
>CACWWI010000156.1 GCA_902764575.1 uncultured Coriobacteriaceae bacterium
CCTGCTGTCGTACGTGAACGCCGGCCACAACCCGCCGCTCCTGCACCATGGCGGGCAGTGGGAATGGATTCGCGAAGTGTCCGGCATGCCGCTCGGGCTCTTCGACGGCCTGCCGTACGAGCGCTACGAGCGCCAACTGGAGACGAACGACACGCTGTATCTTTACACGGATGGCGTGACCGAGGCGATGGACGTGAACGGCAGCTTGTTCGGTGAGAACCGGCTGTTGGAAACGCTTGAGGAGTACGAGGGCCTGAACGCGCGATCGATCAGCGTAGGCGTGCGCCGTGCCATAACCGACTTCACGCTGGACGCCGAGCAATCGGACGACATCACGATGCTCACGATGCGCTACGGCGTGCCTCCCGAGAAGAAGGCGGTCATGGTGCTGCCGGCCGACGTGAAGCAGCTCATCCACGTAATCAACTTCATCCACGAGGAGCTGCATCGCCGTGGCGCACCGGCTTCGGCGTACAACCCGCTCGACATCGCTGCCGAAGAGTTGTTCGTGAACGTGTGCCACTACGCGTACCCCGATAACGCAGAGGACGACCCCGGCGAAGTGTGCATTGGATTCGAATACGAAGCCAACCCGCCCTCGCTCACGGTGACGATCTCCGACGATGGCGTCCCGTATAACCCGCTGGCCAAGCCCGATGCGGTGACGCCCGACGACATCGCGGAAGTGCCGATCGGCGGCTTGGGCATCCTCATGGCCAAGAACAGCGTGGACGACATGACCTACGAACGCGTGGGCGACACCAACGTGTTGACCTTCCGCAAGGGCTGGTAATCGCACGGGTGGTGGCCGCTCGTTCTACTTCTTCTCTTCGCGGCGCTTTGCGAACGGGGGATATGCCAGGTACGCCACGATGATCGAGGCGACCAGGAACCCGAGCACGCCCACCAGGCTGAACGTGAAGCCGAAGGCGTCGTTCGTCATGCCCCACAAAATCGACGCTATGATGAACCCCACGTCCATCAGCATGAAGTACAGGCCGTTTGCGGCGCCCCAGCGATCCGAGGGCGAGTTCTTTACGGCCACCGTCTGGTTCACGGGAAGCGCTACGCCCAAGAACAGCCCGTAGAACACGCCGGCCGCGTAGAATACGATGTCGCGCGCGCCGGCGTCGAGTACGGGTAGCGACGTGACCAGCAGCAGCGAGAAGCAGACGATTCCCGCCACGACGGCCGCAGAGAACAGCTTGATGGGCAGGATGCGGTCCATGAACGCTTTGGAAGACAGCCGGATGATGATCATGACGACGGCGGACAGCGTGAAGAACAGCCCCGCGTTGCCGACGCCCATGGTGGCCCCGAGCAAGCTCACGAAGAAGACGCCGAAGCTGTAAGCCGGCGTCAGCACCAAGATGGGAATGCCGCCCGCGAGTGCCTCGCGCACGAAGAACGACTTCAGTCTGCTCTCCTTCGGCTTGGCGGACTCGGCGGATTCGTCCTTGGCCTTGGCGAGCTCGATGCGGTAGGTCGCCGTTTCGGGCAGCCTTTCGGGATGGCGTTCGTAGCGGCACGCGAAGCAGAGCAGCACGACGATGCCCGCAGCCACGGCGAACCCGCGGAACAGGACCGAGGGCGGCTCGAACGCCACGAGCCCGATGGCGAGTGCGGGCCCGACGGCCATCGCGATCGCTTGCCCCAGCCCGTAGTAGCCGATGCCCTCGCCGAGCCGCTCGACCGGCAAGACGTCGGCTGCGGCCGTGGCCGCTGCGGTCGTCGTCGCCGAGAAGCCCACTCCCTGCAAGACGCGCCACAGCAGAAGCGTGTCCAAGCCGTCGAACACGGCCGCGCCCACCATGCCCGCGAACATGATGAGGCCCCCTGAGAGCATGACGATGAAGCGCCCGCGCTTGTCGGCCATGGGGCCTGCGACGAGCCTGCTCACGAGCGCGGCTGCCGAGAACACCGAGCCGGTGAGGCCCGCGAACGTGGCCGTGCCGCCGAGGCGGTCGACGTACACCGACGTGCCTGCGTTCAGGCCCTGGCCCGAGATGAAGCTGAAGAGGGCCACGCCGACGACGGCGATGAATATGGCGGAGAAGAGCTTCGGTTGTTTCTGTTCTTCGTCGTTCTCGGGGCTTGCCACGCAGCTGTCCTTTCGATTGTCGGGGCAAGACGCCCGATCGTTGTTCGTTCCTATCCTAGTACATGTTGTGGACCGCTTCGGCGGAACCGCGCAGATCGCGGATTTCGAACGTCGTGCCGTCGTCGAGCTTTACGAAGCCGTTGAACAGGCCGAACACCTGGTGCTGATCGCTGATGACCAGCTTCAGGTCGATGTAGTCGCAGCGGTCTATGTCGGGCGTGAAGGTGAGGTCGAGCCTGCCCTCGTCGTCGGTCACGTGCCAGGGTTCCATGAGGTCGTAGCGGTCGCCGACGGTCTTGGCGTCCTGGTCGCGAACGGGGATGCCGAAGTCGACGCGGCCGAGCTTGTGCGCCACGCCGTCGATGAAGGCCATGTTCTCGGATGCCGCCGTGGTGTCGCCGAACCCGTAGCCGAGGTTCATGCCGAAGCGCTTCCCGTTCTGCCAGCCCTGCGCCACGCCCCAGAACCAGGTGTTGTCGCGCGTCCATACGCCGCGCCCCCAGTCGAGCAGGCCGAACGAATTCGCGTCATTGAACGTGTGGTGCAGGTTCCCGAGCGCGAACTCGCCGATAGCGCGCATGCCGACGATCTTCTGGTTGTAGTAGAAGGCTTTCGGGTCTTCGGCCCAGGGGGTGGCGATCACCATCGAGTCGCGCGGTTCCTGGTCGAGCACGATCTCGGCGATGAGCGGATTTCCGTTGTCGAAGTCGGCGAAGTTCACGACGAGGCGTCGCATGCCGTCCGCCACCTCGAAGGTCATGGCAGCGCGCTTGTCGGCGAACTTGGTTACGCCCTGGGCAGACGAGGAAGGCATGTTCAGGCGCCCGAGCGGGAGGAGCCCCATGGTGCTTTGCGTGATGAACGTGCCCTTCGTGAAGTCGAGCAGCGAGGCGGACACGAGCGTGATGTATCCCATGTCGCCGATGGTGAAGGCGAGCGCGTAGTCGTCGTCGTTCACCAGGTAGTAGTCCCATTCCTTGATGCGCAGCTTCGAAGCGGCGATGCGCGTGCGGTCGTAGTTCAGGAGCTGGGACGTGGCGTAGCCCACGCACGCGAGCTTCCCGTCGTCAGTCAGCAACGAAGCCGGTTCGGTGATGTGAACCTGCCCGTTAACGAGCTCGAAACCCTTGAAGTCGGATGAAGCCATGACAAACCTCCGTCCCGCCGGTAAGAAATGGTTACCAGAATCATAGCATTAGGGGCGGGGCTCGAATCCAGGGAAGAGGCCCGAAAAAACAAACAACCCCGCAGCGCGGGGTTGTGGATCAAGCTGGCGCGCCCTGTAGGATTCGAACCTACGACGCCCTGATTCGTAGTCAGGTCCTCTATCCAGCTGAGGTAAGGGCGCGCTTAAAACAGCATCGGTAATTCTGCATCATGCACCCCATGCTGTCAACGAGGATTTCGCGCTCAATCACGGAATGTCCACGCAGTTGCAATCAGTTTTGCTAGGATGGAACGACTTGCTTCCTGAAAAGAGGTATGAACATGGCAGATACGAACGACAACCGCTCATTCGAACTCTACGACCAGTTCGCGGCCATCAATTCGGTCGACCCGAGCTTCTACGAGCGTTTCGACGTGAAGCGCGGCCTGCGCAATGCCGATGGCACGGGCGTGCTCGCCGGCGTGACCAGTATTTCCAACGTTCACGGCTATGTGATATCCGACGACGTGAAGGTGGCCGACGAGGGATCGCTCCTGTTCCGCGGCTACGAGCTGAAAGACTTGCTGGGCTCTCCCGACGACGACCGCCGGTTCCGGTTCGAGGAAATCGCGTACCTGCTGCTGTTGGGCGAGCTTCCCACCCAGGAGCAGCTCGACCGCTTCGTCGCCGTCATCGACTCGGAGCGCGACCTTCCCGACGGCTTTACGACGTCCATGATCCTGCGCGATACGCCCAGCGACATCATGAACACACTCGCGCGCACCATCATCTCGCTGTACGCGCACGATCCCGAGGCCGAGAGCCGCAGCTTCGACCACGAGATCAAGACGGCCATTTCGCTCATCTCGCGCCTGCCGCGCATCATGGTGTTCTCGTACTACGCGAAGGAATCGCGCTTCAACAACGGGTCCATGATCATGCACCCGTTCATCCCCGGGCAGTCCACTGCCGAGACCATCCTGTCGATGCTGCGCCTCGACCGCCAGTTCACGCCCGAGGAGGCGCGCATGCTCGACATCATGCTGTGCATCCATGCCGAGCACGGCGGCGGTAACAATTCCACGTTCACCACGCGCGTGCTCACGTCTGCGGACACCGACCCGTACGTGACGTACGCCGCGGCCATCGGCTCGCTGAAGGGCAGCCGCCACGGCGGCGCCAACCACAAGATTCGCGCCATGCAGGCCGAGGCCAAGTGCGAGATCGACGACTGGGACAACGACGACGAGGTGGTCGCCTACCTTACGCGCGTCGTGAAGAAGGAGGCGTTCGACCGCACGGGACTCATCTACGGTATGGGCCATGCGGTGTACACGAAGTCGGACCCCCGCGCCGTCATCCTCAAGCAGTTCGCGCGCGAGCTGGCGGAGGGCTCTGAGTTCGAGCGCGAGTTCCGCTTGCTCGAGAGCATCGAGCGCCTGTCGCCCGCGGTCCTGCGCGATGTGAAGGGCACCACCAAGGACATGTGCGCCAACGTGGACATGTACTCGGGCCTGGTGTATGCCATGCTCGGCATTCCCGAGGACATGTTCACCCCGCTGTTCGCCTGTGCGCGCATGGCGGGTTGGGCGGCGCACCGCTTCGAGGAAATCGTGTCGGGACGTCGCATCATGCGCCCCGCCTACAAGGCCACGTTCGGCTCGCGCGCCCGCGAGTACCGGCCCATCGAGGAGCGCTAATCCGCGGCTTTCCGCGCGCGT
>CACWWI010000157.1 GCA_902764575.1 uncultured Coriobacteriaceae bacterium
GCACGCCTCGCGCGAGAAGTACTCCATCTCGCCAGACGCATCGCCAATGCCGAGAACCTCGCTCGTGAGGTCGAGGTAGGGAACGTCCTCGGCCATGAAATAATCGAGCCGAGCATCAGAAATGCGAACCATTGCCATCACTCCACGCAATCATGTAAAGCCTAGTATTATCCTCGTCTTTATATCTTTTCGTCTTCGAATATTCTATTACTATTCGAACATATCTGTTTGCGGATAATATTCCCGCAGAGTTTCGTCAGGATGGCGCAGCATTGCTTCGTCATCTCTCAGCCACCCTAAGTACGAACCGTGATGAAACGTGACGACTTGTTTATCTTTCTCTATAGCGAAGGATAATTATTTTCTTGCTATTCATCTGGTGTTTTGGAAGTGTTTTGAATATTACATGAATAATGTTCAATTGCCCCATGTTAGCGAGTATAGTAACGAGCCGTTTGAACGGGCCTCTGGGGCCCTTTTCAATGAAGAAAGCGTAAACGAAGAAACGAGGTATACCATGAACGATTCTGTAAAGACCCTCGCGCAGATGAAGAAGGCCACGAAGCTCGTGCGCCTCGCCCAGCGCAAGAACGGCCCGAAGAGCTACAAGCGCGGGCAGGGCGCCCTGCTGCGCGAGCTGCTCGCCAACGACGGCGCGACCCAGCGCGAGCTCGTGAACAAGCTCGGCCTGAGCCGCGGTGCGCTGAAGGACGTCGTGCGCAAGGCCCAGCGCAACGGCTACGTGACCATCGAGGAGGTCGAGGGCAAGAAGACCTACGCCCTGCGCCTGACCGACGACGGCCGCAAGATCGCCGAGAAGCACGAGGCCGCCCAGGACAAGACCGCCGACGAGATCCTGGCCGTCCTGTCCGACGACGAGCGCGCGCAGCTCGACGCCATCACCGAGAAACTGATCCTCGCCTGCAAGGAAGCCGGCATCGAGGGCAAGGGCAAGGGCCGCAAGCATCATCGCAAGGGCAAGGGCAAGTGCTGCAAGCACCATCACGGCCATGGTCACGGCCATGGTCACGGGCATCGCTGCAAGCATCGCCACTAAAGCGCTTCCAGCGCATACCGCTTAACGGGCGGACCCGCGAAGGGTCCGCCCGTTTTGTATGCTTCGAAAGCTGCACAAAAGGAAAGGGGCCGCATCGACACGATGCGGCCCAGTCCGAGTTTCGGCTGGCGAAGCCGAGGGGGAAGAGCCTCGCCGCCTTGGTGTCGCCAGGGGCACTGAGGGGGAACGCATCCCTGGCTGACCGAGTGAACCCGAGAAAAGGAGTTTTGGAAGGTTCTCTTGTATCGGCTGGTTTGTACTTTAGGGGAGATATTATTCTTTGTCAAGTATTATTTTTGTTTTGACATAATACAGCCCAGTATTTGCATCTGCTCGATAAACAATCCCCATCGGTTTAGAAGGCGAGCGCGATCATGCTGACACCCATCATGATGATGCTGATGCCGATGAGCATGCCGATTGCCTCTGCGAGGAAAACAGGCGCGATAAAGCTTATGACGCCCATCACGACGAGCAAGATTCCCATGATGAGCACGATGTACCAGCGGGTACCGAACGTCTCGGCCGGAGTTTCCTTCTGAGCCGTGCGCATGCGCCAGCCGAACCCAATGCGCATGATGCCCGACACGACAAGCCATGCGGCAACCAGGTAGGTGATGAACTCGGCCAGGAACGCCTGCATGAAGAAGTTGCAGAGCACGACCACGCCGAGGATGATCGAGATAATGGCAGCGGCGAGGGCCCAGCCGTTGGATTCTCCCAACTTGCGCAGCTGGAACCAGGTGACGATGTTCGCTATGCCGTCGACCACCATCATGAAGCCGATGAGCCACGCCATGGCGATAACGGTTTGAAGCGGCGTCATGAGGCACCAGACGCCGCCGGCTATTACGAGTACTCCCAAGATGATTGCCAGAATATTGCCTGCTCTCATTCGATCTCCTAACTCTCACGTTCGTGCATGTCGTCTGCCCTGATTATACGGCAGGCGGCTCACCGGTTTCCAAAATTGCGAGGAGCTGTTGCTCGTCGAGGACGGGGACCCCGAGCGAGATCGCCTTGTCGTACTTCGAGCCGGCAGCCTCGCCCGCCACCACGAAGCTTGTCTTCTTCGACACGCTGCCCGACACCTTGGCGCCACGGGCCTTGAGCGCCGCGCCCGCCTCGTCGCGCGTCATGCCCGACTGGACGAGCGCCCCGGTGAGCACGAACGTCAATCCCGCGAGCGTCTGCGGCAGCTGCTCCGATTCGTCGAGGGCCTCGCTTTCCATGACCACGCCGCGTGTGCGGAGGCGCTCGATGACCTGCACGTTGTCGGGGGTGCGCAGGAACACGTAGATGCTGTGCGCGATCTTGGGACCCACGCCCTCCACTGCGGCGAGGTCCTCCTCGCCCGCCTGCATGAGCGCATCCATCGACGGATACGCTGCTGCGATGCCCTCGGCCATGGTCTTGCCCACGTGGCGTATGCCGATGCCGAAGAGCACGCGCGCGAACCCGCGGCCGCGGCTCTCGTCGATCTGGGCCACGAGCTTCTTCGCCACGGTCTCGCCCAGGCGGATGGGATTGCCCTCCTTGTTGACGCGGCCCATGTCGAGCAGCGAGAGCTCCACCTCGTCGAGCGAGTAGTAATCGGCCACGTCCGTCACGCGCCCCGACTCCACCAGGCGGCCGACGATCTCGTCGCCCATGCCGTCGATGTCCATGGCACCCCGGCTCGCCCAGTGCACGAGGCGCTCCTGCGCCTGCGCGGGGCAATCGATGGAGATGCAGCGGTACGCCACCTCGCCCTCCTCGCGGATGACGGGCGACCCGCAGCTCGGACAGGTGCCCGGCATGGTCCACGGCTCGGCGCCCGCAGGGCGCAACGACTCAACCGGCCCCAGCACCTCGGGGATCACGTCGCCCGCCTTCCGCACGATGACCGTGTCGCCAATGCGCACGTCCTTGCGGCGCACCTCGTCCTCGTTGTGGAGCGTCGCGCGCGCCACCACCGACCCGGCCACGCGCACCGGCTCGAGTTCGGCCACGGGCGTGAGCGCGCCCGTGCGGCCCACCTGCACGGTGATGTCGAGCAGTTTGGTCGCCTTCTCCTCGGGCGGGAACTTGAACGCAATCGCCCAGCGCGGCGCGCGAGCCGTGTAGCCCATGGCCGCCTGCTGGGTGAACGAGTTCACCTTCACCACCACGCCGTCGATGTCGTAAGGCAGCCCGTCGCGGTTCTCGAGCGCCTGCTCGCAGAACGCGCGCACGTCCTTGCGCGTCTTCACGAGCTTGACGTCGGGGTTCACGTGGAAGCCCGCCTGCCCGAGCCACTCGAGCAACTCGAATTGGCCGGTTGCCGCGAGCGCCTGCTCGTCGGCCACGGCGTATATGAACGACGACAGGTCGCGCCCCGCCGTGATGGTGGGGTCCTTCTGGCGCAACGAGCCTGCCGCGGCGTTGCGGGGGTTCGCGAAGCCCGGCTTCCCGTTGGCCTCGGCCGCCCGGTTGAGCGACTCGAAGCTCGCCTTGGGCATGTACACCTCGCCGCGCAGCTCCACCGAGCCGTCGCGCACGATGCCCGGCATGCCCGCCTCGCGCAGGTGGAGCGGCACGTCCTTGATCGCGCGTATGTTCGCCGTCACGTCCTCGCCCGTCGTGCCGTCGCCGCGCGTGGCCGCGCGCACGAGCGCTCCGTCCTCGTAGGTGAGCGCGATGCCGCTGCCGTCGATCTTCAGCTCGCATACCAGCTCGGGAAGGCTTCCGAGCGCCTCTTCCACGCGGTCCATCCACGCTTCGAGCTCGTCGAAGTCCATGGCGTCGTCGATGGAGTACATGCGCCGCTCGTGCTGCACGGGCGCAAACTGGTCGCCCACCGCCCCGCCGACGCGCTGCGTGGGCGAATTGGGGTCGGCGAACTCCGGATGCTCCGCCTCGAGCTCGCGCAGCTCGCGCATGAGCGAGTCGAAGGCGCCGTCCGAGATCTCGGGCGCGTCCTTCACGTAGTACAGGTACGTATGGTGCTCGATTTCCTTGCGCAACGCCTCGATGCGCTCGCGGACATCGTCGTCGAACAGGCTCAACGTATCGGCCATGGAGTGCTCCTCACGAAAAAGGGCGGCGAAATTGCCGCCGCCCTATTGTAACCGTTTGGGGAGCCCCATCATTCGAGTGCCGCGAACTCCTCGTAGGAGCGGAGGGCTTCGGGGATGAACTCGATCACGTCTTCGGCCGTCGCGCTCACCGCCGTATAGGCCCTACCGGCAACAACACCTGCGCGCGCATGCAGCTGCGCTCCAGCAAGCGCCGCATCGTACGGGTCGAAGCCCTGCGCGAGCAGCGCGGCGATCATGCCGGCCAGCACGTCGCCCGTACCAGCTTTCGCGAGGACGGGCGTCCCCTCGCGCATAACCCCCACGCGCTTCCCCCGGGCGACGTACGTGTCGGGGCCCTTCAACACGACGACGGCATGCAGCGCGAGCGACAGACCGGCTGCCAGCTGCCCGGGATTGTCTGTGGTCAAGCTGAAGTGCTTCGCCAGGCGCGCGGCCTCGCCGCCGTGCGGCGTCAGCACCGTGGGCATGCCCTTCTCGGAGCGCATCACCAGCTGCTTGAGGGCTTTCGCCGAACCGAGGTCGGCAAGGCCTCCACCATCGACGAGCACCGGGCATTGGGCGCGCTTGAGCACGCGCACCACCAGATCCGACTCATCGGGGGCACCTTCGAACCCCGGGCCGATGCACACGGCGAGGGGCTTGCCCTCGCTGCTGGAAGGCAAGTCCTTCGGCTGCCATTCGTCGAAAGGCCGCACGACGAGCGACGGCGACGCGATGCGCACCACGTCGACGGCCTCGCGCGCCGTCACGACCTCCGTGTAGCCGGCGCCCATGCGCTGGCCCGCGCGGGC
>CACWWI010000158.1 GCA_902764575.1 uncultured Coriobacteriaceae bacterium
GGGCATCCTCGCCGACGAGGACCGGCAGAAGGTGCGCGAGGCCATGGACATGGTGCACGTGTGGGACTTGCGCGACCGCGACTTCATGCAGATCTCCGATGGCCAGCGCCAACGCATCATGCTCGCGCGCGCTATCGCGCAGGAGCCCCACGTCATCATGCTCGACGAGCCGACGAACTACCTGGACATCCACTACCAGATCGAGCTGCTGAACGTGCTGCGCCGCCTCGTGCGCACGCGCGACGTGGCCGTCATCATGTCGCTGCACGAGCTGCCGCTCGCGCGCAAGGTGAGCGATTACGTGATGTGCATCAAGGGCGATCGCGCAAGGTGAGCGATTACGTGATGTGCATCAAGGGCGATTGCGTGTGCGCGCAGGGCACGGCCGACGAGATCTTCACCGCGGACATCATAAACGAGCTGTACGACCTGGAGCCGGGCGTGTTCGATCCCATCAGCGGGAACATTAGACTTGAGGATGAATAGCAGCCTGTGTTCGGCTAGAATTTCAGGTGCTTAACAAGAGAAAGGGCACAGCATGTCCAAGGGCATATTGTACGGCGTGAGCGTGGGCCCGGGCGATCCGGAGCTGCTGACATTGAGGGCGGTGCGTGCCATCCGTGAAGCCGACGTCATCGCGGTGCCCAATATCGGGCATGGCCGTCAGACGGCGCTTTCCATTGCGGCGGACCACATCGAAGGCAAGCCCCAGATCGAGTGCCCGACGCCCATGACGCGCGATGCGAGCGTCCGCCAGGCGGCCTACGCCGAGAACGCGCGGACGATCTGCGAGCATCTGGCCGCTGGGCGCAACGTCGCCTACCTGTGCCTCGGTGACATCGGCGTGTATGCCAGCTTTGCTCCCGTCAACGAGCAGGTGCGCGCTGCCGGCTACGACGTGGAAATCGTCCCGGGCGTCACGTCCTTTTCTGCGAGCGCGGCACGGCTCGGCATGGTGCTCTGCGAAGGGTCCGAGCGCCTGCTCGTCTCGCCGGTCATGTCGGGCAATGTCGACGAGATCCTAGACGTGCCCGCCAACAAGGTGTTCATGAAATCCGGCAAGGCCGTCCACGAGCTGCGCGACAAGCTTGCCGCGCGCGGGGAGCTCGACCGGGCCAGCATGGTGGCGAACTGCGGCCTTCCCGACGAGAAGGTGTTCGAACATCTGGCGGACATCGACGACGACGGCGACTACTTCTCGGTTGTCATCGTGAAAGGCGCGTAACATCGGGCCATGATCGAGATCCGCGACCTCACAAAGCACTTCGGTGATTTCACGGCGGTTGACCACCTGAACCTTACCATCGAGACGAACGAGTTCCTGGGCTTGCTCGGGCCGAACGGCGCCGGCAAGACCACGACCATCTCGATGATGTCGACGGTTCTGCTGCCCACATCCGGCGAGATTCTGGTGGACGGGGAGCAGCTCACACGCAAGGCCGCCGCCGTGAAGCGCAAGCTGTCCGTGGTGACGCAGGAGTTCTCCATGCGCCAGGACATGACGATGAACGAGGTCATGGAGTACCAGGGCCGCTTGTATTACATGCGCAAGAAGGATATCCGCGCCAAGACCGAGGAGCTGTTCGCGTTCGCGGGGCTCTCGGATTTCGGGCACCGCACGGTGCGGCACCTTTCCGGCGGCATGAAGCGCAAGCTCATGATTTGCCGTGCGCTGATGGTGGAGCCCGAGATCCTGCTGCTCGACGAGCCCACGGCGGGCATGGACGCGCTGGCCCGTCGCCAGATGTGGGACCTGCTGCGCAGCCTGAAGGAGCGCAACCTCACCATCTTGCTGACGACGCATTTTATCGACGAGGCGCAGGCGCTCTGCAACCGCGTGGCGTTCATCGACGGCGGCAAGCTCGACGTCGTTGACGCGCCGCTGGCGCTCATCAACCAGCTGGGCCCCTTCGCCGTTGACCAGCTGGAAGACGGCAAGCTGCAAAGCGAGTATTTCCCCACGCGCGAGGCGGCAATCGAACGGCTGCGCGGGCTGCCCGAAGACGCTGTGCTGCGCGCGACGACATTGGAAGACGTGTTCGTGGAAAGGGTGGGTCACCGCATTACGAAAGGATAGCGAGGTGGGCGTCCTCTGAGGACACTCGTCCCGTGCGGCGGAGCTGAAACTATGGGAATCATCACGGTACTATGGGAAAAATGGGCGGAGTTCAAGCGTGACTTCTACAAGATCACGGTTGCCGCCATGATTTCCCCGCTCATGTACTTGCTGGTGTTCGGGCTGGGCATCCAGACCACCTCGCACGGCGAGCCCTACCTCAACTTCCTCATCCCCGGCATCGTGGCTATGGTCACCATGACGGGTAGCTTCTCGGCGGTGTCGCAGAACATGAGTGTGCAGCGCCTCTACGAAAAGGCGCTCGACCAGGTGATGGTGTCGCCCACGCCGCTATGGCAGTTCATCGTGGGGCAGATCGTGGGCGGTGCGCTGCGCGGCATGTACGCGGCAGTGGTCATCCTACTGCTGATCTCTCCCATCCGCACGTCGCTCGTGTTCAGCCCGCTGTCGTTCGCGATCATGTTCCTGAACGGGACCGTGTTCGCCACCATCGCCGTGGCGCTCTCGTTCTTGGCCAAGAGCTACACCGACGCGCCGCGCTTCAACACCTACATCATCATGCCCATGTCGTTCCTGTGCAACACGTTCTTCTCCACCGACCAGATGCCGCACGGCATCAAAGAGTTCGTGTCGGCGCTGCCGCTGTCGCAGACGTCCGACATGGTGCGTGCCATCGCGCAGGGCAACGATCCCAACCTCATGGGGATCGTCGTGCTGCTCGCGTACTTGGTGGTGTTCGCGGCCATCTCGTTCGCCTTTATTTACAAGAAGAAGAACCTCTAGGTTGATGGGTGTTTGGTATGGTATACGTGAGCGGTTTTTTTGGGGGATTGACATCTGAGACGGAGGAAGCATGAACGGGCTGCTGTCGGTGAGCTTCGGAACTTCGCACGAGGAAACGCGCGTTAAAACGATCGATGCGATTAACGGGAAACTGCAGGAGGAATTCCCCGATTGGCCTTTCTACACCGCGTGGTCGAGCCAGCGGCTCATCTCCAAGGTGAAGAAGGAACGGGGCGAAGAGCACGATACGGTGGAGATGGCGCTTGCCCGCATGGCGGCCGACGGCATCGACGACGTGATCGTGTCGACGATGTGCCTGATGCAGGGCGCCGAGATGGCGAAGATCACCAAGATGGTGAACGCGTGGCTTGCCGCCGGCAACCGCGCCGCGCGCATCACGAAACCGATGCTGTGGTCGAGCGATGACAGGCAGACCGTCGCGCGCATCATCCGCGACGAGTTCGCAGACATCCCTCCCGAGGACGCGGTGATGCTCATGGGGCACGGCACCGAGGTCGGCTCAGTTGTCTACGGGCCGAACGACGTGTACGGCCGGGTTCAGGCGGAGTTCGCCACGCTCGGTTGCAAGCGGTTCTTCGTTGCGACCGTGGAAGGGCGCCCCTCGTTCGACGAGATGTGGCCGCTCATCGAGGCGTGCGGTGCGCCGTGCGTCCACCTGGCGCCGCTCATGATCGTCGCGGGCGACCATGCGCTCAACGACATGGCGGGCGACGACGAGGACTCCTGGGCGAATCGGATTAGGGCACGCGGCCTGCGCGCCGAGCCCTTGCTGAAGGGCCTCGGCGAGTACGAGGGCATCCAGGAGCTCGTGTGCGAGCATGTGCGCCAATCGATCATGTTGAGGGAAGTCGCTCTGCGTGGATAGGGCTGCACTGCATACGAAGGCCCTCTCCATTGCAGCGATTATCTTGTTCGCCGCAATTTCGCTTGCGTTCAGTGCCTTCGTTTTCCCGTTCTGCGCCCATGCCGACGAAACGCACGGCAAGGTTGCGCCCGATAACGAGACGGCGAAAGCGAAGGCGCTCCTTCTGGAGGGAATGCAGCCCATCGACGGCAGCAAGGTGAAGGACGGCACGTACGATATTCAAGCCGAGGCGTCCTCGCCGTTTTTCAAGATCAAAAGCGCCAAGCTCACTGTGAGCAACGGCAAGATGACTGCTGCTCTCGAGCTCGATTCCAAGAGCTATCCGCTTGTCTACATGGGCACGGCGAAGGATGCCGCTGCAGCTCCTGCGAGCGACTACATCGAGTTCAACGGCGACTCCTGGACGTTCACCGTGCCCGTGGAGGCGCTCGACGCTGAGATCGACTGCGCGGCGTGGAGCAAGCGTCGCAAGCAGTGGTACGACCGCAAGCTCATGTTCTACGCCGCCACGCTGCCCGCCGATGCGTTGCTGGTGGATTTGCCGCAATATGGCGATCCGATCGAGGGGGGCGGTGCCGAGGCCGCCAAGACATCGACCGATGTGGCTACGGGAGCCGTGCATGACGACGGGTATGCGGCAGTGGCCGTCGACCTGCCCGATGGGGAGTACTCCATCGAGGTGAACATGACGGGTGGCAGCGGGCGCGCGTCGGTGAGCTCGCCCACGTGGCTCATCGTGCAGGACGGCCATGCCTATGCGCGGCTGCTGTGGTCGAGCTCGTATTACGACTACATGATCGTGGACGAGCAGCGCTACGACAACCTCACCGATGACGGCAGCAACTCGACGTTCGTCATTCCCATCGTTGCGATGGACGAGGAGTTCTCGGCTATCGCCGACACAACGGCGATGGGCGACCCGGTGGAGATCGAGTATCACCTGACGTTCTACTCGAGCACCATCGACGACAAGGACGCCATTCCGCAGGAGGCGGCCATCAAGGTGCTCTGGATTGCGCTGGCCATCATCGTGGTGGGCGGCGTGTTGAACTACGTGTTGAAGAAGCGGAAGAAGCGATGATGGAAGAACGCAATCGCGATGAACTGATCTGCATGGTGGGGACCGACCACTCGCTCGCCCCGGCCGAGGTGCGCTCGGCGTTCTCGTTGCCTGCGGACGTGCGCGAGGACGTTACAGCGCTCGCGCGTGCCAAGCTTGGGGCCACGGGTGTGGTGCTGCTGGCGACGTGCAACCGCACCGAGCTGTGGGCGAGCTTCGACGGCGTGCCCGCCCCGCCCGATGACCCCCTGTTCACGGTGATGTGCGAGATGCACATGGTGGACCCTGAGCAGAACGCGCGGTATTTCGCCACCCGTTCGGGCGAGTTCGCGGTCGGCTACTTGTTCCAGGTGGCATGCGGCCTGCGTTCGGCTATCGTGGCCGAAGACCAGATTGTGTCGCAGGTGAAGCAGGCCATCGCCTACTCGCGCGAGATAGGCGTGGCCGACAGCGTGCTGGAGGTGCTGTTCCGCCAGGCGGTTACCGCCGCCAAGCAGGTGAAGAGCGGCGTGCGCTTCACGCGGGCGTACGCCACGGCCGTCGACCAGGCGGTGGCGCTGCTCGGGGAGCGTGGCGTGAACCTGCAAGACGCCACGTGCATGGTCATCGGCAACGGCGAGTACGGGCGCCTGGCCGCGTCGACCCTGGTTGAGCAGGGGGCCGAGGTGCTCGTGACGGTGCGCCAATACACGCACGGTGCCGTGACGGTGCCGCGCGGATGCGAGAGCGTTCCCTACGTGGACCGCTACAAGTACATCGACCGCTGCACGGTGGTGATGAGCGCCACGACGAGCCCCCACTACACGATCAGGCGCGACCGCCTCGAGGGCGAGAGCGGCCCGCTCGAGGGCCTCACGCTCATCGACCTGGCCATCCCACACGACATCGATCCCGATATCGCCGAGGTGCCCGGATGCACGCTGCATGACATCGACAGCTTCACCACCGATATCGGCGCGGAGAATGCCCAAGCCATTGAAGCGGCCCAGCGCCTGCTCGCGCAGGGCGAGAAGGAGTTCTGGGATTGGATTGGCCGCCGCGAGACGATGGCGCATACCAAGCCTCCCATGGGGGCGCTGTTCCCGCTGTTCGTCGACCTCAGCGAGAAGCGCGCCGTGTTCGTGGGCGGCGGCACCATCGCGCTGCGTCGCGTGCGCACGCTCTTGCCGTTCGCAGGCGAGATCGTGGTGTACGCGCCCGAGTTCACGCCCGAGCTCGAGCGGTTCGCCGACGACGGCGCGATCAAGCTCGTGTACCGCGAGTACGATCCGTCGGTGCTCGACGGCGCCGACATCGCGTTCATCTGCACGAACAGCAACGAGATCAACGACGAGGCATGGGCTGAATGCAAGCGGCGCGACATTTTCGTGAACGTGTGCAGCGACCGCTTCAAGTGCGATTTCTACTTCCCGGGCGTGGTGCAGAGCGAGGGCATGGTCGTGGGCGTGAGCGCCGGTGGCAAGGACCATCGCCGCGTACGGCAGGTGAGCGCCCGCGTTCGCAGGCTTCTAGAGGAAGAGGATTTGTGATGGCTTGGACGGGACTGCGCGCACGGCCCTCCCGCTGCGGCGGCGCCGGGACGGGCTACGCTCGACGCGTCGTCGCTTCGAGCCAACTTTTTTCGCCAAGTGCGGGCGAA
>CACWWI010000159.1 GCA_902764575.1 uncultured Coriobacteriaceae bacterium
CACGATTGTAAAGTCTGAAAGCCGTAGTTTGGGGAAGAACGGGCTTTTTCCAACTGTTTCGAAAAGTCGGCCTTCTTCCGAAAGCGGCTATGCGTGCGGTAGAATGGCCGAAACGCCAAGCGAAAGGATCGACCATGACGGTTCGGGAAGACGTTTTGAAGATGAAGGCCGCGGCGCCGTACCTGGCGTCCACGGCTCGCGAGCAGCGCGATGCCGCGCTCGAAGCGGTGGCTTGCGCGCTGGAAGCCAACGCCGACGCCGTGTTCGAGGCGAACGCGCGCGACCTCGCCGCCGCCGAGGAGTCGGGCGTGGCGCAAAGCATCGTGCAGCGCCTGCGCTTCGACGCGCATAAGCTCGAGGACGTGCTGGCAGGCATCCGGCAGCTCGCCGACCTGCCCGACCCCACCGGCCAGACGACGCTCCTGCGCGAGCTCGACGAGGGCCTCGTGCTGCGCCGTGTGACATGCCCCATCGGCGTGATCGGCGTCATCTTCGAGGCGCGGCCCGACGCGCTCGTGCAGATTTCCACGCTCTGCCTGAAAAGCGGCAATTGCGCCGTGCTCAAAGGCGGCAGCGAGACCGCCGAAACGAACCGCGCGCTTTTCGGCATCATCCACGACGCCGCCGTTGCAGCGGGGCTGCCGCAGGCATGCCTCCTGCAGGTTGAAGCGCATGCTGAAATCGACGAGCTCCTGGCATGCGACGACTGCGTCGACCTGCTCATCCCCCGCGGTTCGAACGCGTTCGTGCGCTATATCATGGACCACACGAAGATCCCCGTCATGGGCCATGCGGACGGCCTGTGCCACATCTACGTGGACGCCGCGGCCGATTTCGACCTGGCATGCCGCGTCATCGTGGACGCCAAGACGCAGTACCCGGCAGCGTGCAATGCGGTTGAGACCATCCTCGTCGCGCGCGCGGCGGCTCCGGCGTTCCTGCCCAAGCTGGGCGAGGCGCTCGCTCAGGCGGGCGTGAGCATTCGTGCGACAGACGAGGCGAATACCTCGAATGCACCCTTTCCATCACCCTCATCGACAGCGTGGAGCAAGCATGCGACTTCGTGAACGAGCACGGCTCGCACCATACCGACTGCATCATCACCGAAGACGATGAGGCAGCGGGCGTGTTCATGCGCCTGGTCGACTCAGCTGGCGTGTACCGCAACTGCTCGACGCGCTTCGCCGATGGGTTCCGCTACGGATTCGGCGCCGAGGTGGGCATTTCCACTGCGAAAGTGCACGCCCGCGGACCTGTGGGCCTGGAAGGCCTGGTCACCTACAAGTACCTGCTCGAAGGCCAAGGCCACATCGTCGGCGATTACGCGAGCGGCAAGCGCACTTTCAACCATCGCGACCTGTAGCGTCAGGCTTTATTCGAATATCACCAGATCGTCTCGGTGCACGAGCGGCTTGTCCGCCATTTCGGCGAGCAGGCGGTTGTGCGAGAGCTCCTCGCGCGTGCGCCCGAGGGCGAGCTCGGCCTCGTCGCGGCTCGCGGACACGCGGCCGCGCGCGAACAGGTAGCCGGCCTGGTCCTTGATGTCGACGATGTCGCCTTCCGCGAAATCGCCCTCCACCGCTGCGACGCCCACGACGAGAAGCGAGCCCCCGCGCTGCTCGAGCGCACGGCGCGCCCCGTCGTCGACCACGATGGACCCGCGCGCCGAATCGCCCAGGGCTATCCAGAGCTTGCGCGGGGTTATCTCGTGAGCCGCATGCGCAGCCGAGAACAGCGTGCCGACCTGCTTGCCCGCAGCGGCGTCCACCACCGCGTTCTCCCTGCGCCCCGAGCACACCACGAGGGGAATGCCCGCCACGCCGAGCACGCGCGCAGCCTTCACCTTCGTGACCATGCCGCCCGAGCCCACGGGGGAACCGGCATCGCCTGCCACCGAGATGATGCTCTGGTCGATGCTCTCCACGCGCTCGATGAGTTTCGCATCTGCCACCTGCGTCGGGTTGGCGTCGAAGAGCCCTTCCACGTCGGAGAGGATTATGGCGAGGTCGGCGCCGATGAGGCATGCCACGAGCGCGCCGAGCGTGTCGTTGTCGCCGAAGCGGATCTGCTCGACCGACACGGTGTCGTTCTCGTTGACGATGGGCACCACGCCCAGCTCGAGCAGGCGGTCGAGCGTGTCGCGCGCATGCAGGTACGCCGTGCGGTCGGCGGTATCGCGGCGCGTGAGCAGGACGACCGACGTGGTCATGCCGTACGCGGCGAACGCGTCGCCGTACGCGCTGGCGAACAGCCCCTGCCCCACCGATGCAGCTGCCTGCAACGTGGGCATGTCGTCGGGCCTCGTGCCGCTCATGCCGAGCCGCTCGAGCCCGCATGCGATGGCGCCGGACGAAACGATGACGACCTGCCATCCCTGCGCGCGCACCTCATCGACCTGCTTGGCGAGCGCAGCGAGGTACTCGTGGTCGATGCGGCCCTCCTCCGTCGTGAGCGTCGACGACCCGATCTTTACCACCAAACGTTTCATTCGTCCTCCTGAAAACCATGCGGGGGAAGTTCCCCCGCAAGGCGTTTGCCTAATCCTCCAGCTCAGCGAACATGTCGTCGGCCAGGCGGGCCGACTCGTAGTCGAACGCGTAGCCCACGATGCGGATCTCGTCGCCGTCGCAGGCGCCGGCGGCGTCGAGCGCCTTGTCCACGCCCAATCGCTTGAAGCGGTGCTGCAGGAACGCGATGGCCTCCTCGTTTTCCCAGTCGGTCTGTACGACCATGCGCTCCACGCGCGGGCCCACCACGCGGAACACGTGCTCGGACAGCCGCACGACCTCGAACTTCGCATCGCGCGCCTCGCGCTTGTGCTCCCAAATGTAATCGAACTGCCCGTCGCTTGCGGCCTCGGCCTTCGCGGCCTCGCGCAGTTCGCGCACCTTCGAGCCGATGGCGTTCTTCAAGCTTTCCACGCCCTTGCCCGTGAGCGCACTGATCTCGTAGAGCTTCGGGTCGATGGGGCTGTCGGCGAACTCGTCGCCGCCCGCCGCCTCGATGGAGTCTGCGCGCACGCGCTCTGCGAGCTTCGCGCACGCGTCCTCGGTTCCGGGCACGTCGATTTTGTTGGCAACCACGATGCGCGGGCGCGAGCCCAGCTCCTCGGCGTAGAGGGCAAGCTCGCGCTTGATAACCTCGTAGTCCTCGAGGGGGTCGCGGCCCTCCCAGTCGCCCGTGAGGTCGACGATGTGCACGATGAGCGCCGTCCGCTCGATATGGCGCAGGAACTCGTGGCCCAGGCCACGTCCCTCGTGCGCGCCCTCGATGAGCCCCGGCACGTCGGCCACGACGAAGCTGTAGTCGTCGGACGTGAGGGCCACGCCCAGGTTGGGCACGAGCGTGGTGAACGGGTAGTCGGCGATCTTGGGGCGTGCAGCCGATATCTTGGCGATGAGCGACGACTTGCCCGCCGAGGGCATGCCCACGAGCGCCGCGTCGGCCATGAGCTTCATCTCGAGCTGGATCCATCCCTCGCCCGCCGGCTCTCCCAGCTCGGCGAACGCAGGCGCCCGGCGCGTCGACGTGACGAAGTGGATGTTGCCGCGCCCACCGGCGCCGCCCGCCATGACGATCACCTGCTCGCCGTCGTGCGTGAGGTCGGCGATGAGCTCGCCGGCTTCCTTGGTCTCCTCGTCGTACTCGCGCACGACCGTTCCGACCGGCACCTTCAACACGAGGTCCTCGCCACGGGCGCCGTGCATGCGGCTGCCCTTGCCGTGCGTGCCGCGCTGCGCCTTGAAGTGATGCTTGAACCGGTAGTCGATGAGCGACGACACGCCCGCGTCGGCGCGCACGATAACGTCGCCGCCATGCCCGCCGTCGCCGCCGTCGGGCCCGCCCTTGGGCACGTGCGCCTCGCGGCGGAACGACATGCAGCCGGCTCCGCCGTCGCCGCCCTTCACGTGAATGTTGACTTTATCTATGAACATGGTGACCTTTATTCTATCAATCGAACGAGCGCCGAGACGTTGACCTTGCGCTCATTAACGAAAAAGCGCCCTCTGGCTGGCAGAGGGCGCTTGGCTTCGTGCGGTGAGTCGGTTCCGGCCTTACGCCTTCTCGACATCGAGCGGGCGCACGTGGATGCGGCGCTTCACGCCCTGGGTGAACACCAGGTGGCCGTCGCACTTGGCGAACAGCGTGTCGTCCTTGCCGCGTCCGACGTTCTCGCCGGGATGGAACTTCGTGCCGCGCTGGCGCACGATGATGTTGCCAGCCTTCACGTACTCGCCGGCGAACTTCTTCACGCCAAGTCGCTGTGCGTGCGAATCGCGGCCGTTACGGGATGAACCAAGACCCTTCTTGTGTGCCATGTTTCTCCCCTCCTATTCCTCGTCGGCCTTCTCGGCCTTCTTGGCCGGCTTCTCCCACTTCTGGGAGCCCACCGACATGATGCGCACGCGGGTGAGCTGCTGGCGATGGCCGCGCAGCTTCTTGTAGCCCTTGCGCTTCTTGAACTTGAAGACCAGCTGCTTCTTGCCCTTGAACTGGGACAGCACCTTCGCGGTGACCTTCGTGGCTGCAGCCTTCTCCGGATCGGCCTCGATCTTGTCGCCATCGGCAACGAAGATGACGGGCAGCTCGACCTCTTCGCCTTCCTCGACGGGAAGCTTCTCGATCTCGACAACGTCGCCCGGCTTTACCGTGTACTGCTTGCCACCCGTTTTAACTACTGCGTACATAAACGTTCTCCTTGCTTGCATGAACATTTCCAGCACGACGACACGTATGGGTGGGACGTGCCATCTGTGCGTTTGCGCCGTATGAGACGCAAAGCAGTACTTTATCAGCGCCAGTTACGCACGTCAACCGCCAAATGTGTGCGTTTGATGGGTGGGGCGGAAAACCACGGTCTGCTTGATTGCAATCGCAACCTGGACACTGCAAGAGCAAGATGGACAGTCGGGCGGTTTCGCCGTTTTCGCAGGGCCCTGCGCCGCCCAGGTGTCCAGGTTGCTTTCAAACCGGCTTCCGAAGGGTCGATTTCGGCGCGTTTCCCGGGCCCTCCCCGGACGGCGCCCTGCCTCGGGGCGCGCTGACGCCGGCCCCCAGGGAAGTTTTGCAAGGGCAACCTGGACGCCCGGGCGGTTCGCTATGCCCCCGGCCCGATTGCGGTTAGAATCTTGTCGTTACAGCCCGAGCAGGCTCGGCTTCATCACCACGTCGTCTGGCGGGACGGCGGCGATGCCGAGGCTCTCGAGCAGGTTGGCGGGCAGGGCCAGGGACGCGAGCGCTATCGGCGCCGCGCCCTGGCCGGCCCGCACGTAGGAGTTCACGTGGCTGCACGCGGCCGACACGTCCCACTGCGTGAGCGCGTCGAAGTCGGTGCCCTTCGGCAGTATCTTCCTGAGCTCGACGTGGTTCTTCTCGCAGGCGCCCTTCTGCCCCGGCTTCACCGGGTCGCAGTAGAACATCCGCGTTCGCCTGGAGCCGTCCAGGCCGGTCTCGATCTTGGCGAAGTCCAGGAACTCGCTTCCCCGGTCGCCGAGCATGACCGGGAACGCGTCGGCGAAGGCGCCCCCGCAGTACGCCTCCAGGGCGTCGAGCGCCGCCTTCACGTGCGCCTGCGTCTTGGCGTCGAGCAGAATGTAGAGCTGGAAGAACAGGCGCACGAAGTGCAGCGACAGTATGCACTTGGAGTTGCGGCGCAGCCCCTCCACGCAGTCGACCTGCACGGTGAGCAGGCGCAGCCCGTCGGG
>CACWWI010000160.1 GCA_902764575.1 uncultured Coriobacteriaceae bacterium
CGGTAACGGTTAACCGCGCCATCAGCCTCGACGGCGGCACGCAGTACGAGAAGGAGCCGAAGACTGACGGCAGCCGCCGCACGATACCGCTCACGAAGCGCCGCAAGGGAGGGGGCGACGATGGCTTTGAAGCGATTCTTGTCCCTGCTTGTTAGCGCGACGATCCGGTTCGTGAAATGGCTCTTCCGCGCTGTGTTCCGTTTCGTGTTATGACATAGCTCTCTAAAGACTCTAAGACGGCTCTCATCTGGACATCCTCCCCTATCACGATAGCGACAATGCGGTCGAGGTGTTCGAACTCGTTGGGACGATTTACAGGTATCCAACGTATAATATGAACAGAGCCGATTTCGACGAGGTGAGAGCCCAGAGAGGCAAGGTGGGAACCATGTGCTTCAGGCCAAGTCCTGTATCGAATGGTTGCGATGACGGCAACACTATCTGCTGCCAGACGTGCGGCATGCCCGTTAGCATCGACATGAGCAACTGCCCTTATTGCGGCGATCCGATCCCATCCGATTCGCCCGATGGCTTCGATATAGACGATCCGTCGTATAACACCAGGATCATCTAGGGCGTAGCGCGGGCTCGGAAGTCGAGCTTCGCGAACCCGTCAAGGCCGTCAATCGCCGTTGTCACGGTATTGTTGCACCCCCGCTCCGCCGTTGCGGAAGGAAGGCCGCCAACTGGTTGACGCCGAGGGGCTCAGCTGCGGCTTTCAGCTTTTCCAGGTGTCTCGCTAGCGAATTCGCGCATTATGGGCCTACACCAAATTCGCAGCAAGCTCCAACAAGGCTTGCTACAACGGTATCGGAGTGCAACCGCCTACGCGGTCGTACGTCTCCACCCGTAGCATGAATTTCAGACGTGGCCGCGGTGTGAAGCCACGTCAACTCTTACCCGAGGCCGGCGCCGAGCTGAAGGACGCTCAGGTCGGCACTTACAAGAACGAGAAGACCGGAGACGAGTTTGCCTATATGGACGTTCGGCTCGAGATGCAGGGCGCTCTGATGCACGAGGAGCTCGCGTGCCTGAAGGCGGGCGACTACTTCATGACCATCTCGACCACGGCGCAGGATAAGGCCGAACTCGAAAAGGTCCTCAAGAACTTCGCTCTCATCGAGTAGCCAAAGGCCCAAAAAAGCCCTACGGCTCAATGAGCCGTAGGGCTAGGGGTGTCGCGCTGCTCCAGAGCCGGAAACGCGCCTGTGCTGTTCAGGCTCAACATCTTGGGGTCAGCGGGCTAGCCCCGAGGTCAGATACTCGCTTCCTGAAACCGGCAGATCATGAAGGGTCATCCGCAAGGACGACCACGTTGATCGTGTTCCCGTAAAGAGGGGTGTCAGGAAAGATGACTCTTTTGGCTCGTTCGGGGGTCTCGCCTATTCCGCCCGAGAGCATGTCGACCTGCCCAGATTCCGCATCGTTCAACATCTCGTCGATGCTCTCCTGGCGGAATTCAACGGCGTAGTTGTACTTGCTCGCAAAACGCAGCGTCAGCTCGATATCGTGACCGACAAGCTTCCCGCCCTGATAGTATGAATTCGGTACCAGCACACCGGATGTGCCCACTATCAGGGTGCCCACCGGATCTTCAGGAGCAGGGATATCAGGCATTTCCGTGCTCTTGTCCACCATCCATCGCTGATGCATCTCGTCCAGCTCGCCGGACTCTTTCATCTCCTTCAGGAAATCGTTCAACTGGGATTTCAGTTCCGGATACTTCGTGCGCGGAGAAATCGCCATGCCCGCCATCGCTTCCCCCACGGGCTCGTCTATCATGCGCAAGCGCCCCGGGTTTTCCTCCATGGCAGAGAGTATGTTGTCTTTTGCATGGACGAAAGCGTCAATCTCGCCGCTTTCAAGGGCGGCGATCATTTCACCGAAGGTGCTGAACTGCTTCTCCTGCGCCCTTGGGAATACCTGCGCTATAAACGGCTCATGCACGCTGCCGGTTATTCCTCCGATCGTTACCGAAGGATCGTTAAGATCGTCAAGAGTCGTCGGTTTCCCGGCTCTTGATGCTTCGCTGCAGCCAGCCAGCATGACTGCGACAAGAAGAGCGATGCACATCGCGATTATTCTTCGCCTGTCAGTTAAATGCTTCATCTTTTCAGAACCCTTCCATTCCTTCCTGTGCTGTCTCAATTTCATCAAGTCTCACATGCTGTTATGTGCATTAAGATGCGCATTAGGTCGTGGAGTTGAGTTCGAGGATTTCAGGGGCGATCAAGAAAGGCCACCTACACACCGTTGGCGATGCAGGTGGCCTTTTCATTTAGGGCTATATCAGGCCATATCGCGTGATTTCGCCGCTCTAGAACTTTTTGCCTGTACGTCTCTCGTACTCGCTTGCAGTCATCATTGTCGTGCTGACATCGGCCGCCCGTGCAACTGCCTTGGCACGCTCAAGGGATTTGCCTTTTTAATAAAATTATCCATTGAACTCATCCATGGTCACATAACGTCCGTCCTCGGTTTCGAGGATGACCCCGCCCGCCGCGCCTTCGAGCTCGTCGAGGGAAAGCTCGACTTTACCCTCCGCCTTCTTCTCGTTGCTCTCATTCGCCATCTTGCACTCCTCACTACGGTGTTGCGTTTTGGAATTCAATCAACCTCGCCTGAAGGTGTGGTTGCGCATTTGCTGCATTCTGTCATACACCACCTGACTCCCTACGAGACCCGGCGCTCCCTGGTAATGAGACACTTTTTCACCACCAGCAGCGTCGTCGAGGTCGTCCAAGTCGAGCTCCATCTTCTGGTCAGTGCACTCGACGTTCTCGAGATTCGTCTCCTCGTCGGAAACGAACGTTTTTCTATCGGTCATATGGATCATCCTCCTATGATCGTTTTCCGGCGGATATGGCAATCATGTCACGGCATCGCATTTCCGAACCGGACAGGGCGCCTTTCATCCTGTCTTTCAATTATACGGTGTTATGTGCTGTTTCGTTTCAGCGCTATATCCTCCCGAAATCGGGGGCTGAACTCTTTGCTGCTAAAGACGAAACTGCGAGACAATATTAAATCGTTAGCGTACTATTCAAGTAGTCAGGTGGCATACACAAACGAAGGGAGGCGAATCATGGGTTTTGAGGATTTGGGCGAAGATCTGAGCGAAGAGCAGAAGGCCAGGCTGCGCGAGTGCAAGACGAAAGAAGAGTTCGTTTCGATCCTGGAAGAAGGAGGCTGCGAGCTCACCCTCGACATGCTGGAGGAGGTTGCCGGCGGGCAAGACTATGGGTCCGACCAGAGTCCCTGTCCGCAAGATGAGTCTTTTAAATCGTTATTCTGCGGGTTTTATTTCAAATCGCGCCCTTGCGGCGAAAACACTTGATAGCTGATGCGAATAACAAACACTGCCTGGAAGGCGCCGACGTTAACCGCCGAGCTCGGCGAGCTGGTGGATCGCGCAAGGGAGCGCGAGCGTCAGGTTCGATTCCTGCTAGAAAATGAGAGCGCACGGCAGGTGGATGTAGTGCGCCGCTTGATCGTCGGAGACGCCGCCGACGCGTGCGCACCTCCGCTCGATACGCAGCTGCCCTTGGAGGATCTTTGTGAGCGCGCCCTTGAGGCACGCGGGCCCCTTGATCGGGGAGTTGAGCGCAAGCACCTGCGCGAGCGCGCGCGGCTGCACCTCCACCTATCCCGCGGCGAGTGGCGGCTTGACGCTCCGGCCGACCTGCTTGTGCTCTGGGATGTTGCCACGCGCCGCGAGCCGCTTGTCAGAAACTTTATCGACGAGCCCCGTTGGCGCACGGCAGACGACATCGTCCCCTTCACAGGGGCGAGATCCGCATGGCTCTTCGGCATCCAGCCACTGAGGCCGGAGTCCGCCACGGCCGACCCGTGCGACATCGCGTCACTTGTGAACTCCATTGTGTCGTTCGTGCGCGAGTCCGACCTCCCGCCCGAGCTCGTGGCATGCGGCGTGGAGTTCCCGATGCTCTTCACCCATCCCTTCGTCGACGGCAATGGCCACACAACGCGCTTGCTCACCTGCGACCTATTGCACAAGGCGGGCTACTCGGTCGCATCGCTTCTCGCCTTGATCGACTGCCTGCACGAAGTCAGGCCCCAGGTATCGCAGATGGTGAAAGGCGTAGTGATGCGCGATGCTTTAAGTGAGGAGTTCGTTGCGTTCTACATGGGCAGGCTGCTCGCCGCCCAGGAGCGCGTCCGCGCCTTCGCCTGAGGAAGGAACGGAAGTCCCGGGATCCACCAGCTCGAAACGCCTGAGCCGATGCCGTAGGAGACCAGCCTCATGTGGTCTACCTTGATAAAGGCGCCCTGGGGATACATAACGCCAGCGCCCTTCATCGTCCTTGAAGCGCACCGGCTCGATGACGCCCCGTTCTTTCAAATCCGCCATCCCGCGCTCGACCCGGCGCAGCCCGAGCCCCGTGTTGCACGAGATGCTGAGGATGCGCGATGCCTCATTGAGCGTAATGACCCTCTCTGGCTCCCTCGACATCCCTGAAGCCCTCTCCATGCCCATGTGCGCCAATGACGCGACGTTCGAGCTCGTGGTGGGGCGTGCGAACCTACAAAAACCTACAAAAAAGCAGGCCAGACAAACGTCTGGCCTGCGATTTTATGGTGGAGCATAGGGGGATCGAACCCCTGACCTCATGGCTGCCAGCTGTAAAAGTAAGACTTAGTTAGATACAAAAACATCGGTTTACGTCGCGTTTTACCGTTAAGTAGATGTAAGTAAATGTGTGCAAATATGGGTGCATTTGCACACGATTTGCAC
>CACWWI010000161.1 GCA_902764575.1 uncultured Coriobacteriaceae bacterium
TGCACGTGCCCCACGGCGTCGATGGCTGCGGCCAGCTTGGCGTCGCGTGCTTTCAGATGCTCGACGGCGTCGTCGCCGTACTCGAAGTAGCGGATCATGAGGCGCTCCTCGCCCACGCCTCCGAGGCGCCTTCCGCGCCTTCGAGCGCAGTGCCTTTTTTGGGACGGAAGAACGTGCTCTGCATGGCGCGCTCGTGCTCGAGCAGCTTCACTTTCATGTCGAGACCTCCGCCGAATCCGGTGAGGCTGCCGTTCGCGCCCACGACACGGTGGCAGGGAACGATGAGGCACAGCGGGTTGTGCCCGACGGCGCCTCCAACCGCGCGCGCCGATTGCCGGCGCCCAGTTTCCTTCGCGATGCGGTCGGCGATGGCGCCATACGTGGTCGTTTTCCCGTAAGGGATGTCGAGCATGGCTTCGCGTACGCGCATCTGGAACTCGGTTGCTCGCGCTTCGAGCGGCAACTCGCGGGGGTCGGGCGCTTTGCCTGCGAAGTATCGGTCGAGCCAGTCGCGCGCCTGGTCGAACACGGGTAGATCGTCCTTGCGCTCGATGTCGCCAGCGCTTTCGTCCACGCCGATCCCGAAGTACCGATCGTTGTTGAACCAGCACCCCGTGATGGCTCCACCATCGCTTGCCAGCGTCAACGCGCCGATGAGCTCGGTCTCGTATTCGGTGCAGTACGTCATGTCTTCCCTCCGCAACATTGCCGTTGTTCGCCGATAACGTACCCAAGATAAAGTTTAGGCGCACACAAGCGTGTTTTCCATGCAAAGAAGCCGATTTGGGTACGTTATCAGAAACCAACCATCACCTCATAGACGCGCGGCTCTCCGACGCCTAGCAAGTTCTTGGAATGCCTTGGATGCTTGCCGGGAAGGACTGACCAAATGAGCTCCTGCCGCTTCCCTCGGCAGAACCGGATTTCGAGAAGGCGCTTCTCTCGCGAGAGGTCTTTTCCTGTTAGGTTCTCGATGGTCTTCATCACCTGGAGCATGACGGTGTCGAGGGCGCCTTCTTCGTAGAGGTCCTCTTTCGTTACGGGAAATACGATATATCCTGCAGATGCTAATTCGCGGTTGCGGCGGATGTCGTCGACGGCCTTCGAGCGCACTTCATGCACGATTGTGTCGAACGCCTGCTGGTTCGCAGCTTCTCCGGGGTTTCGCTCGAGCTCCATGGCGGCTTTTGCAACCGCGTCGAGGTCCAAGTGGATGGCGCCATCGTAATTGAGGCCAACGGGTGTGCCTTCGAAGAGGATATCTGGCCTGCGTGAGTCTTTTCCAGTTGCGAGGGCCAACCCGGTCGACGTGTCTATTCTCTTGTTGAGTATGCAGCGGCCAAAGCCGTATCCCCATTCCTCGTAGGGTAGGCTTGCTACGGCGGCTACGATTGATTCCGTTGGCGACCAAGCGTTATCTGATACCAGGGAAAGGGCCCTGAGCGCTTGTTCGGCATGCGCGTTCCATTTCGTCTCGCGAATGAACGCCTCGATTCTTTCGCAGCTCGTGAGCGGCGGGCACGAAAGCGTGGCCTCGCCGTTTCGTGGGTCGTACGGGTCGCGTGAAAAGGTGCCGCAAAGCTCATGTCCAAGCATGACGAGTCGCATGAGCGGCATAACGTCAACCATTTCAAGGAAGATGAGCTCAGGGCAGCTAATGGCAATTCCGTCGTCAACTTCGATAAAAGAATGCGGTGGCAGCGATCGCGTGCTGCCGTAGATCGTGTTGTGGGCGCCGTTCATGCGAAGTCGAAGTTCTTTGGCCGGTACTGCGACGTCGAGGTCTGGATGCTTGCCAGTTGTTAGCGCGAGACCCAAGTGCGGCATGTCGAAGAGCTTCTTCGTGAACCTTTTGCCCGGCGAGGGATCTGGCGGTATGAGGTCGATTCGTTTTCCCCAAACAGCTGGGTCGACGCGGTTTGCGCGCAGCGTTCTCGTGATGAGGAGGGCGGTTTGTGCGTTGAACGTGATTCTCATACGGTAATGGTAGACCACATGGCTAAATAACGTACCCAAAACGGTAGATTTGCATTGATTTCAGGCAAATATTTCCAGAATTGGCAATTTGGGTACGTTATTGCGAAATGGGCGTGTGGGTCGTTGTAGACTGGGGGCATCTAACTATCGGTAGAGAGGAGAGCATGCCGTGAAGGTAACCGTGTTGAGCGAGAACACTACGAAGGGGCCGAAAGTCACTCCCGAGTTCGGATTGAGCTTGCATGTCGAATGCGGTGGCCAGTCGATCTTGTTCGACGCGGGGAGTAGCGGCAATTTCGCGCGAAACGCGCAAGCGCTCGGCATCGACCTTTCGCAGGTCGATTCAGCTGTGCTTTCGCATGGGCACTTCGATCATGCGAACGGTTTCGGCACGTTCATCGAGATGAACGACCATGCACCAATTTATGCGCATGAAGGGTTTGACGGCGATATCTTCAAGAAGCCCGATGAATACATCGGCATAGCAGCCGAGCTCAAAGGAAACAGCCGCTTCGAGGTGGTTTCCGAAAGCCGCGAGATCGGGGAGGGGCTCGTCTTGCTGAGCTATGACAGCGCCACCTCGCTTCATCCCATCGAGTCGGGGGATATGTGCGTGAAGGGCGAAGACGGCATGCG
Source organism: uncultured Coriobacteriaceae bacterium (assembly GCA_902764575.1). Classification (GTDB taxonomy): domain Bacteria; phylum Actinomycetota; class Coriobacteriia; order Coriobacteriales; family Eggerthellaceae; genus UBA9715. The sequence continues at coordinate 2,614 of CACWWI010000161.1, forward strand.
TCCCGACGATTTCTCCCACGAACACTACCTGCTTGCGTGCGAAGGAGATGTTCGCTTGCTAGTGACGGGGTGTTCGCACAAGGGTATCGCGAACATCATGGCATGGGCGAAAGCGCAACATGTCACACATGTAATCGGGGGTTTTCACCTCATGGGAGTGCAATCGGGCGAGTTCGGCAAGCTTGACGGCCTCGCCGACGAGCTTCTCGCGTACGGCGCCATGTACTACACCGGCCACTGCACGGGTATCGAGCAGTACGCGTACCTCAAAAGCCGCATGGGGAACAAGGTGTGCTATGCCGGAACGGGCGACGTTTTGGCTTTCTAGCTAGATAGGGGAAGAGTCAAGGAGGGCGTTCGCACCGTCGGCGTTCGGCGTCGATTTGCGGGCATGGCTGCTTCTTGAATTAACGTACCCAAAACGCAAAACGGTCGTGCACAACCGTGCATTTCTGCCAACAATGGCGGTTCGGGTACGTTGTTGCGATCATGGTTGGCGTGCCCAATGCGCTACCATGCTCATGGGAAGATATCCGGGTGGTATGTGAGAGAGGAGAGTGGGCATGGGATATCTTGGCGAGGAAATCGGGAAGCTGGGCTTCGGGCTCATGCGGCTGCCACGGCTTGAGGACGGGTCGTTCGACGAGCAGCTCATTTGCGCAGCAGGGTTCACGTACTTCGACACGGCATGGATCTACACGGGAAGCGAGGAGGTCATCGCCAAGGCGCTCGTGCAGCGCTATCCGCGCGAGAGCTACCAGCTGGCCACGAAGGGCATCTCGTGGATTGGCTGCAAGACGCCCGAAGAGGCGCAGGCGCAGTTCTACCAGTCGCTCGAGCGTACGGGCGCGGGCTACTTCGACTTCTACCTGCTGCATATGACCGGCGGGCCGCGCACGCAGGTGTTCGACCTCCTGGGCATGTGGGATTTCGTGGCGCAGAAGAAGGCCGAAGGGCTCATTCGCCACATCGGCTTCTCGCACCATGGCAGCGCCGCCGAGCTCGACGAGATCCTAACCGCGCACCCCGAGGTCGAGTTCGTGCAGCTGCAGGTGAACTACCTCGATTGGGAGAACCCCATCAACCAGAGCCGCGCCTGCCTCGAGGTGGCCGCGAAGCACGGCGTGCCGGTAACGGTTATGGAGCCGTTGCGCGGTGGCTTGCTGGCCGAACCGCCCGCCAACGTGGCGAAGGTGTTCGCGGACGCGGGCGATGCGTCGCCTGCCGCATGGGCGCTGCGCTTCGTGGCGAGCCAGCCTAACATCATCACGGTGCTCTCGGGCATGAACGCCATGGAGCAGATGCGCGACAACATCGCGGCGCTGAAGGGATTCACCGGCTTGACGGCCGACGAGATGGAGGTTATCTCCGACGCGCAGGCTGCCTTCGACAGCTTCGACCTCATCCCGTGCACCGGCTGCAACTACTGTGCGAAGGTGTGCCCGCAAGACGTTGCCATCTCGGCGTCGTTCCTCACGCTCAACGCCAACATCATGTTCGGCCGTCACGTGCAGGAGTGGCTCAACGCCAGTTCGGGCAGGCAGAAGCCGAGCGCGTGCATCGAGTGCCACGCTTGCGAGGAGGCTTGCCCGCAGGGCATCGCCATCGTCGACGAGCTCAAGCGCGCTGCCGAGATCATCGGGTAGCGGTTCAGGCGTTATCGAAAGGGAAGGGGCGGCGCGGCCGATTCGGCTGCGCCGCCCCTTGCGTGCGGGAGGTAGTACCGCGATGCAATGCTAGTACTTACCGTACTCCAGCGTGGTCTCGTACCATGCGTCGAAGTTCTCCTCCTTGCAGTGGTCGCACACGATGGAGCAGTCCATGATGAAGCCGCCGCCGGCGGCGCAATCGTCGATCATGCGCTTGGTCTCCTCGATGACGCGCTCCTTCTTGCCGTAGACCAGCAGCGCCGTGGGCAGGTTGCCGCACACGCAGGTGTGGCCGTCGAGGACCTTGCGGGCCTTCGCGATGTCCACTTGCTCGAACATGCCCAGGATGCCGGCGGGCAGCAGGTCGCGGATCATCTCGAGGCGGTTGTTGTACTTGCCCTCGAAGAAGATGTAGGGAATCAGGCCCAGTTCCAGCTCGCGTTCGACGACCTTGCGCAGGCTGGGTGCGTAGAACTTCTCCCAGTGCTCGGGGCTCAGGAAGTCGTCGGTGCCGCCGTGCAGGGGCATGAAGCAGTACTTCATGCCGGCAGCCGCGATGCCCTCGACGCCCTGGATGGCCCAGTCGGTGAGGATTTCGAGCGCCGCCTCCACCTTGTCGGGGCATTCGTACAGGTCCATCGGCAGGTCGATGAGACCGCGCAGGTTATCGCCGAGCATGTCGTACGGCGCGTTCTGGCCCAGGATGCATCCGAGCGGGGTCTGGTACTCGAGCGCCGTCTGCGCCATGAGGCCCTGGCCGTCGAGCCATTTCTTCGCCTGGTCGCCGGCAGCCATGAGCGTGAGCAGCGTCTCGCGCACCTCGGGGTCGGCGAACTGCGCCATCGAGGCGTAGTGGCCGAATTCGACGAATTGCCTGAAGTCCATCTTGGCCAAGCCCTGCGCCTTCTTATGGCGGCGCGGGTACACCTTGGTCATGAGGAAGTGCGAGGGGTCGCGGATGAACTCGTCGTATTCGTCCTGCTCGAGGTAGCAGTCGTCGACGATCTGGAAACCGCTCATGCGGTCGATGCCCCAGGTCTCGCCCGGCCAGCGCACGGCTTGGGTGTCGAGCACTTCCATGACGTTGATGGGGTAAGCGGCAGGTGCCCAGAACAGGTCCACTTCCCAGCGCGACAGGAACGCCTCCACGCCAGGCTTCATCATGCGGTAGTCGTTGAGCGCCTCGTACTTCGACACGCCCGCCATCTCGCTGTAGATCGTGCCCATGCGCGGTGCGAAGGGCACGCGGTCGCCCTCTTCGAACCTCATCGCCGCCGCCACGCGTGCTTCGCGTTTCTCCAACGTGTTCTCGGTCTCGTACGCCATGTGTCCTCCTTCGCTCGATGCCTGGTGGTGCTTGCCACGTTTCCATTATTGGAGGGCGCAGGGCATTCTGGCCCCAACGGACTACGAGGGCGAGGGGCAACACTTAGTTGGGGGTGCTGGGAAGGAGCTCGTATGCGCCTTCAACCTGGTACTTAGAGTAGTACTCGGTCATGCGGCCGATGGCCTCCGCGAGAACGCCTTCGCGGAATGCCGACGCATGCGCCGCGAAGCCCACCTCGATCGTGTAGGGCTCGCTCATGGGGACTGCCACCGTTCCCTCGGGCACGCCGAAAACGAGGGAGATTCCCGGTACGAACGTCAGCGCCTCGCCCATGCGGCACAGACGGTTCCGATAGGCGCTGTCCCCCGACGACACGTAGATGCTGTCGGACCCGATGTGCCTCGTGATGGCCCGCTCCATCCCGCCCGTTGCCGCCACGGCGAGCGGGTGCGAGCGAATCTGGACCTTGGTGAGCGAAGCTTCCTTGGCGAACGACGAGAACGCAGGAACGAGGACGTAATCGCACGTGTGCATGAATGGCCGGTACTCGTAGCCTGCATCGAGCAGTTTCTTGACCAATTGGGCGTTTTCATCCGGGAACAAGTTGAAGAGGCCCAACCCGCCCGCGAAGACGAAGTTGGGATGCGCCATGCGCGCGACGTCGACGAGCAGGTCGACGGCTTTGGGGGTTGCGCGCTGGAGGAACTGGACCTTGCCGTACACCGCCGTATTGAGCCCCGACGCGGGGAAGAACAGGGGCGTGTCGAAGAAGATGGGGCTGCAATAGCACGTGAACTGGATCTTACGCTTCTTCAGCGATTCGCCGTGCAGCTCGGCGATGGAGCGGTGCATGCGCTTTTCCCGCTCGAGCAGCTCGTGGGCGTCGTGCAGCAAGCGCTCTCCGTACGGTGTGAGCGTGACCTTGTTGCTGTCGCGCTGGAACAGCTCGCAGCCAAGTTCGCTCTCGAGCGCCGAGATCGATCGGCTGATGCCCTGCGGCGACATGTAGTTCTTCTTCGCCGCTGCACTCATCGAGCCGAGCGTCGCAACGTCTATGAAGTAGCGCAGGTAATCGGTTTGCATGGTCGCCCCATCGCACGTCTTCGCGAATAGCTGGCTCATCCATTATCAGAAAGCGCGTCGCTTTGCGCAACCTCTGCATGGCATGCTCCTCCGATGGCTTGCTGCCGTTCGTGACATTTGTCATGGGCGGAAGTGATTCCGCTCACTGGCGGGGCGTTTCCGCGCTTGGCACAATTGCATCAGCAAGCATGCGGGGAAAGGATTCGCAATGGAGAGCAAGACCCTGAACACCATCCAGACCATCTCGAAGGTCGGGAAGGTCCTGAGTGCTGTCACGTTCGTCTGCTGCCTCGTTAGCGGTATCTGCTGCGTCGTGGGAGCCGCCTGCGTCGGCATTCCCGGCACCTTGAGGATCGGTGGCGTCACCATCCATTCGATAGTCGCGGACATCGAAGGGGTCAGCGTAGGCACCGCCTATACGGCTATGCTCATGGGCTCGATCTTTTGCGCGGCGGGGTGCGTGGTGAGCAAGCTCGCCGAGAGGTACTTCGAAAACGAGCTCGCCGCCGGCACGCCGTTCACGGTCGAAGGTTCCCGCGAGCTTCTCAGGCTCGGTATCTGCACGATCGCCGTCCCGCTCGGAGCGATCGTTCTCGCCGAGGTCCTCTACAAGATCGCGAGCATCCGCTTTGCCGGCGTTGCCGACATGCACGTTGGCGGCGACATCTCAATCGGTCTCGGCCTGGCGATCATCGTCCTGAGCTTGGTCTGCAAATACGGTGCCGAGCAAGCGAGCAGTGCGGGCCAGGGCTGGCAAGGGAGCGAGCGCCCGACGGCGTAAGCGCCCGTAAGCGCTCGAGCCGGGCGATTGCAGAGGGGCGTCCGGACGCCCCTCCGCAATCGGGCTCATTCCGCCAAACCGATCAGCGGCCGACTTTCAGGTCGCTCTTGTTCTTGTACATGTTAAGGTCGGCGCGCTCGAACACCGGGGCGACGCTGCCATCGTCCTCGAATTTCGCCATGCCGCAGGCAACGACGATTCCGCCGGCTTGGGACGCTGTCGCGTTGTGGTCTCCGATTTCGCGCAGCAGCTCGTCGATGTGCTCGTAGTCGTGCCCTTGCGCGATTACCGCGAACTCGTCGCCGCCGATGCGGTAGACGGGGCTGTGCTTGAAAACGTTGCACACGATTCTGCAGGCATCGCGTAGATGCTGGTCTCCGGCTTTGTGGCCCAACGTGTCGTTGACTTTCTTGAGGTCGTTCACGTCGAAGATGACCAAGGCGAACTCCGGCGATTGGCGCTCCGCAATCTGTCGGTCGAGCCGCTCCTCGTCGTTGAGGTAGGCGTGGCGGTTCTTGACGCCCGTCAGCGCGTCCAGCTCGGCTTGGCTTTGCGCTTGCGAGAGTTGCTGCGCGTATTCCTCCTCCTGGCGCACGGCGGTGCTCACGTCGTTGATGCCGACGATCAGACGGGGACCGCTCTTCTCCTCGATTATGGCGGCCCTCAGCTGCACGTGCATGGGCGCGCCTTCGACGATGAGGCGGTAGCGCATCGCGAATATCCCGTTGCGCTCGATTGCCGACAATATGCCGTCCTTGTTGAACTGGTCAAGGTAGCGGGCGAGATCGCCCGGGTGAACAACGTTGCGGCCTTCGGTCCTGGCGTCCGCGAAGAAGTCATCGCCTTCCTCGGGCAGGTCGTAGCTGTCGAAGCTGTCGGTGGAGCTGTACCTTAGGTAGCGGTTGGTTTCCGGATCCACGGTGTAGATGCAGATGAAGTCTCCGGTGAGCGCGTTGATGCGGGCATACGTGATGCTCTCTTCTTCCGCGCGCTTGATTGTCTCGCGCTGCCGCATCTCTTCGTCGACGTTCGCGACGCCAATGACGATGAACCGCCCGTCGTCTTCCGTGCGCGATGCCCTCATGGTGACGTAGGTCGATTCGTCGCCCTGGATGAGTCGGTAGGTCATCACGAACGCCCCGTTGCGGTCCAGCGCGTCCATGAGCGTCTGGCGGTCCATGCCCCTTATGAAGGCCGCTCGATCGTCTGGATGGACGTACAGTTCGACCTCGACCTTGCACTCGTCGAAGAACTTCTCGCCGCGGCGCACCTCGGATAGCCGGCTCTGTTCGTCTGTGCGGTATTCGATGAACTCCTCGGTTTCGGTGTTGACGTAGAACAGGTCCTCGTAGCCGTGGGCGAGCGCCTGCATGATGTGCGCATGGATGATGCCGGCGCTGCGCTCCCTCTCGTAAGCCTCCTTGGTCAGGGCGTGCTCGCGTTGGATGCGCACCAAGTCGGTGACGTCTGCGCACATGCCCAGCGTGCACAGGCGACCGGTGTCGTCGATGTATTTCAGTTTCGTCGTCTGGAGTTGGCGGTGCTTTCCGGCGGCGTCTGGCACGTCCTCGAAGAAGATATACGGCTTGTCCATCGAGAGCGCAACCTGGTCGTCCTCGACGAAATGCTTCGCCGTTTCGGGATCGAAGATTTCCGCGTCAGTGAGCCCGATCACGCCCTCGGGGCTCTCCTTGTGGGCGTATTCCGCGAACGCTTGGTTGCAGGCGATGTACACGCCGGTATCGGCGTCCTTGGCGAAGCTCATGCCGGGTATATTGTCGAACATGGTTGCGATGGATTGCCGCAGTTCGGCGATTTTGGCGGCTTCGTGCGCCTTGTTTTCCGCAGATATCATGCCCAGCTTGTATTCCTCCCGCTCGTTCGAGATTACGAAGGTGTGGAGCAGTGAGGTTCCCAGCAGGTATGCCACGGAGTACAGCGGGAGGTAGGGGAACCAGATCTGGGCGACGAGGAAGATGGCCATGATCACGCCGAACAGCGAAACCGCCTGATACCGGTTTCGCTTGGCGACGTCGGCGCGGCGCATGGAGGAGAGCGCGTATATCGATGTCAGGACGAGCAGCACGACCTGGGTGCCCAGGGCCGCGTACCTGATGGGGCCCGCTCTGTACACGCATTGATCGTCGACCGAGAACAGAAGCGGGGTGAATACGTTGACCACGATGAGGACGAGCATCGCCGTGCAGAGTATGCGCCCTGCATACAGGAGGAAACGGCCGAATCCGCTGTTCTCGTCCATGTACCTTACTGCGAACTGCGTCCAGAAGATTACGCCGACTGCCATTGCGGCGAAGTAGATCGAGGTGTCGAGGAAGAGCGGTTCGCTGAGCTTGCGGCTTTCCAGGATCCCCCACGTGATGTCCGTGGCGTAATAGACCAGGATGGAGATGAGGAATCCGCGGTAGGTCTTCCAGGTGGGGGCGTCGAAGCCGTCGCGTCGCGCGAAGAGGACATCCTGGTTTTCCACCAACAGGACCAGGGCTGCGAGCAGAGCTATCGTCGAGTAATACATCAGCGCCTCTTCGTGCCAATTGCTCTGACCATGATACCCCATCGGGGCTATCATCAGGGGCTATGTTGGCAGAATAATGCGGGGCTGCTCTAGAGGCCGCATCGGAAACGCAGGTGCAGCGCTGCCGCCAGCTGCACGGCGCCGAGCACGAAGTAGAAGACCGAGATGCCGTTGGGGATGAGGATCAGCTCGATCACGGTCCACACGACGAGCAGTGCGCCGGCGATCGTGCACCAGGTGACCCACGCGCTCTTGTTTCCGCGGCCCCGCATGACGAGCGCCACGATGTTGGGAACGCCGTTCACAAGGAGCAAAGCCAACCCTGGCCAGAAATGGCTCGTGAAGAACACGTCGTGGAAGGGGAAGGGGTCATAGATCGAGAGCGGCATCCAGCTGTTCCAACTCAGGGGAAGGTCCACGAG
>CACWWI010000162.1 GCA_902764575.1 uncultured Coriobacteriaceae bacterium
CCGCGGTTGGGCTTGAGGCCACCCGGCGCCGTGACGGCGAACCAGATGCCGAGCGGAAGCCCGATGACGTAGGCGAACAGGCACGATGCGAACGTCATGATCAGCGTGTCAGCCGTGCCCTGCGCGAGCAGCGCGCCGTACTTGTCGATGAACTCTGCCATTACCGATCGCCCCCTTCCCCGTCAGCTTCCCCGCGGGAAACCGATTTCCCCTGGGGAGCGTCATCGGATGCGACGGAACCCTCGGATTCGGGCCCCTCGGCGGTCTCGAAGCCCCAGCCGAGCAGCTCGCGGGCGACCTGGCTCTGGGGGTTCGCGAACACCTCTTCCGTGAAGCCTTCCTCCACGACATGGCCCTTGTCGATGACCGCGATGCGGTTGCACGCGCGACGCGCGACGGCGAGCGAGTGCGTGATGATGACCATCGTCACGCCGAGCTCTTTGTTGATGCGGGAAAGCAGGTCGAGCACTTGCACGGTCGTGCGCGAGTCGAGCGCGCTCGTGGCCTCGTCGCAGAGCATGTAGCTGGGCTCGTTGGCAAGCGCACGAGCAATGGCCACGCGCTGCTGCTGGCCGCCCGAAAGCTCGCTCGGGTAGCGGTCGGCCTTGTCGGAAAGGCCCACGAGCCCAAGCAGCTCGCGTGCGCGCTCCTCGCGCTTCGCCTTCTGCTCGCCGCGCACCTCAAGCGGGAACGTGACGTTCTGCAGCACCGTCTGCTGCTGGAACAAGTTGAAGTTCTGGAAGATCATCCCGATGCCCGCCCGCAGCTCGCGCAGCTCGCGACCTTGGAAGGAGGTCACGTCGACGCCGTCGATGACCACGCTGCCCTCGGTTGGGCGCTCGAGCAGGTTGAGCAGGCGCACGAGCGTGGACTTGCCCGCGCCCGATTCGCCGATGATGCCGAAGATGTCCCCATCCTCGATGGTCAGGTTGATGTCCTCGAGCGCGCGATGGTCACCGTCGCTGGCGTTGTACACCTTCCCTATGCCGTGTAGTTCGATCATGCATTCCTCGTTCTATGAGCTGACAGCACGCGCTGCCCCCAGGGGGTTACCCTTGGGGGCAGCGTGCGTGATTGTACCTGTTCGCTATTGGACTGGCAACACTGCGCCGTCGAACGACTTGTTGATGTACTCGGCGATCGACGGGTCCTGGATGGCCTTGACCAGCGCCTGGATCTTCTCGCTGCTCTGGTTGCCTTCCTTCACGACGACGATGTTCTTGTACGTCTGGGCAGCCGTGCCGTTCGCGCTCTCCACCGCAAGGGCGTCCTTCGACACCGACAGGCCGGCACCGAGCGCGTAGTTGGAGTTGATGGCGGCGATGTCAACGTCGGCGAGCACGTTGGGGATGGTCGCAGCCTCGAGCTCCTTGATCTGCAGGTTCTTCGGGTTCTCGGCGATGTCGGCCACGGTGGCGGTGACGCCCGCGCCGTCCTTCAGCTTGATGAGGCCTTCCTGCTCGAGCAGCAGCAGGGCGCGCGCCTCGTTGGTGGTGTCGTTGGGAACGGCCACGGTCGCGCCGTCAGGCAGCGCATCGAGCTTGGCGGTCTTGCCCGCGTACAGGCCGAACGGCTCGTAGTGCACGGCGGCAACGCTCACCAGGTGGGTACCGTTCTCCTTGTTGAACGTGTCGAGGTACGGGATGTGCTGGAAGTAGTTGGCGTCAACCTCGCCCTCCTCGGTGGCGGTGTTGGGCAGCACGTAGTCGTTGAACTCCTTCACGACGAGCGTGTAGCCTTCCTTCTCGAGCAGCGGCTTCACGGCGTCGGTCAGGATCTGCGCATGCGGCGTGGGGCTCGCGGCCACCGTGATGGTCTTGTCGCCCGACGCCGAAGCGGCGCTACCCGAAGCAGACGCGCTGCCGGAAGCAGACGCGCTCGACGACGAGCCGGACCCGCCGCATCCTGCCAGCGCCAGCACGAGCACTGCGGCCAGCGCCAGCACGGTCGTTAACAGTACTGCCCTCTTGTTCCTAATCGCTTCAATCTTGGTCATGTCTATCCCTTGCCTTTCTTCCCTCGGTGGTTTCGGTGCTTGCAGGCACCCGTTCGAGTTTGCTGTCAGAGCATACCGTGTACGCGCCAGTTCATCCATACTCAGTTATCGAAGGCTGGCTATCGATATTCCAGCTAACGGATTGTCCGACTACAGAAGCGCAGTAAGGCAGATAGCGGTTGCCAGCAGCGCAATCGCGATCACGACGACGGCGATATCGGCACCGCGCATCGGATACTGCTTGTAGCCCGATTCGCGTGTGCGCAGGTTGAAGCCGCGCACCTCGGCGGCGATGGCGGCGCTGTTCGTCTTGCGCACCGAGCTCACCAGAAGCGGCACGCACAGCGGCACCATCAGGCGCACCTTGTTCACGATGCCGCCCTGGTCGAACTCCACGCCCCGCGCGGTCTGCGCCTCCATGATGCCCTTCATGTCGTTCATGAACACGGGGATGAAGTGCACGGTGGACGCGAACGTGAACGCGTATTTGTACGGCACGTGAAGCACCTTCACCACGGAGTTTGACAGGTCGGTGACCTTCGTCACGTAGAAGGTCAGGAACAGCGGGATGGCAGCCGCCTCCAGGCGCACGATGGTGGTGAAGGCGGCCAGCAGCGACCCGGTGCCGATGTAGCCCCACGGCAGGTCGACCAGCTTGTCGCCCGTCGGCGTGGTGAGGATCAGCAGCACGGCCAGGATGATGGAGAACACGGCGACGGCCTTCATCAGGCCCAGCGTCTGGCGCATCATGCCGCACGATACGGCCATGCCGATGCCGGCCGCCAGCATGACGCACAGGAACGCCAGGTTGCCCGTGCAGAAGCAGGCGATGGCGAAGAGCACCGCGAACACGAGCTTCGCCACGGGGTTCAGGCGATGCAGCAGCGAGTCGCCGGGAACGTATTCCAGGAAGCCGTTCATCGCGCCTCCTCCAATCCGCGCACGCCGGAATACGTCGCGCCCACGGCGGCCGCAACGGCGTCGCACATCTGGTCGAGCGTGTTCGCGGCAGCGAGCGGCGTGCTCGCCAGCGCAGGGCGCATCATGCCGAGCGCCATGGAGATATCCACGATCTGCGGCGGAACCAGGCTGGCCGCCTCAAGCGTTGCGCGGTCGCGCAGCACGTCGAACGTCGGGCCCTGCGCCACCACCTGCCCCGCGCTCATCACGATCACGCGCTCTGCGAAATCGCCTACGACCTCCATGTCATGGCAGACCATGATCACGGTGGTGCCGCTCTGGTGCAGGCGGCTGATGATGCTCATCACCTTCACGCACTCGCGGTAATCCAGGCCGGTCGTCGGCTCGTCCAACACGACCACCGGCGTGTCGAGCACCACGATCGAGGCCAGCGCCAAAAGCTGGCGCGTGCCGCGGTTCAGCAGGAACGGGTCGTCGTCGGGGTTGAAGCCGAACTCGTCGATCACGGCGTCGACGCGCGCCTCGGCCTGCTCGTCCAGGCAGCCCAGCGCACGGAACCCGAAGAGCAGCTCCTCGCGCACGGTGCCACAGCAGATCTGGCTGTCGGGGTTCTGGAACAGGAACCCCACGCGCCGCGCCAGCTCGCTCGTCTTCAGCTGCGTCGTAGGAACGCCGTCGACCAGCACCTCGCCCTGCTCCGGCTTCAGCAAGCCGTTGATCAGGCGCATCGTGGTGGACTTCCCCGCCCCGTTCGTGCCCACGAACGCCACGAACTCACCGTCTTCCACGGTGAAGTCCACGCCGCGCAGGATGGGCGTAGCCGCGTCGTACGACGCGTGCACGTCGCGGAACTCGATCGTCATGCGACCACCTCCAGCAGCGCGTCGCAGGCGTCCTCCACGTTGCGGCACACGCGGCCCCCGTACACGCCGGCAATCGCCAGGCGGTTCATCAACGTGGTGGCACGCGGGCAGTTGACCCCCAGCTCGAGCAGCTCCTCGGAATGCGCCAAGACCGCCGCCGGCTCGTCGGCGAAGCGGATGCGCCCGCCGTCGACGATGACCAGCATGTCCGCGAACTCCGAGAGCAGCGCGATCTTCTGCTCCACCACGACCACCGTCGTGCCGTGCTCGCGCGCATAACGCGTCAGCAGCTGGAACACCTGCATCGAGCTGGCCGGGTCCAGCTCGGCCGTCGGCTCGTCCAGCACGAGCACCTTGGGCTCCAGCGCCAAGATGGACGCGATGGCCAGCTTCTGCTTCTGCCCGCCCGACAGGCTGGCGATCACGCGGTCGCGCAGATCGGCGATGCCCATGTCGTCGAGCGCGCGCTCCACACGCTCCTCGATCTGGTCGTGCGGCACGCCGAAGTTCTCCAGGCCGTACAGCATCTCGTCTTCCACGATCGACGAGACGATCTGCGAATCGATGTCCTGGCACACGCTGCCGACGACCTGCGAGACGTCGGTCAGGCTGGCCTCGCACGTGTCCAGTCCGTCAACGGTGACGGACCCGAAGAAGTCTCCCGGATAGCAATGCGGGATGATGCCGTTCATGGCATACGTCAGCGTCGATTTCCCGCTGCCGGCCGAACCCGTGATACCCACGAAAGCACCGGTCGGAATGCTGAGGTTGATGTCCCGCACCACCGGCTCGGCGCTCTCGCGATAGGTGAAGGTGAAGTTCTTGATCTCGATCATGTTCTTAGTCTTCCTACGACGAGGGTTTTGGGTTTCGCTCTCGCTCGCCCTGGCTTGTGGTCGGGCGGGCTCCGTTCGACGCGTCGTCGTCGCGAGCTAACTTTTCCGCCAAGTACGGGCGGAAAAGT
>CACWWI010000163.1 GCA_902764575.1 uncultured Coriobacteriaceae bacterium
CCTCGCTCCCGCTCCGCCTTCGCTCCCTCGCAGCCCGCGAGAGCCTGCGCTCCCACCATGCCGCACGAGCGCTTCCCAGGGCGGACAAGCAAAGACGACCCATCGAGCGCACACGCCCGCCATGCCGCGCCACCACGGCGCAGAGCAGGCGGGCAAAGATAGCCCCACGGTCGCACGTAAAGCAACCTTGAACCCTATAATGAGCATATGAAGAATCGCATGAAAAACCTCCAGCAAAGCCCGTCGGGCCCCATGATTGTGGCAGGCGTCTGCACCGTCCTGGTCATAGCGATCGTTATCTTCATCGATCAGTACGCGCCGGGCGTCGTCGCAGTGCGCCCCTCTGCCGAGGCCCCCCGCTTCCTCCCGTCCGTCGACCTGTTGGTGCTGGGGTCCATCCTCATCACTGCGTGGGGCATCACGATCAACCATCGGTGCACCGACACCGTTATCGCACGTTACGTCCTCATAATCGTTTTCCTCATGGCGCTCTGGCTCATCCTGGCCATGGGGAAGCTCGTCGTGGTGAGCGATCTGGCGAAGACGCTGTTCTGGTACCTGCAGAGCCTTCCCCTCCTGTTCATCCCCCTGCTGTTCTTCTTCTGCGTGCTCCGCACGTCGGCGCTCGACACGCGGCGGGGGTTCGTGGCGCTCAAGGTGGTTCTGTCGTGCATCGCCATGGCCTTGTTCGTGCTCGCAGTGACGAACAACCTCCATCACACCGTGTTCGTGTTCGACACGAGCGACCCGAACTGGGAAACGAACTTCTCCTACAGACTGGGCTATTACCCGTTCGTGACGTTCATGATGGGAACGATGGTCGCGTCGGTCCTGATGCTGGCCATCGCCTCGCACCAGAAAATGCGCTGGCGCATCGTGTGGATCGCCGTGCTGTTCGTGCTCGGCCTGGCATACTGGGCCATCGTGATCGTGCGCGGCGGGGGCCTGCAGCCGGGCAACAACGCGCTCGCCGGGTGCATGCTGTTCGTGGCAGCCATCGAGTTCTGCTTCGACCTCGGCTTCTTCCCGTCGGCCCACCACTACTCGTCCCTGTTCCGCAACCTCCCGTTCGACCTGAAGATCATCGGACCGACCGGAACCGTGGTGTACCGCACGGACGCCTCGAGGACGCTCGACAACACGTCGATTGCGCGCTTGATGGCGCTGTTGCCGCCGAACGGCACGGAGTGGGAGCGGACTACCAGAAGCGAGGCGACGCCCGGGCTCATCTTCAAGCTGTACCGCCTGAGCGCTGGCGTGGCCCTGCTGACCGAAGACGCGAGCGAGATCGACCAGTTGCAGGCGCGGCTCAAGGAGCAGCAGCACACGCTGGCAAACCAGAACGAGGTGCTCGGCCGCACGCAGGCCATGCAGGCACTTCTGTACCGTCAGGAGCGCGAGCACGAGCTCGAGGAGCGGGTCGAGCACGACCTCGCCGCCACCGCGCAGCAGATCAGCTATATCCTCGACAACCTGGTCGCGGGCGACGACGACGCAAAACGCGCAGAGCGCATCGCGCAGCTGAACCTGGTGAAGGTGCTCGTGGCATACTCCAAGCGCAAGGGCATGCTGGCGCTGGCGGCGGCCGAATCCGACACGATGTCGAGCGACCAGCTCAACGTGATCGCACGCGAGGCCATGGCCGACTTGCAGTCGGTGGGCATCGAGTGCGGCGTGCTCGTGGCGGTGCGCGAGCCCATTTCCATCGCCGCCTTCAACACGGTCTACGACAGCTTCTACGACTGCATCATCTCGGTACTGCCGCAGGTCGACCCCGTGGTCATGACGTTCCTGTCGGTCAACGGGCAGGGCGAGCTCGAGATGCGCGCAACCATAGAATGCGCCATCGGCCTCGATAGGGAGACCGCCGTCGAGCAGATTCCCGCCATCGCCACGTCCACCGAGACGTGGACCGCCGTGCAGACGGGCATCGCGCACAACTTGGAGGAGCGCCTGTCGAAACGCGACAGCCCCTCGTCGGTCACGCTCGAAGACGGGTTGGTCGTCGCCACCGTCAGGGCGGCTGCGAGCCCCTCGGCCATCCAGGAGGTGCGCACATGAACCCCCTGATCGGCGTGAGCACCACCACGACCTTCGCCGTACTCGTGACGTTCGTCCTGTGCGCAGGCGGCCAGGTAGTCCACGCATACCTGCGCTCGACGAGCAGCGACCCCGACACCAAGACGCTCATCGTCATCTACGAGAGCGCGATACTCGTGCATCTCATACTCATGTCGCTGCTCGTGTTCGAAGCGCTCCAGGGTTCGCCGACGCTCGTGCTCCACCTTCCGGGCTTCGCGATACCGTTCAGGCCGCTCCTGTGGATCAATGTGGGAGTCGTTGCGGTCACGGTCTACACGACGCTCGCGAGCCCGGGGGAAAACGATGTTCCCGACCAGCCGATGAGCCTTCGTTGGATGGCCCCGATCGAGTCGGCCCTCGCGTGTGCCTGCCTCCCGACGAGCATGCTGATTCTCGGGGAGCACTGGGTGGTCGTCCTGTACATCAGCGCGATCTACTATGGGTTCCGCGTCACGTTCCTGCTCATGCTCGGCGTACGCATACGCAGCCAAACCGTCACGCAGCTATCGGTCATCGAGGCGCTCAAGTCGATGCCCGAGGGCCTGCTCTACGCCGACGACGAGGGGCGCACGCTCCTCGCAAACGACTCCATGCGCCATTGCCTGTCGGCCCTGGGCCTGCCCACGGATTTCGCACGCGTCGACGAGCTGTGGCGCCTCCTGAAGGAGAAGGAGTCAGGCGGCAACGCGGTCGAAACCGTGAGGGAGCTGCAACGCGGGGACGAGCCCTGGATGTTCCTGCAAATCGCACCCGACGAAATCCGCTTGTTCTCCTTCGAGAGACCGGGGCAGGAAGGCGGGCCGCGCTACCCCGTCGCCCGCACGCTCGATGACGATCTGACCTACCTGTATGCCAGAAAGAGGCAAATCGGGCCAATGCCGAACATGCGCATATTCGCCTACGACGTCACGCAGGAGATCAAAACGCTCCAGGCGATCGAGCGCACGAACGCCGAGCTCGCGGCGCAGCAGGACGAGCTGAGGGCGTCGATGGAGACGGTTCGGGAAGCCGCCGAGAACGAAGCCATGCTTCGTATGAGGGGGCGCGTCCACGACATCATCGGCCAGCGCCTCTCGATGGTACACCGCGCGCTCGAGGACGACGCCGTTTCCGACGAGCAGATCGAGCGCCTGAAACCGCTGCTCAACGGCATCCTCGACGACCTCGCAGCCGAAACGACCACCGACCCCTCCGAGGAGCTGACGGCCACGGTTGCCGCCTTCGCGCTCACGGGCGTGACCGTGACCGTCGAGGGCAGCCTGCCCGACGACCCCGCGCGCGCGAAGGTGTTCGCCGACTGCGTCAGGGAGTCGTGCACGAACGCCGTGAAACATGCGCGCTCGACCCAGGTGCACGTCTCGCTCTCGCCCGAAAGCGTGTCCGTCAGCAACGACGGCCCACTCCCGACCCTGCCCATACACGAGAGCACGGGGCTCACCAACATGCGCCGCGCCGCCGCCTCCATAGGCGCCACGCTCACCATCGACGCCCTAGAACCCCCCTTCACCATCCGTCTCACAATCTTATAAATGCCGGCTTGCGCCCGCGCGCGTGAGCGCGCATACTTCAAGAGCGCGAAGCGCGACACTCATGCGGCGCGATAGCGCCACCACTCTCAACCGCCTAAGTACAACAATAAAAAGCGCCCACACTTGGCGGGCGCTTTTCGCACTATGCAGGTTCCCTGCGCTAGCCGCCGAAGACGGCGAGCAGGAAGCCGGCGGCGACGGCCGAGCCGATAACGCCGGCGACGTTCGGGCCCATGGCGTGCATGAGCAGGAAGTTGCTCGGATTGGCCTTGGCGCCCTCGGTTTGCGAGACGCGCGCGGCCATGGGCACGGCGGACACACCGGCCGAGCCGATGAGCGGATTGATCTTACCGCCGGAGAGCTTGCACATGATCTTGCCCAGGAGCAGGCCGCCGAAGGTGGCCAGCTCGAACGCCAGGAGGCCGAGCACGATGATGCCGATGGTCGACGGCTCGAGGAAGCGGTAGTACAGCGCCGTGGCACCGACGGACACCGACAGGAAGATCGTCACGATGTTCATCAGGGCGTTCTGCGCCGTGTCCGACAGACGGTCGGTCAGGCCGCACTCGCGGAACAGGTTGCCGAGCATGAGGCAGCCGAGCAGCGGCGCGACGGACGGGAGCAGCAGGATGACGAAGATGGTCACGATGATGGGGAACAGAATCTTCTGCGTCTTGGAAACGGGGCGCAGCTGCTCCATCTTGATCTTGCGCTCTTCCTCGGTCGTGAGCAGGCGCATCAGCGGCGGCTGGATGAGCGGGATGAGCGCCATGTACGAATAGGCGGCGATGGCGATGGGCGCAAGCAGCTCAGGCGCCAGCTTGGAGGTAAGCCAGATGGCCGTCGGGCCGTCGGCACCGCCGATGATGCCGATGGAAGCCGCCTGCTCGGGCGAGAAGTTGATGATGCCGCCCGTGATGCCCGCCATGCTGCCGGCCAGCATGAACGCGGCGAAGATACCGAACTGGGCAGCTGCGCCCAGCAGCAGGCTCTTCGGATTGGCGAGCAGCGGGCCGAAGTCGGTCATGGCGCCGACGCCCAGGAAGATGAGCGACGGGTACAGGCCGGTCTTCACGCCGACGTAGAGAATGTCGAGCAAGCCGCCCGTGTGCATGATCTCACC
>CACWWI010000164.1 GCA_902764575.1 uncultured Coriobacteriaceae bacterium
CTGCGCTCCCTGCTCGGCAAAGCGTGCGCACATCTGCAGGTTCGCGACGGTGTGGTCGAGCCTGCCGCCCAAGGCGCCGTACAGGAAGAGGCTCGAGAATCCGCGCTCTGCCGCATAGCCCAGCGCCAGTTCCAAATCGGACTTGTCCTTATGGGGCGGATACTCGATTACCGCGCATCCCTCGGGCACAAAGCCCAGCGAGTCGAAGTCCCCGATCGCCACATCGGGCGCGCAGCGCGCTTTCTCCAGGTGCGCGTAGCCGCCGTCCACCGCAATGACCGCGTCGAAGGCTCCCGCAGACCACCGTTCAGAGAAATGACGGTCGTTGAAATCGCTCGTTGCGACGAGTACGCATGTGGTAGGTTCGTTTGCCATGGTATTTGCTACAATACCACACGCGAGTGGGCCAGGCGGCCGCGTGCGTTGCACGAGGAAAGTCCGGGCTCCACAGGGCAGGATGCCAGCTAACGGCTGGGCGGGGCGACCCGACGGACAGTGCCACAGAAAAGAAGACTCCCCCGCTTGTCGGGAGAAAAGCTGAAACGGTGCGGTAAGAGCGCACCAGCGCGTCGGCAACGGCGCGGCTTGGTAAACCCCATCCGGAGCAAACGCGAATAGGGATGCTATGTGGTGGCCCGCCACGCATCCGGGTTGCGCGCTCGAGACGGCAGGCGACTGCCGCCCTAGATAAATGGCCGTCCCACGACAGAACCCGGCTTACCGGCCCGCTCGCACTTCCTGGTTTTCAACGGGGCCAGGTGGCTTCGCCCGTTTCACCCCCTGTTTTCTTGTTCTATAATGCCCTCTGGGGAGCTCGCGCGGGGCGGGCTGAGAGGAGGCGCGAATCGCCTCGACCCTTTGAACCTGTCGGGATAATGCCTGCGAAGGGAGATCGGTTATGCAGCCATTTGCTCTGTCCAAAGCCTTGAAGAACGTCCGCGCCACGACGCCGCTCGTGCACTGCATCACGAACTACGTCACGGTGAACGACTGCGCCAACGCGTTGCTCGCGTGCGGGGGCAGCCCCATCATGAGCGACGAGCCGCTCGACGTGTTCGACATCCAAACGATATGCGGCGGGCTGGTGCTGAACATCGGCACGCTCAACGAGCACACGATCGAGGGCATGTACGCCGCGGGTTCCCGTGCGCGCGACCTGGGGCACCCCATCGTGCTCGACCCCGTGGGCGCCGGTGCGTCCTCGCTTCGCACGACTACGGCGGCCGGGCTTCTCAACACCGTGGGGGCGCAGGTCATTCGCGCGAACATGTCGGAAGTGAAGGCCTTGGCCGGCGCGGCCGCCGCAACGCGCGGGGTGGACGTGAACCCCGACGATGCGGTGACCGAGGACAACCTGCGGGCGAGCGCCGACTTCGTGAAGCAAGTTGCCGCGAAGACGGGCGCCGTGGTGGCCGTCACCGGCGCGATCGACATCGTCGCCGACTCGGAACGAGCCTTCGCCATCCGCAACGGCGTTCCGATTATGGGGAAGATCACGGGTGCGGGATGCATGCTCACCTGCGTGACCGCTGCTTACGCCGTGGCAAACCCCGACATGCTGCTCGAGGGCGTCGTCGCCGCGGTGGCCGCGATGGGCGCCGCCGGCGAGATGGCTCGCGCGCGCATGCAGCCGGTCGACGGCAACGCGTCGTTCCGCACGTACCTCATCGACGCGCTGTACAACATCAACGGCGAGGCCCTCGAGGCCATCGCCCGCGTGCAGGAGCTGTAGCCATGGCGTGGGAACGGGCCGCGATCAGGGAGTCCATGTTGCTCTACGCGGTAACCGACAGGGCGTGGCTGCGCGGCAGGACGCTTGCCGGTTGCGTGCGCCAGGCCATCGAGGGAGGGGCAACGTTCGTGCAGCTGCGCGAGAAGAGCGCCCCGCAATCCGAGGCTATCGAGCTGGGCAAGGAGCTCGCCGCGCTGTGCCATGCCGCCGGGGTGCCGTTTGTCGTGGACGATGACGTGGAGGTGGCCCGCGCTGCGGGAGCCGACGGCGTTCACGTCGGCCAGGAGGACATGGCGTGCGCGCAGGCGCGTGCGGCGCTCGGGCCCGACGCCATCGTGGGCGTTTCGGCGCAGACGGTCGAGCAGGCGCTGCAGGCGCAGGCCGACGGCGCCGATTACCTGGGCGTGGGCGCGCTCATCCCAACCCCGACGAAGCCCGACGCCGCCGACGTGACGCTCGACGAGCTGCAAGCCATCTGCGAAGCGGTCGACATCCCCGTCGTGGGCATCGGGGGCCTCAACGTGCGCACCATCCCGCAGCTCGCGGGGTTGGGCGCCGACGGCGCGGCCGTCGTGTCCGCGATATTCGCCGCCGACGATTGCAGGGCGGCCACCGAGGAGCTCCGTTCCGTATGCGAGAGGACGTTCATATGAAATCAGTGCTGACCATTGCCGGGTCCGACTCTTCCGGCGGAGCGGGCATCCAGGCCGACATCAAGACCATCGAGGCCATGGGCTTGTTCGCCCAATCGGCCATAACGGCGCTCACGGCGCAGAACACCACGGGCGTGTACGGGGTGCACGACGTGCCGCCCGCGTTCGTCTCCCAGCAGATCGACGTCGTGTTCGACGACATCCGGCCCGACGCGGTGAAGATCGGCATGGTGTCGTCTCCCGCCATCGTGGAGGCCATCGCCGAGGGCTTGAAGCGCAACGAGGCCCGCAACATCGTCGTCGACCCCGTCATGGTGGCCACGAGCGGCTCCGAGCTGGCCTCGAGCGAGGCGGTCGTGGCGCTGCGCCAGGAGCTCATCCCGCTCGCGACGGTCATCACGCCCAACATGCCCGAAGCCGAGGCGCTGTTCGGGGAGCGAATCGCGACGCGCGGCGACCAGGAGCGGGCGGCCCGCGCGATCGCCCGCGCGACGGGCGTCGCCGTGCTCGTGAAGGGCGGCCATGGCGAGAACGACGCGAACGACGTGCTGGCGCGCCCCGGCGGCGAAGCGGTATGGTTCGAAGGCCAGCGCGTCGACACGTCCAACACCCATGGGACTGGGTGCACGCTCTCGAGCGCCATCGCATGCGGCCTGGCGGAAGGCAAGTCGCTAGAAGACGCCGTCAGCAGCGCGAAGGCCTATATAACGGGCGCGCTCTCCGCCGGCCTCGACCTCGGGAAGGGGTCGGGCCCCCTCGAGCACATGTGGCAATACCGCTAGCTACCAGCAGATCGTCTGGATGGAGTGCGCAGGCGCGTCCAGGTGGGCGATGCGCCCGCCGGCCTTGCCCGAGCCCCACGTGAGGTCGAAGTCGCATCCCTCGTCCTGGCGGTTCATCACGACGAGCACGCGCTCGCCGCTGGGGTTCACGAACCCGCACGTTTCCAGCCAGCTCGTGTAGCGCGTGACGAGCATGCGCCGCGCGCCGATGCGCAGGAAGCGGCTGAAGTGCTGCAGGTAGTAGAACGGCAGGCGCACGTTCAGCTCGCCGCTCTCCTCGTCGTACATGATGGGCGCATCGCAGTAGTTGCCCACGTGGGTGGGTCCGCCCTGGGCGTTGAGCAGGATGTTCCAGTCGAGGATGGCGTTCGCCCCGGCCTCGAAATCGCCGATGATCTCGCGCGCGTAGTGCTCGGCGTGCGGGCGCTCCCACCACTCTTTACCTTCGGAATAGAAATCGCATCCCTCGCTGAAGATGAGCTCGCGGTCGGGCCCGATGAGCTCGCGCGTTGCCCGCAGCGCCTCGAAGTGGTCGCCCGAGTACCAGTGGAAGGCGACGCCGTCCACGTCCAGGGCGGCCTCGCGGTCGGAGAGCACCTCTGTCGCGCGGTCGAGCACCTGCTCCTTGTTGTGGTCCCAGATGAGGGTCTTCACGTGGTCGAGCCCCTCCGCGCGCAGGGCGGGCTTCAGATGCTCGTGGAGGAACTTGCGCTCCTGGCTCGCGCTGTAGAGGCAGGATTCCCATGTTTGGATGGCCTGCGGCTCGTTCTGCACCGTCACGCGGCCGATGTTCACGCCCTCGGCCTGGTACGCGGCGATCGCACGGGCCATCATGCGCGCCCACAGGTCGTACATGCCGCGGCGCAGGTGCCCGCCGTACTTCATCATGTGCGTGGTCTTCGCCCACGCGGGCGGGCTCCAGGGGGTGGCTATGAACTCGAGGTGGGGGTTGACCGCTTGCGCAGCCTTGACCAGGGGAAGCACGTAGGCCCAGTCGTCGTCGATGGAGAAGCTCTCGAGGGTTTCGTCGGGCTTGTCCATGTACGCGCGTGGCGTGAGGGCGAAATCGCAGCTCTGGATGGTGAGCCGGCAGAGGCTGTAGCGGTTGTGCTCTTCGGAGAAGCACAGCTTGAGGAAGCGCTCCTGCGTGGCATCGTCCATCTGCGAGAACACGTATCCCGCCGCCTCGGTGAGCGCGGCGCCGAAGCCCAGGAAGGCCTGGTACTTGATGTTCGGGTACACCTTCACGAGGTTCATCTCGGGGGACATCGGCGCAGGGAGAACCTTCACTTTCGATTCCTCGAGCCTGCGGTCGCCGTCGGTGATGTAGCGTCTCATGGGGCAGCCTTTCAGTTGATTGCCCCACCATTGTAAAACGAGCGATGCGGAAAGGCCGCGCCCGTGGACGATTTGGCTTTGTCGGGCAGGTAGAACGGCCGTGTCAGCCGCCAAAGAATCACCACAAGTTTCACCTT
>CACWWI010000165.1 GCA_902764575.1 uncultured Coriobacteriaceae bacterium
ACCTTGGACGAGGTGCGCGAAGCCATGAGTATGGTGTACTAGCAGCTTGCCCGAGCCCATCCATCCGACTGCATAGAACCGCGTCCCGTGCACGCACACGGGGCGCGTTTTTCGATTGCGGGGCAGGGGCGGTCTATTGTGCGGCTTGGCGGGCCATTTCGGCTTCGAGCTCCTCGTTGAGCAGGAGCCATTCCTCCTCGGCGTGCGCGATGCGCTGCTTCAGCTCGGCGTGCTCGGCGATGACGTCGCTCGTGGAGTCCTCGCGCGTGTAGAAGTCGGGGTCGGCGAGCAGGGCGAGCACTTCCTCCATGCGCGCGTTGTCGCGCTCGAGCTGCTTGTCGAGTTCGGCTATGCGCTTGCGGTGGTTCTTCAGCGCGGCGTAGGCGCGGTTGCGCGCCTCGGCCTCGCGGCGCTTCTGCTCCTTCGTCTTGGGAGCCGATCCCTTCTCGGCCGTGAGCGCGGCAGGCGCGCCGAGGCCGCTCGCCTTCGGCTGCTTCTCGCCGCGGTGGCGCCGCACGGTGACCTTCGTGCCATCGCCGCCGCTCTCCTTGCCGCCTTGCGTCACGCTCGACGTGGCCTGCGAGTTGTGCCCGAGCGTGCCCGACTTGCCGCCGCCGGCCGCACGGGATTCGTCCACGACGCTGCGGTCCTCCTCGGCCTGGCCGGTTTTGTACAGGTAGTAGTCGTAATCGCCGGGGTAGTCGGTGAGCTTGCCGGGCATGACCTCGACGATGCGGTTGGCCACGCTGCGAATGAGGTGGCGGTCGTGCGTGATGAGCAGGATCGTGCCCTCGAAGTGCACGAGCGCCTGCTCGAGCACGTCGGCGCTCGAGATGTCCAGGTGGTTCGTGGGCTCGTCGAGGCACAGCAGGGGAGTGGGCGCCACGAGCATCTTGGCCAGCGCCAGGCGGCTCTTCTCGCCGCCCGAGAGCACGCTCACCTTCTTGTCCACATCGTCCCCGTTGAACAGGAACGCGCCCAGCAGCGTGCGCACCTGCGAGATGGTCCAGCCCGGCGCCACGCGGTCGAGCTCCTCGAACACGGTGTTGCCCGAGGTCAGCTCCTCCAGCTGGTGCTGCGCGTAGTAGGTCTTCGTCACATGCGTGCCGTACTTCACCGTGCCCGCATCGGGCTCGAGCGCGCCGGCGATCATCTTGAGCAGCGTCGACTTGCCCGCGCCGTTGGGCCCCACGAGCGCGACCTTGTCGCCGCGGTACAGGTGGAAGTCCTGCCCGTCGTACACGACGTTGTCGCCGTAGGCCTTGCGCAGGCCCAGCGCGCTCACCACCTCGTCGCCCGTGCGCGGCGGCTGGTTGAAGTTGAAGTGCACGGTCTTGCGTTCCTCGGGGATGGCGACCAGGTTCTCGCGCAACCGCTCGAGCTTCTTCTCGCGGTCCTGTGCCTGGCGGGCCTTCGTGGCCTTGTAACGGAACTTCTCGACGAACGCCTCGAGGCGCGCTATCTCCTGCAGCTGCTGGACGTGCTCTGCCTTCAGCTGCTCGATGCGCTCCTCGCGGGCGCGCAGGTAGCGCGTGTAGTTTCCCTTGTACAACACCACCTGACCGTTGGAGATCTCGGCCACGCGGTCGACCATGTTGTCCATGAACGCGCGGTCGTGGCTCACCACGATAACGGCGCCCGCGTAGCCGCGCAGGAAGCTCTCGAGCCAGCGCACGCTTTCCAGGTCGAGGTGGTTCGTGGGCTCGTCGAGCAGCAGCACGTCGGGGTTGCGCACGAGCAGTTTCGCCAGCGCCAGGCGCATCTGCCAACCGCCGGAGAACTCGGTGGTCAGGCGCTGCATGTCGGCCTCCTTGAAGCCGAGGCCGAACAGGACCGAGCGCACCTTCGACTCGATGGTGTAGCCGCCCAGTATCTCGTAGTTGTCGCGTGCGCGCCCGGCTGCCGCCAGCTGCGCCTCGGTGGGGTTGGCGCCCAGCTCGCGCTCGAGCTTCT
This sequence comes from uncultured Coriobacteriaceae bacterium, assembly GCA_902764575.1. Taxonomy (GTDB): domain Bacteria; phylum Actinomycetota; class Coriobacteriia; order Coriobacteriales; family Eggerthellaceae; genus UBA9715. The sequence continues at coordinate 1,954 of CACWWI010000165.1, forward strand.
TCAGGCGCCGCTCGGCTTCCAGAATCTCGACCTGGGCGGAGAGCACTTCCTCGAAGATGGGGTTCTCGCCCATCTCGATGGCCTCCTGCTCCAGGTAGCCGATCGTCGCGTCCTTGGCGAGCACCACGCGCCCCGAGTCGGCATCTTCCTGGCCGGTGATGATGCGCAGCAGCGTGGTCTTGCCCGCGCCGTTCGGCCCCACGAGCGCCAGGTGGTCGTATGCCTCAAGGCGCAGCGTCGCGTTGGCGAACAGCGTGCGCCCCCCGAATGACTTGGTGATTTGTTCCAGCTGTAAAATCATGCCGCCCATTATAGCGTTCCAGCGGGCAGGCGAAAGGGACTATTATCCCCCTTCGGCTTGCTGTTCAGTCGATGCGGGCTTGCCCGATGGAGGGCAGCTTGAGCACGCGCTCGCCGAGCCAGTTGGCGCTTCGCTCGGGCCAGAAGGCGTAGTACGACGTTTCGCGTTCGCGCCGGCGCCGCTTCAGGGCGGCTGCGTTCAGCCAGATGATCGAGGGCAGTCCGATGAGGGGAAGGTACAACGGCCCCAGGATGAGCGACTGGATGGAGTGCCCGTATTCGTGGACGAGAAGCTGGCCGTACCATGCGGGCTCGGTCGCCTCGGGGTCGGCGTAGTTCGCAGGCTCGCCTTCCAGGAACAGGAACGGGCCGAGCGACATGCTGGCATTGCGCCCCCAGAGCGTTACGCGCGCGCCGTGGAAGGGGAAGTGCGGCTTGCGGGCATGGACTAGAAACACCCCGAGCCCCGCGCAGGTCTGCGGGAAGCCCCATGTGGCCTGCACGACCGCGTAGGCCACATGCCTCGCTATGCTACCGTTCCTCATTCGAGCTCGAAGGTGAGCAGGACCGGGTTGTGGTCGCTGTACTCGAAGCCGGTGTCGATGTTCTGGGCCGTGGCCTTCACGTTGCTCGACACGACGAACCCATCGACGGTCACCGTGTAGGTGTGGCCCTTCTGGTAGGGCTCGTCGTTGTTGCGGCAGGTGGGCACGGCCTCGATGTTGCTGGCGCGCACGACCGAGAAACCTTGCGGCAACAGCGATTCATCGAACTTGGACACCCAGTTGGGCGGCCGGTAATTCGACTCGTACAGCTCCAGGCTGTCGCCGAGGGCATGGTTCCAGTCGCCTCCGACGATGACGTAGTCGCCCTCGGCCGCTTCTTTCTCCATGATGCCGCACAGCAGGGCGAGTTGCTTCTCGCGCAGGGTGCCGTCCTTCGTATACGCCGACATATGGCTGTTGATCAGCACGAGCTCCTTGCCGTTGTCGACGGGCAGGCGCTCGACGGCAAAGCAGCGGTCCAAATCGAAGAACTTGGTGGGGAAGTCCTCGTCGATGGGATAGCTGTAGCGCGTGGCGTTATCGACGTGCGCGTTGCCCATGAGGAGCAGGCCGGCGTTCACGATGCCATGAGGATCACCGATGGGGTAGGCCAGGTAGCCGCTGTGGAAGTTCACGGCGAAGGCGGAGCTGAAGGCTGGGAACGCGCTCTCGAAAGCCGCCTTCTGGTTCACGTTGTAGCTGCGCGTGGAGTCGGTGTCCACTTCCTGGAGCAGCAGGAAGTCGGGGTTCAGGGCCTTCAGCGTCTCGATGGCCCCGTTGGTGCAGGCCTCCACGCTCTCGCGGCTCACCGCGGTCGAGTGGGTGCCGACGGTCGGCTTGCCGTCCTTGGTCATGCCCTCGTCCATAAAGAACGTGTAGTCGGGCGTGTAGGCGCCGAACCCGATGTTGTAGGTGGCCATCTTGTAGGTGGTTGCCGGCGTGAGCGTTTGCGAGGGGTTGTTCTCCACGTTTATGGGGGTGTCGTCGGCGATGCGGTTGTAGGTGGCTTCCAAATAGATGATGTAGCCGCCGACCACGACGACCAGCAAGATGACGATGACGCCGAGAACCTGTAGCACGCGCTTGAGAACCGTGGGCATGGAGTCCCCTTCCCTCGACTTACGCCGTAATGCATTCTACCGCTTTTGCGGCGCAGTTACACGCTTCCCGCCATTGCGGTTCTGGCGACGGCGGCGCGCCTCGCGGGTTGCCATGCGGGGGAGTCTCCACGGCGAAAACACGGAATTCCCCTTGCGCTGGTCAGGCGTTTGGATATAATACTTCCTTGCGCACTCGGAAAAGCGCACGTATTCCTCGGTAGCTCAACGGCAGAGCATCCGGCTGTTAACCGGAGGGTTGTAGGTTCGAATCCTACCCGGGGAGCCAGAAACACAAGGCCAGATGTTATGTCTGGCCTTTTTTATCGGTCCGATCGGCATCAAGAAATGCCCGTCAGCCCATCGTCGCTGAGCTCGTAGTGCCCTACCGCCGAGCCTCGCGAAGGAAGGAGCCGACGCGCGCCAGGTAGTCCGGCGCCTCGTCGTAGACGGCGTGGCCGTACCCCTCGTAGACGTAGAGCCCGCAGCCCAGCGCCTCCGCCAGGTCGCGGGCGGCTTGCGCCCCGAAGATGCGGTCATCCCCGGCGCCGATGACCAGGGCGGGGTACGTTATGCCGCCGATCTCACTTTCGGCATCGAAGCCCGCGGCCGCCTTCGCCGACGCGATGAAGTTGCGGAAATCCAGTTCGGTCGCCCCCTCGCCGGCGGCGAGGATG
>CACWWI010000166.1 GCA_902764575.1 uncultured Coriobacteriaceae bacterium
AGGCCGAACTGCTCCTTGCCGAGCGCGATGCTCTTCATGAGGAACGCCATGTTGCGCGCGACCGTGCGCATCTGCTGCAGGCCTTCGGCGTCCTGCGTGGCCTGGCCGGGAGCGGCGCCGTGGATGCCGTTCCAGTACTGGCCGCTCGCGATGGGCATGCCGGAGATGCCGAAGTACTTGTTGAGCTCGTCCCACGTTGCCGTGAGCCCTCCGCGGCGCGCGCACGCCACCGCGGCGCCCACCTTCATCGTCTTGTCGAATTGCGAGCTATAGAACAGGCGGTCGAGCAGGCTTATGAGCGTGCCGTTTGCGGACGCGTAGTACACAGGCGACGCGATTACGAGGCCGTCGGCTTGCTCGAACTTGGCTGCGATCTCGTTGACGATGTCGTCGAAGACGCACCTGCCGAGCTTGCTGCACGCGCCGCATGCCGCGCACCCGCGAATGACTTCCTTGCCCACGGGGATGACCTCGACCTCGATGCCCTCCGCCTCGAACACGCCGATCATCTCGTCGAGCGCGATTTGAGTGTTGCTCTCCTTGCGCGGGCTCCCGTTAAGCATCAAAACCTTCATGTTCTCCTCCACTTCCTCTCCCCTTGTTTTGATAGGTATATTTTATACGCAACAGCTGCCTGAATGTATGCATTCACGTGCGGCTTGTTAAGCGCGAGTTTAGTGGCGAGGTTTACTTGTTGCTTGCTTGGCGTAGCGCTTCTACTTCTTCTTGGGAGAGTTGGCGCCAGGTGCCGAGGGCGAGGTCGCCCAGCTCGAGGGGGCCGAACGATTCGCGGTGGAGCTTGCGGACCTTGCGACCGACCGCTTCGAACATGCGCTTCACCTGGTGGTAACGGCCTTCGTGGATCGTGATGCGCACGTCGCGGCGCGATTTCCCGACGAACTCGACCTCGGCCGGGCTCGTGGGGCCGTCGCTGAGCTCCACGCCTCTGCGCAGCGCATCGGCCTGACCCTGGCTGAGCGGGCCATCGAGCTGCGCGCGGTACGTCTTGTTCACGTGGCGGCTGGGGTGCAACAGCTCGTTTCCGAGGTTGCCGTCGGTCGAGAACAGCAGAAGGCCGGTCGTGTCCGCATCGAGGCGGCCGATCGGGTAGAGCCCGGGGAATTCCTCCAGGGGAACCAGCTCGGCCACGATGGGCTTGCTCGATTGCGCCTTCATCGTGGTGATGACGCCCGCGGGCTTGTTGAGCATGATCGTGACGGGCGCGTCGTTCAGCCGCACCTCGCGGCCGTCGACCGTCACCGTGTCGACGAGCGGGTCGACCTTCGAGCCCAGTTCGGTCACGACCTCGCCGTTCACGCGCACGCGACCGGCGGTCATGAGGTTCTCGGACGAGCGGCGCGACGCAACGCCCGCGCGCGCGAGGAACTTCTGGAGCCGCATCGGCACGACGCGCCCTCCCCTGCCGTCTTCCGGCCTGTCCTCGTAGCTGATCTCGCCCATTCGCCTCTTCCCCTACTGGACCGCGCCGCAGGGCCGGCCCATGATGCCGCAGGTAGCGCGTTACTCTTCGTCCATGTTGAAGGTGAGGTTGTCGAAATCCACCTTCTCTACGACGCCGAACAGGGCGGCTTGCGCTTCCGCTGCCATCTGTTCGGGGGTCGGCATGTCGTTCTCGGCGGGGAGCAGCTCGGTCTGCACGGGGGCGCCGAGGCGCTCGCGGATGAGCTGCGCCGTCTTCTCGTCGGGCGCGAACTCCTCGAGGTCGGGCAGGTCGGCGATCGATCCCAGCCCGTACTTCTCGAGGAACGTGGCCGTGGTCGCGTACAAGGTGGGGTTGCCGGGCGTGTCCGCGGTGCCCGCCTCGCGCACGTAGCCGCGGTCGACGAGCGTGCCGATGGGGCCGTCGCTCGTGACGCCGCGGATGGCCGACACCTGCGCGCGCGTGACCGGCTGCGAGTACGCGATGATGGCGAGCGTTTCCAGCGCTGCGCTCGACAGGCGGCGCGTGTCCCACGACAGCACGTACTTCTCCACGAGCTCGTGGAACGCCGGGTGCGTGTAGAGGCGCCAGCCGCCCGCGACCTCGCGCAGCTGGATGCCGCGCGACCCCTCGTCGAGCTGCCGTTGCAGTTCCTGGAGCGCGAGCTCGATTTCCTCGACGTTCTCGTCGAACATCTTGGCCAGCACCACGGCGCTCACCGGTTCGTCGCTCACGAACAGCAGCGCCTCGATCGCGGCGGGCAGTTGCTCCAAAGAGATATCCTCAAGCATTTCGCTCTCCTATTCGGTAACCGCTTGGGGCGCGTCCCCCGCGGGCTGCGGCGTTATGAGGCCGTCGTCTTCTTCGTCGCCGAACACCAGGTCGCCCGACCCTTCCACGTAGGCGATCTCGATGTCGCCGAACGCCTCGTCCTGCTCGACGACTACCATCGAGCGCTTGTACAGCTCGAGCACGGCCAGGAACGTCACGACCACGATGGGCGTGGGCGTTGCAGCGTCGACGAGCTCCGAGAAGCGCAGCTTCTTGCGGTTCTTGATGCGCGTGTGCAGCGCGCGCACGTGGATCTCGACCGGGATGGGCTTGGCCGCGATGTGCTCCGATTCGAGCAGCTCCACCTCTTGGCGCGCGTAGGCGCCCACCGCCAGGTACGCGAGCGACTCGATGGGCACGTCGCGCAGGAAGTCGGGCATGGCCTTCAGGAACTCCTGGTCGGGGCCGAACACGCGCGGGTGCAGGCGCTCCTGGGCACGCTCGCGGCCCTCGAGCATCGATGCGGCGCTCTTGTACTTCTTGTATTCCAGCAGCCGCGCGATGAGCAGCTCGCGCGCCTCGGTGGGGCCGAGCTCGACGAGCTCCTCGGTGGCCTCGTCGCGCTCGCGCGGCACGAGGCTCGCGGCCTTGATCTCGAGCAGCGTGGAAGCCACGAGCAGGAAGTCGCTCGCGACGTCGAGGTCGACCACGTTCATCTTCGAGATTTCCTCGAGGTACTGGTCGGCGATCTCGGCGATGTTGATGGACCCGATGTCCACGCGTTGGCGGCTCACGAGGTAGAGCAGGATGTCGAAAGGTCCCTCGAAGTTGTCTGTGCGCACACGGTACGACATTGCGGCCCCTGGGCTAATACGCCGGGAATATCAACCCGAACAGGTTGTACGCCGTTACGTTGAGGTACATGCCGATGGGGTCGAAATGCAGGAACTGCGGCACCACGAGCACGAGCAGCAGGAAGATGGGCAGCGCGTACTGCTGGATCTTGTAGTACGTGGGCAGGTATTTCACCGGGCAGAAGAACGCGAAGATGGACGAGCCGTCGAGCGGCGGGATGGGAAGCAGGTTGAAGAACATGAGCAGCAGGTTGATGAGCACGTAGTACGGCAGAAGGTAGCCGAACAGGTACTGGAAGATGACGTTGCTCTGGGCCAGGTCGTAAATAGGAAGCGTCGACGCGCAGATCCACGCGATGCCCGAGCCCACGAGCGCCTGCAGCAGGTTGGCGGCAGGGCCCGCGAGGCCGACGATCAGGTCGCCCTTGCGGGGGTCCTCGAAGTACTGCGGGTTGTACGGCACCGGCTTCGCGTAGCCGAACACGGGCATGCCCAGCACCATGAGCATGAGCGGCATGATCACCGTACCGAACGGGTCGATGTGATTGAGCGGGTTAAACGAGAGGCGCCCCTGCTTCTTGGCCGTGGGGTCGCCGAGCTTGTACGCCGCGAACGCATGCCCCATCTCGTGCAGCACGATGGCGGGCACGAACGCGATGATCGAGCAAATAATATATGGCAGGTTTATCGAAGTCATGCGCACATGATACCCGTTACCGCCCCCAATGCGCCGCAACGTCTCAGTATCTCCGTACCCGCAAGCTACCCACGGTGCCTCGTGCTGGAATAAAGTCCTTGTTCAAGTGCGAAATTTCCTAGCGCGCTCCCTCTTCGCTTCATCCCTCGCTCACGATATAATAGGGGGCAACGTAGCAGTAAAACGATCACACGAGTTAAAGGAGCACCCCATGGCAAGTTACAACAAGATTCTCGCAGCGCTCGACGGCGCAGCAACGCAAGAGGCCGTCATTCGCCGCACGTTCTCGATCGCGCACGACAACAATGCTGAAGTGCTCCTCGCGCACGTTATCGACTCGACGCTCTTCGAGACCGGCGGCGTCCGCGGCGAGGAAATTGCGAAATCCAACCGCGATGCCATCGAGAAGGAGCTCGCCCGCTACCTGAACCGCGCGAAGAACGACCCGCACATCCCGAACGTCGACATCAAGGTGACAGTGGGCAACATCGCTGAGTCGCTTGTGAACGACATCGCCAAGGATTACGACCCCGACCTCGTGATCTGCGGCGTGCGCGGCCTCTCGAGCATCAAGTACGCCTTCGTAGGCAGCGTTTCCACCTACCTCATCCGCCACATGAAATGCGACGTCCTCGTAGTACGCCCCGAAGTAATCGAAGACGTGGACTACACCGAATACACCGACTACGAATAACGCCTCTAGCAACAAGCAACAAGCAAGCGCCGGGAATCTCATCCCGGCGCTTTCTTTATAGGAATCGCGATCACAAGAAACAAGTAGTCCC
>CACWWI010000167.1 GCA_902764575.1 uncultured Coriobacteriaceae bacterium
CGAGGGCTGCGCTCTTTCGCTGGAAGGAAAGGTGGAGAGCTGCTTGTTCGGCTTTCGCTCCACTATACTTTCCAAAAAGAGGAAAGGATGCTCCTATGCCTAAGAAGATCGCTGTTATTGATGGCAATTCGCTTATGCACCGTGCTTATCATGCGGTTCCGCCCACCATGAACGCTCCGGACGGCACGCCGACGAACGCTGTGTTCGGGTTTTGCTCCATGCTGTTCAAGTTCATCGAGATCGCCCGGCCCGACGGCATCGTGTGCGCGTTCGATGCGGGCAAGCCTCAGTTCCGGATTGAGGCGCTCGAGCAGTACAAGGCTCAGCGGCCGCCTATGGACGAGGAGCTGCGCTGCCAGTTTCCGGTTATGGAGAGCTTGCTGGAATCGATGGGCATTCCGGTTGTGAAGGTGAAGGGATGGGAAGGCGACGACATCCTGGGCACGGTGGCTGCGCGCGACGAGGCGCGTGGGTACGAGACGTTGCTCGTGTCGGGGGATAAGGACGTGAACCAGCTGGTTACCGACCTCACGCACGTCGTCACCACGAAGAAGGGGATTACCGACGTCGTCATCTACGATCCCGACACCGTTAAGGAGAAGTACGGCATCACGCCCGCCCAGTTCCCCGACTATCTGGGGTTCATGGGCGATTCCTCCGACAACATCCCCGGCGTGCCGGGCATTGGGCCCAAGTCGGCTCAGAAGCTGCTCGATCAGTTCGGGTCGATGGAGGGCGTGTACGAGAACCTCGACAAGCTCAAGGGCAAGCAGCTCGAGAACATTCGCGACAACCGCGAGCTGGCGTTCCTGTCGCGCAAGATTGCCACGATCGTGACCGACCTCGATTTCGAGCTCGACGTCGACGAGGTTTCCTGGCCGTCCTTCGATGCGCAGGCTGTGGCCGAGGCGTTTGGCGCTATTCGGTTCAACGCGCATCTCGACAAGCTCATGAAGCTCGTGGGGAGCGAGGGCGCCGTTGCGTCCGCTGCTGCCTTTGAGGTTGAAGAGGCTCTCGAAGGGGCCGATGCCGAGGCGCTCGTTGCTTCTGCGCTTGAGCGTGGGGAGCGCTTGAGCGTTGCTGTCTCGCGGCCCGAGCAGGAATCGCTTTTCGGGTCGGGGGTCGTGCTGGGCATTGCCTCTGCAGATGGGGCCGGGATCGTCGAGGGCGATGGCGCGCTCGACCTGCTCGCTCGCATCGTTCGCGACGGCTCGTTCGCTGCCCATGACGCGAAGGCTGTGCTCCACGAGGTGTATCCCGTCGATTCTTCCGAGGCGGCGTTGGTGGAGGACGCCGACCTGCTCGGCGTCGACGCCTTTGACGTGTCCCTCGCCGCTTACGTGCTCAACTCGTCTACGGGGAAGTATCCGCTCGACGCGCTCATGCAGGAATACTGTGGGGCGTCTCTGCCCGAGACGAGCGACGAGCGTGTTCGGGCCTCTGTCGAGGCGCAGGCCGTTCGCGCGATCGTGCCCGTGCTCGAGGAAGCGCTTGCCAAGGACGACGGGCACGATGTGTTCGGCGCCATCGACGCGCCGCTCGTCGGAGTGCTTGCCATCATGGAGCGCAACGGCGCCCCCATCGATTCGGGCAAGCTCGCCGAGATCGGCGAAACCACCCAGGCCGAGATCGACGACCTCAAGGCGCGCATCTACGAGCTCGCCGGCGAGGAGTTCAACGTCGATTCGCCCAAGCAGCTCGGGCACATCCTCTTCGAGGTGCTGGGCATGCCCCATGGGAAGAAGAACAAGAGCGGTTACTCCACCGACGCCAAGGTGTTGAAGAAGCTCGCCGATGATTTCGAGCTTCCCGCCATCGTGCTGCACTACCGCGAACTCGCGAAGATCAAGTCGACCTACATCGACGCGCTGCCGCAGATCGCGCGGCGTTACGGCGACGGGCGCGTGCACACGTCGTTCAACCAGACGGTCACGGCGACGGGTCGCCTCTCGTCGAGCGATCCCAACCTCCAGAACATCCCCGTCCGCACCGACTTCGGGCGGCGCATTCGCACCTGCTTCGGGCCGCTGCACGACGGCGACGTGTTCCTGTCTGCCGACTATTCGCAGATCGAGCTGCGGCTCCTCGCGCACCTATCCGGCGACGAGCACCTCGTGGCGGCCTTCAACTCCGGCGCCGACTTCCACGCCTCCACGGCCGCGCGCGTGTTCGGCGTTCCGGTCGACGAGGTCACCCCGCAGATGCGCAGCCGGGCGAAGGCGGTCAACTTCGGCATCGTGTACGGCCAGCAGGCGTTCGGGCTGTCGCAGAGCCTGGAGATTCCCATGGCCGAGGCGCGTGAGATGATTGACCGCTACTTTGAGGCGTACCCCGGCGTGCGCGCGTACCTGGACGGCACGGTGGAGAGGGCCAAGGAGCTCGGCTACGCCGAGACCATGTTCGGCCGCAGGCGCCACATTCCCGAGCTGAAGGCGCGCAACGCCGTGCAGCGCGGCTTCGGCGAGCGCACGGCCATGAACCACCCGATGCAGGGCAGCGCAGCCGACATCATCAAGATGGCCATGAACGAGGTGGCCCGCCGCCTGGTCTCCGAGGGGTTCGAGGCGCGCCTGCTCCTGCAGGTGCACGACGAGCTCGACTTCTCGGTGCCGCAGCACGAGATCGAGCCGCTCGGGGCCATGGTGAAGGACGCGATGGAAAACGTCGCCGAGCTCAAGGTCCCCCTCATCGCCGACGTCTCGCACGGTCCCACCTGGGCCGAAGCCCACTAAAAACACGGACAACGGGCACGTAGCCCGTTGTCCGCGCGTTCGTTCTCTGGGACCTTCCCGCTATTCCTCGAGGTTGCCGAAAGCGATGTTGTCGTCGATGTCGTGCAACTCCTCGCGCGTTTCGTGCCAGCATTCCGTAGCGGACATGCCGGGGAAGTCATCGGCGACGAACACCGGGTTGAGCCCCCGCGCCTTCTGCTGCTTGTAGTCCTCGAGCGCCGCGTACGCCCATTTCCCCAAGATGAGGATGACGATGATGTTGATGGTGGCCTGGATGCCCATGAAGATGTCGGCGAGGCTCCACGCGAGCGTCAGGTTCGACTGCGCTCCGAAGAAGACGACGACAGCGCACGCGATGCGGAAGACGTAGAGTGCCGTGCGGTTCGACGTGATGAACTTGAAGTTCTGCTCGGCGTAGAAGTAGTTGCCGATGAGGCTCGAGAACGCGAACGCGAAGATGGCGACCGACATAAACGCGACCCCGGCGTTCCCGAAGCCGTAGAGCATCGACATCTGGACGAGCGGCATGTTCACCAGGCCATCTTCCGCTCCGCCGAACGGCGTGAGCTCGATGTTGCCCGACACGAAGATCATGATCATGACCGCCGAGCACGATCAGATGAGAATCGTGTCGATGAACACCGACAGCACCTGCACGAGGCCCTGCTTCACCGGATGCGAAACGCTCGCCGAGGCGGCCGCGTTCGGAGCCGAGCCCATGCCGGCCTCGTTGCTGAACAGGCCGCGCTTGATGCCCTGCACGACCATCGATCCCGCGAACCCGCCGATGATCGAATCGAAATCGAACGCCTCCGTGAAGATGAGCCCGAACACCGTCGGCAGCGCACCGGCGTTCATCACGGCCATGACGATGGCGAGCACGAGGTAGAGCAGCGCCATGATCGGCACGATGACCGAGGTAAGGACGCTGATGCGGTGAGTGCCGCCGAACAGCACGAAGGCGAACGCCACGGCGAGCAGCAGCCCGATGGCGAACGGAATCTGCGTCGCGAAGAAGTCGGGCGCGCCCGGCTGGCCGGCCACGGCGATGTCGTAGAAGTACTCGATAGACGAGCTCATGTTGTAGGACTGCAGCCCGTTGAACCCGATTGCGAAGCATAGGATGAGCGAAACCGCGAACGCGACGCCGAGCCACTTCTTATGCAGCGCCTGCTCGATGTAGTACGCGGGGCCTCCGCGGAACTCGCCGTCCCCGCTGCGCACCTTCCAAATTTGGGCGAGAGTCGATTCGACGAACGCCGACGCGCCGTTGATAAGCGCCATGACCCACATCCAGAACACCGCGCCCGGGCCGCCGATGCCGATGGCCGTGGCCACGCCGGCGATGTTGCCCGTGCCCACGCGGCTGGCCGTGGAGATCATCATGGCCTGGAACGACGAGACGCTCTTCTGCCCTTCGACGTGCTTCTTCTCGGTGATGGCGCGGAACATGTCCTTGATGTGCGTGAACTGCACGCCCTTCGTGCGGATGGTGAAGTACAGCCCCGCGCCGATGAGCAGGAACACGAGGAAGTACGTGTACATGTAATCGTCGATGGTGTCGACGATGTTGATCAACGCGTCCATATTCATGAAAGCCCCCCTTCTGTACGCCCCGTCATTGTATCAAGGCGCGCGCCCGCGGGTTTCGCCCTTACGGTCGGCGGGGCGGAGACCGTGGTTTTCCGCCCCACCCACCAAACGCACACATTTGGCGGTTGACGTGCGTAACTGGCGCTGATAAAGTACTGCTTTGCGTCTCATACGGCGCAA
>CACWWI010000168.1 GCA_902764575.1 uncultured Coriobacteriaceae bacterium
CGAGGACGGCACGAGCTACGCCGAGCAGAAGGAGAAGCTCGCGCACATCCCCCAGCGATACCCGGCCGTGTTCATCGGCCTCTCCGTTCCGCCCGAAATGCTGCGGGAGCGGATTGACCGCAGGGTCGACGCCATGGTGGCCGAAGGCCTCGTGGAGGAAGTCCAGGGGTTGCTCGAGGCGGGATTCCGCGAGGGCATAACCGCGCCCCAGGCGATAGGCTATAAGGAGATGGTGGAAGCGCTGGACGGGCGCATCTCGCTCGAGGAGGCCGTAGAGTCGATAAAGGTGGCTACGCATCGCTACGCGAAGCGTCAGCGCACGTGGTTCAGAAAGGACGGGCGCATCAGGTGGATCGACGCGTCCGACTCCTCGCTCGAGGCCCTCGAACGGGAGGCGCTCAAGATTATCGGCTATCATGAGCACCATGCATGATATCGATGAAATACGGGAGCGGGCGATTCTCGTCGGCGTTGAGAGGCCCGGCGAGGCCTGGCCCGTCGAGTCGTCCCTCGACGAGCTGCAGCGCCTCGTGGACACCGTGGGCGCCGAGACCGTGGCCCGCACGACCCAGAGGCTCGACTCGCCCAACCCGCGCACGTTCATCGGCTCGGGCAAGGCCGAGGAGGTAGCCGAGATGTGCCGTGCCTACGCAGCCGACGTCGTCGTGTTCGACGACGAGCTCACGCCCTCTCAGCAGGCTAACCTCGAGCGCGTGGTTGACAAGAGCGTGAAGGTGATCGACCGCACTGCGCTCATCCTCGACATCTTCGCCCTCCACGCCACCACCCGCGAGGGCAGGCTGCAGGTGCGCCTCGCGCAGAACCAGTACCTCTATCCGCGCCTGAGAGGCATGTGGGCGCACCTGGCGTCCAACCGCATGGGCGGCGGCGTGGGGTCGCGCTTCGGCGAGGGCGAGAGCCAGCTCGAGGTCGACCGCCGCATGGTGCGAAAGCGCATATCGTCCATCAAGCGCGAGCTCGCGCACCTCGACGACGTGCGGGGCGTCCAGCGCGAGAACCGCTACCGCAGCGGCACGTTCAAGATCGCGCTCGCGGGCTACACCAACGCAGGCAAGTCGAGCCTCATCAACCGGCTCACCGGTTCTGACGTGCTCAGCTACGACAAGCTGTTCGCGACGCTCGACGCCACCACGAGGAAGCTCAGGCTGCCCGAAGGGCGCGAGGTGACCGTCACCGACACGATCGGGTTCATCCGCAAGCTCCCCACGACGCTCGTCGAATCGTTCAAGTCGACGCTCGACGAGATCAACGGGGCCGACCTCATCCTGCACGTGATAGACGGTTCGTCCGAAGAGCTGTCCTACCAGGTAGAGACCGTAGAGGATGTGCTCGGGCAGATAGGCGCCGAGCGCATAGAGCGGCTCACGGTGTTCAACAAGTGCGACCTCATCGAGTCAGAGACCGCGCTGGAGCGCCTCCGCCGCAACCATCCCGACGCCGCGATAGTGTCGGCGGTAACAGGGGAGGGCATCGACGAGCTCATAGAGCGCATAGCCAAGGTGGCCTCGTCACGGGACGAGTACCTGGAGGCGCTCATACCCTATAGCCGCGGCGACCTCGTCGCGCACGCGCACAAGCGCTGCCACATCGTGTCGGAGGAGCACGACGAGGAGGGCACGCGCCTCACGCTGTACGCGCCGCCCGATTCGGCCCACCTGTTCAGGGAATACGCCCTATAGGCGCCTGAAGACCGCCACGACCTTGCCCGCGATGGAGCAGTCCGTCGTGAGGATCGGGTCCATCGACGAGTTCTCGGGCTGCAGCCTGATGTGGTCCTTCTCCTTGTAGAAGCGCTTGACCGTGGCCCCATCGTCGAGGATCGCCACGACGATGTCGCCGTTGTTCGCCACGGGCTGCTCCTTGACCACCACGTAGTCGCCGTCGTTGATGCCGGCCTCGATCATCGACTCGCCGCGCACAGAGAGCAGGAACGACGGCGCGTCGCCGACGATGTCGGTGGGCAGCGTGATGGTGTCGGTGATGTTCTCCTCGGCGAGTATGGGCTCGCCGGCTGCGACGTTGCCCACGAGCGGCACGTCGACGAGCTTGCTGAAGCTCGGCTGCACGACGTTCGAAACGCCTTCGAGCTGCGCCTTGCGCTCGGGCGGCAGCGAGATGGAGCGCGACTTGAGGGGGTCGCGCACGATGTAGCCCTTCTGTTCGAGCGTCTTCAAGTGCACGTGCACGGTGGAAGGGGAGGAGAGCCCGAGGTCAGCGCAGATCTCGCGCACCGTGGGACCGTAACCCTTATCGCGGATGCACCGTTCGATGCTGTCCATGACGGCTTGCTGTTTCCTCGTGAGCTTCTCGGCCATGACAATCAAACCTTTCTCGAACAAATGTTGCCTTTTTCGTTGACAAGAACTTTTGTACGGATTATTATACACTCGAACAAAGGTTCTATGCAAGAGCAGGAGACAAGATGAACGGAAGCATGCGTTTCGCAACCGACGGCACGGCGGCCCTGGCGCCCCTCACGGGTTCAAACCGCCGCGGGTCGAACGTCGTGGAGGTAGTCGCCATCCGTTGCGGAGGCTCCCGCAAGGCCTCGCGTGGAGCCCATGCCGCGCCCGCCAAGGCGCCTGCAGACAAGGTCAAGGCGTTTTTCAGGAACGCCCTCGATTCGAGCGAGATGTACTGCAGCCTGAAGTTCGAGGACTTCAGGGGCTGCCCGTACGGCATCTTCACCCAGAGGGGGATCGCCGTCCTCTCGGCCGCCTCGTCGTGCATTGCGGTGCTATCCATTGCGTTCGGGTGCTAGTCAATCGCAAGAATAACTATATATTGTGCCTTGATGTTCCGCAGACGCTACTAACGTGGTATTCTTAGTGCAACGCAGTTCAAACGAAGGAGAAAAACACCATGCGTTGCCCATCTTGCGAGTACCCCGAATCAAAGGTCGTCGACTCCCGTCCATCCGATGACGGAGCCACCATCCGCCGCCGTCGCGAGTGCTTGAGCTGCAAGCACCGGTTCACGACGTACGAGCGCCTCGGCGACACGCCGCTGCTCGTCATCAAGTCGGACGGCTCGTCCGAGACCTACGACCGCAACAAGCTGCTGCGGGGCATCACGGTCGCTTGCGCCAAGCGCCCGATCACGCCCGACCAGATCAACTCGCTCATCGACAGCATCGAGCAGGACCTGCGCACGGCGCCCCGAAACGAGATCACCTCGCGCGACCTGGGGACCAAGGTCCTCGAGCATCTCGAGGACCTCGACGACGTCGCCTACGTCCGCTTCGCGAGCGTGTACAAGGACTTCAAGAACATCGAGGAATTCGCATCTGCCCTGGAGGAGCTGAGATAGCCATGCAAACCGTCCGCATCCCCGTCAAACGCCTCGACGAGGCCCTCGACATGCCCGCGTACGCCTACGTGGGCGATGCTGGGCTCGACCTTCGCGCTGCCGAGGATGCGGTGCTCGCCCCGTTCGAGCGCAAGCTCGTCTCGTGCGGCATAGCCATCGCCATCCCGCAAGGCTACGCGGGCTTCGTCCTGCCGAGGAGCGGCTTGGCTGCCAAGCACGGCATCTCGATCGTCAACGCGCCCGGGCTCATCGACAGCAACTACCGCGGCGAGATCAAGGCCATCCTCGTCAACCTCGACGCGCACAACGAGTTCGAAATAGCCCATGGCGACCGCATCGCACAGCTCGTGATCCTCGAGACTCCCGTAGTCGAGCTCGAGGAAGCCGACGAGCTCTCCGAAACCGAGCGCGGGGCCGGCGGTTTCGGGAGCAGCGGGGTGCAATCGTGACGCATCAGGACGAACACGATCCCGCAAGCCAGGAAGAGCGCGCTCCAGAAGCTCAAGAGCCCAGGCCGAGCCAGCCTGGCCCTCAGGGGCAGCAGAACGGCTGGAACCAACCGCAATACCCGGGGAACAGACCTCCAGGTCCTCAGCCCATGATGTTCCAGCAGCCGCAGACGCGCATTGCCATCGTTCGGGGAATCCCCATACCGCTTGAAGGCAACCAGGCCGCGGTGTTCGAGAGTGCGCGCAAGCAGATGATGGCTTCGTACATTTGCGCGATAATCTCGCTGTTCATCGGCGGCGTTGTTTTAAGCACGGTCGCGCTCGTGCTCGCGATCTTTGCGCGGAAGAAGTTCTTGATTGTCGCAGGGGCCCAATCGAATCCGTCGGCCCAGCAGGCACTCAGACGCACCGGCACCGTCGTGGTTGCAGTGAGCGCCATAGCGCTGGCCCTCAACGTCATCACGCTCATCGTGTTCTATCCCATGCTGGTCCAGATGATCCAGACGGGTGACGTCAACTCGTTCTTCGGCGGCGGCGCTTCTTCGGGCACCTCCACGAACGGCAAGCCTCTCTTTGGGTAAAGAATCCGAATTGCCCGTGGCGCCTAATTAACTATCTAGTACATCTGTTCGTGTTTTCGTTCGAACGGCGATGCCTCAGTGATGGTTGCAGGCGGCATCCGGTGA
>CACWWI010000169.1 GCA_902764575.1 uncultured Coriobacteriaceae bacterium
GCGATGGTGGTCCACCTTCGCGAAGCCTAGGTCGGAGAAGGGCTGGTAGCGCAGCTTGGAAGCGGCATCTTCGGGCGAGATGGCCCCGGTTGCGACGGCTTCGAGCAGCTCGTTGAGTTGATGCTGGTCCATAGTGGCCCTTTCTCCAGAATGAGTCGATGGGGCCAGGCCCCTTTGACTCATTATATAAAAA
Source organism: uncultured Coriobacteriaceae bacterium (assembly GCA_902764575.1). Lineage (GTDB taxonomy): Bacteria > Actinomycetota > Coriobacteriia > Coriobacteriales > Eggerthellaceae > UBA9715. The sequence goes on from CACWWI010000169.1 coordinate 194, forward strand.
CGGGGCGCCGAGGCGCCCCGCTGTACGTTCACCTTGCTTGGTGCTTAGTCGACGTCGAACTCGAAGCCGTCGTCGGCGGCGCCGTAGCCGGAGAAGTCCTTGTCGATGAAGCCGCTCGCGGCCGGGGTGGCAACGGGCGTGTTCGACGCGGGCATCCCCGAGGGCGTGGTCTCGCGGACGAAGGCGCCGGAGGGCGCGTAGCTCGAGGCGTTCGCATCGGCGCGGGCCTGAGCCGTGACGGCAGCGCGGCGGCTGTCGCCGTCGATCTCGGCGAGCTTCTTCTGCGCGTCGGACATGAAGTTGGTGAGCATCTCGCGGTACTCGGCGCGGACGTCGTCGCGGTCGGTCTCGAGCGTGCGGATGGCCTCGGCGATCTTCAGGCGGTCGGACTCGGCCTTGCCGATGATGCGGTCGGCCTCTTCGTCGGCATCCTTGATGATGTTGGAAGCCTCGGCGCGGGCGTTGGAAACGACCTCGTCGGCGGAGCGCTGAGCAACGATGAGCGCCTGCGAGATGGCGCTGTCGTTGGCGGTTTTCTCGGAGAGCTGCTTCTCCAGATCGGCGACCTTGGCCTCGAGCTGGGCGATCTCGGCGTTCTTCTCGGACGAATCGCCAGCGGGAGCTTCCTCGCCGTCAGCGGCGATAGCGTCGGCCTCGGGTGCCGCGTTGCGGGCGGCGGTGGCGGCGTCGAGGTCCTCCTCGAGCTGCGCGATGCGGGCGAGCATTGCGCCCACTTCGTCGGCCACGCGCTCTAGGAATACGTCGACCTCATCGACGTCGTAACCCTTGCGGTCGATGGAGAAGCTAACGTTCTGGATATCTGCTACGGTAATTGCCATGTTTCATCCCTTCACGATGTTGCGGTCTCACGCGCTACCAGTATAAATTAACCTAAAGGATAATCGCAATCAAGCGGCCAACTAATTGTAAAACAAGCAGCGCAACAATGGGCGAAATGTCCAAAGTCCCTCCAATTGGGGGGATGAAGCGCCTGAACAGATCGAGATACCAGTCGCACAACACGCCGAGCGCGCTGTAGATCTGGCCGACGATGCCCTGCTCGTGGGGGAACCACGACATGAGCACGTATATGAATATGATAATGCTGTACGCGTTGATCAGCTGTATGAGCAGGGCCTCGATCACGACTCAGCCAGCTCCTTCGACCTGCGCACGGCCGCTTGCACGCCTGCGCGGATAACGTCGGCGAAGCCGCGCTCGTTCATGGCGTCGAGAGCCGCGAGCGTCGTGCCGCCGGGCGAGCAGACCGATTCGCGCGCCGTGGCGGGCGGTGTGCCCGTCTCCTCGAGCATCTGAGCCGTGCCGAGCACCGTCTGCAGCGCGAGGTCTTCTGCCACCTGCAGGTCGAGCCCGCATTCGGCACCCGCGTCGCGCAGCGCCTCGATCATGGCGCACACGTAGGCCGGGCCGGAGCCGCTGACGGCGCACACGGCGTCCATGTCGGCTTCCTTGACCACGACCGCGCGGCCGAGGCACTCGAACAGGTCGCACACGAACTGCACCTGCTCGTCGGTCGACGTGGCGCTGCCGCACACGGCTGTTGCGCCCGCGCCCACCATGAGCGGCATGTTGGGCATGACGCGCACGACCGGCGCGCCCGCGGGCAGGCCCTCGATCAGGCGATCGGTGGTGAGGCCGGCCGCGATGGACACGAACAGCGGGCCGAGCGGGCCGCCCTGGAAGGCGGGCGTCTTGCGGATGCCCTCGAGCACTTCCATCATGACCTGCGGCTTGACGGCGAGCACGACCAGGTCGGGCTTGTCGTCTTCCTGCAGTTCGTCAACGCTGCCGATGCACTCTACGGCGTACATGCCCTCGAGGTCCTCGCGGCGGTCGATCGTCGGATCGACCACGATGACGTTGTTGGGCGTGATGAAGTCGGCGGGATCGACCTCGACCGAGAGCCACCCGGAGAGGATGGCCTCGCCCATCTTGCCGCCGCCGACGATGAGGATGCGATTGATACTTTCCGGAACCTCCATTTACAACACACCCTGACTGCGCAGGCTGATCTTCTCAGCCTCGGTAATCCCGGCGCCGCGCGCGATGGCGAACACCTTGGGGCCAGGGCACTCGACGTTGGCCTCGAGGGCGCTTGCGACGCCGAACGAGAAGTCGAGGATGCGCTTGGACAGTTCGTCGGGGGTGTTCTTCATGGCGAGCACGACCACGTCGCCCGACTTGACGGCGCGGGCCACGCGCTCGACGTCACCGTACACGACCGGCTTGATAACCGTCAGCGAGCGAGCCGACGAGTACGTGCCCGGCGTGGACGTGGAATACGCCTCGTAGGGGTCGTAGCTGCGCGAAGACGACGGCTCGAACAGCGAGTCGAGGCCCTCGGAGCGCGTGCGGCTGTCGCGCGTGCTGGAGTAGGAGCTGGAATAAGAGCTGGAATAGGAAGTGTCGCCGCCGTCCAACGAATCGCGGTTGAAGCGATCGGGAACGCGGGTCGATGCCTTCACGTCGTCGATGGACACAAGGTTGGAAGAAAGGTCGCGCGACGAACGCGAGGAACGGCTGCTGCCCGTGCTGATGGGGCGATAGCCACCTACCGGCTCGTCGTCCTTGTAGTCGGAGCCGTACCCGCGGTACTTGCTGTCGTTGCGATCGTCGTAGTCGTCCTCGTAATCGTCTTCGTAGTCGTCGTAGTCGTCATCGTATCGATCTTCGTCCTTCTGACCGAGACCGAGGCGCGATTTCAGGTCGCCGAGCATGCCGCCGACGCCACCCGAACCATTTTTGGGCATTTCATCACCTGCTTCTTACGTTACCGATTAGTCTCACATAAGCCCTAATCTTGCATATTACTAGATGTGAGGCTTTACCCCGTCAATTTATTAAATTTACAAGAGAAGGAATAAGAGTAAGAGGCGTGTGCGCGCCGTGGTTAGAAGGTTTCGCTGAAGATGGCTCGGCCTATGCGGACTATCGTGGCGCCTTCCTCGATGGCGACGGGCCAGTCCTCGGACATTCCCATGGAGAGCTCGGTTAGGTCGGGGAAACTGGGCTGCAGCTCGTCGCGCAGGGCGCGGAGGCCGGCGAACGTGCGGCGCGCCGCGTCGAGGTCGCCTTGCGGGGCCATCGTCATGAGGCCGCGGACGCGCACGTTGGGCAGGTCGGCGCACGTCTGCAGCATCGCGCGCACCTGGTCGGGCGCGAGGCCGCTCTTGGACTCCTCGCCCGACACGTTCACCTCCACGAGCACGTCCTGCACGATGCCGCGCTCGCGCGCGACGTCGTCGATCTTGCGGGCGTGGCGCTCCTCGAACAGCGAGTGCACGAGCGCTGCGCGGCCCACGATGTCGCGGATGCGGCGCGACTGGATGTTGCCGATGAAATGCCACGTGGCCTGCGTGAACTCGTCGGCCTTGGGAACGAGCTGGTCGGGGCGGTTCTCGCCGAAGTCGGTGGCGCCGCCGGCGATGGCCTCCGCCACCTGGTCGGGCCCGACCGTCTTCGAAACCGCCACGAGCGTGACCTCGCTGGGCTTGCGGCCCGCAGCCTCGCATACGCGCGCGACCTCCGCCGCCGTTGCTTCGAAGCGTTCTTTCGTTCCCATGTTCTTACCTCTTCTCGTTGTTGGTGGAGCTGGAACCCGCTGAGGGCGCCTGCTCCCGGAATGCTATGGCGGAGTGACGGCCGGTCGGGCCGTCGGATGCGCGGTAGGAGAAATAGCGGTCGGGGTTGCATTTGGTGCAGATGCCGGCGTCGGCGATGCGGTCGCGCAAGAGCCCGGCGCCCACGAGGTCAGCGCTCACGGCGCCCGCCAGCGACACGTGGCGGCTGTCGGGAACGGCCTCGGAGCCGAACACTTCACTGAACGCGGCCGACACTTCCTCGCCCACCTCGAAGCACTCGGGACCGATGTGCGGGCCGATGTAGGCGTTGAACTCCTCGGGTCGCGCCGTTTCGCCCGCCTGCTCGTCTGCTTGCGCGAGCGCCCGTGCGGCCTTTCCGGCGACCCCCGCGACCGCGCCGCGCCAGCCTGCGTGCGCGATGACGAACCGCCCCGTGGGCGACACGATGATCGTCGAGAGGCAGTCGGCGGAGTTGATGAGCGCAGCCACGCCCGGCGAGGCCACCACCACGGCATCTGCGCCCGC
>CACWWI010000170.1 GCA_902764575.1 uncultured Coriobacteriaceae bacterium
TGGGCGACCATGCGATCACGGTGTTTTTCGAGGATGGTGATGCGTCGACCACGTTCGCAGTGAAGGACTCTTCAACTGCATCCACGGATTCTGAGAGCGCTACGACCAAGGCAGCAGGGGCGAAGGCCGCAAAGACAGGCGATGCCGTTCCCGCTACCGCGATTGTGGGAACGATTGTTGTGGCAGCTCTGGCGCTTGCCGCGCTTATCATCGCAAGGAGAAAGCGAAGGGTATAGAGTTAGAATAATCCTGCTTTGCCGCCGCGCCGCGGTGTCGGGCCAATCTCGATCGAAAGGCGAGGTCTATCATGCGTAGGACTCACACACGCCGTATCATGTCGATCCCGAAATCGATGCTGGCGGTGCTGCTGGCATTCGTCCTTTCGTTCTACGGGATTCCCGACACGGCATTGGCCGCCTCCGAGGACGGCGGAGAATCGCAAGCCCAATCGCAAGGCAATGGGCAGGAATCGTTTGATGCGCAGCCAGACTCATCGTCGGGCGACGTTGAAGCGGGCGAGATCGCCGGCGTGGAGCTGATGGCTGCCGCGCTCACCCCGCAAGACCTCACCGCGCAAGCTTCTAACGGTAAGATTCGTTTCGTTTCGGGCATGCCCTCGCTTGCTAATGACAAGGCAGACAATTACCTGACGGTAGAGTATTCCGACGAGTACTTCGCGAAGAACTCGAGCGAGTACAACACCGACTTGGCATACGCTTCGACCTGCCTTGCCGGCGCGACGATGAACTCCAACCTTTACGGTACCGACTACTCGCGCAAGGCCGTGAACATCCGCTCGTTCTTGCAGGACGTCGGCTGCAACGACATCAAGGTCAACGAGGGATACACGAGCCGTCCAACCGAGAAGTCGAATATCGGCGTAGCGGTTGGCTACAAGGACATTAACGTGAACAACACCAAGTACAAGCTGTTCGTGGTGGGCATTCGCGGCGGCAATTACGAAGGCGAATGGGCCGGCAACGTGCGCGTGGGTGCGAGCGGCGATCACCAGGGTTTCGCCGAGGCGCGCGACAGCGTGCTGGGATTCGTGTTGCCCTACATCGTTGAGCACACGGCTTCAGGCGATAACGTGAAGATCTGGATCAGCGGCTACTCGCGTTCTGCGGCCACGGCAAACCTGGTTGGCGGATGGCTGAGCACATGGCTGAAGACGGGCTCGAAGGAAATCAAGGGCAAAACGCCCACGGTGACCTATGCGAAGAACTACGATGCAAAGCTCATGCGCAATACGGAGTCGGCGAGCTACGACCTTTCGGGTCGACGCATGGATGCGAACGACGTGTACTGCTATCCCGTGAACGCGCCCCTCGGTGGGGAGAAGTCCGTAGTGGACGCCAACAACAAGTACTGCGTTGGCGTGCACAACCTCATCAATCCCGACGACTGGATCCCCCAGGTGGCGCCGGCATGGTGGGGCTTCGCACGCTACGGTACCGACCACGACATCACGGGCACGTACAAAGAGGGCGAGTCGTTCGTGGATCGTCCGAAAGTCGTGTACGACGGCAAGACCACGACCATGCTGAGCCGCCTGGCGAAGATCGAATCGCAGGCGAAGTTCACCTTCACCGGCTACTCGTTCAGGCAATACATGTTCTCCAAGATGGTTATGGCGGCGTATTTGGCAGCACCTGCGGCAACTGTGGCCGTTCAGGCTGGGCGTAAAGCCTACAACTGGGCTGAAGCAAAGGTAAAGAGCTGGTGGACAAAGAAGAAGGTGGTGGACACCGCCAACTACACGCCCATCATCTTCGACGACGCCGGTGAAGGCAACATGTTCATCAGCAAGAAGAAGGAGCTGGTGAACAACCAGGGCAGGTACTACACCGAGTTCATGCGCTTCTTCGCCGATGCGATCGGGGCAACCGACCGCACGCAGTACACGAACAAGTACCAGAAGAACCTGGAATTCCTCATGGGCGTGTTCATGGGGATGAACGCCCAGCAGAAAGCCAAGTTCAACGCTGCGTTGAGAGAGAACATCTCCACTGCCGTGCGCGGTACCGGCGGCAAGAAGGTGAACGTGATCCGCAAACTAATCTCCGACCTGGTGGGTCGTAACGGGGCGGTAGGCCTCATTACGCTCGATACGTGCTTGATGCTGATACTGGACCCTTCGGCAACCGTCAGCATGAACACGACCTCCGCTTTGACGAAGTCTTATAACGCAGCGGGCATTCACGTAGATGCTGCAACGGTGGCAACCACAACGAACGCCTTGATGAACATCGCGAGCGGGGTCTACAACAGCGAGCAGAAGATCGGAAAGCTCAACTTCTACCATCTGATCACCTTGGCCAAGGCGGTTGGCTCTATCGGACAGGCTCACTGGCCTGAGGTGGCCGCTGCCTGGCAAAGCAAATGCGAACCGGGCAATGCGGCATCGTTCAAGGGCAAGAGCCTCGGCACGCAGGCGTTAACCGCCCAGGGAGACGAGGGCGCTTCCGCACAGGACGAGAAAACGCATTTGGTGACGGTTCGAGTGGACGGCGGAAACGCGGGCACGTTCGAGCGGCAGACGGGCGAGGTCATAGGAACGCTTCCCATATCCGATGACGTAGCCGAAAACGAGGAGATCGTGCTCTCGAGCTGGAGCTTATGCGATGGATCGGGCAATGTGCTCAATCCCTCGGTGTCGCTTGATTACGAGCTGCAGGACTCCGACCCTGCAGAAATCGTCCTCTTGCCCAATCACGAAACGCTCGCGCAAGGGACAGTGTACCTGTACGCCGATTACACCGATGATTACTCTGAAGCTGACCTCGTCAACTCGTTTACCGTGCTCGACGGGGGTACGCTGAACATATCTCCCGACGTGTGGGAGGAGGAATCGCTGGGCAATTTGGCATATGGTTACTACACCATCCCCGAACGCCAAGGGTACTCGCTCATAGGTTGGGTTAGCGAGCCGGATGAGGATGGCAACGTGCTCGCCGTCGACGCTGATTTCGATATCACGTACGAAGACCTCGAAGGGGGAGAGTTGAAGCTGTACGCCGATTGGGGCGACGACGCCATGTGGGCGGTCAACTATCACGCGAACCGCAATCAATTGGACACCGAAATAGCCGACGATCTTACCGATGCCGAGGGCGATGTCGTGCTCATCGGCCAGAACGAGTTCGAAAACCCAGGATACACGTTTGAGGGCTGGAACACGGCACCCGATGGCTCAGGGCTTGCCGTTGCCGCAGACAGCACGCAGACGCTCGAGCAGCTTGGGCTTATGTCGCGCGACGAGTTCCATGAGAAGCAGGGAACGCTTGACGAATCGGACGAGGCCACAGCAGAAGAGTACACCGATCAAGCCACCCTTGACTTGTATGCGCAGTGGAAGCCGACGACGAAGGCCACGTCTTCTAAAACGCCTAAGACGGGCGATGCGCTGCCTGGCTGGTTGCCTTCTATGCTTATCGCCTTTGCACTCGGCTCGGCCATGATGGCGCTCTACTCCATGCGTCGCGAACGGATGGAAGACGAACGGTAATCGCAGGTGTTTCAAAAGCGAATGCCGGCATAGCGGCGTGCGAGGAGAGCGGGAAATGGAATACAAGGTTTGGGTTGTAGACGATGAGCCCATGAGCTTGCGGGTGGTTAAGCTCGAACTGCTGAAGCGGTTGAAGGCCGATCCGGTTTTCCGCAACGTTCCCGTTATCTTTCTAACGGGCGATGAAGACGTGAAAAGCGAGACTATCGGGCTCAATGCTGGAGCGGCTGACTTCATACGCAAGCCGTTCGCCGCAGAAGTTATGCTGAAACGCGTGCATAACACGATCGAGCTGAACCGTCTGCACAACGACATGGCGCGCGAGATAAAAATGCAAACCGAGAAGCTCTCCCGCGCATATATACAAATCGTTCAGGCGCTCGCCGCTTCGGTTGACGCTAAAGACCGGTATACGCATGGCCATTCTTCCCGCGTGGCCGCGTATTCGCGCGAGATAGCAAGGCGTGCGGGCCTCAGCGAGGCCGAGCAGGACAGTATCTACATGATGGGCTTGCTGCACGATGTTGGGAAAATCGGCATACAAGACGCCATAATCAACAAGACGGGCCGGTTGACCGACGAAGAATACGCCGAGATTAAGACCCATCCCGTCGTTGGCTACGAGATCCTGCGAAACATCGAAGACTACCCGGAGCTCATGGTGGGAGCGAGGTGGCACCACGAGCGTTACGACGGGGGAGGGTATCCTGATGGGCTTGCAGGCGACGACATCCCCGAGGTAGCGCGTATCATCGCCGTGGCGGACACGTATGACGCGATGACGAGCAATCGCAGCTACCGAAAGGCGTTATCGCAAGAGGTCGTGCGCGCAGAAATCGAGAACTGCAAGGGCAGCCAGTTCGACCCGCGGTTTGCAGACGTGATGCTCGAGATGATAGACGAGGACACATCGTTTTCGATGCGAGAGGGTGATTAGGCGATGGATGCCGCGAAGCTGCGTCATATCGGAATCGATGCAGAAGAAGGGCTTGCCTATTGCGCCGACGACGAGGAGTTCTATGACGAGATGCTCGACGAGTACGTTCATGAGAGCCGAGCAAAACTCGAGGAACTGATCGCCGCTTTCGAGTTGCGCGATTGGGACCGTTACCGCATAAGCGCGCATTCCCTGAAGAGCACGTCGCGCCTCATCGGGGCCAAGAGCATATCTGGCAAAGCCTATGAATTGGAACTCGCTGCGAAGGAGGGCGATGCAGGCGCTGTTGAAGCCCTGCATTCCGGATTCATTGGCGAATGCACCCGCTTCACCGATACGCTCGAAAACGCGCTGGGATAAAGGGCGGCCTGTGAAACACCTGTTAGAACGCATACAGAACCCTGATGTCGGGCTCCAGGAACGGCTGTTCCAGCTGCTCTCGACCATCGCTTTGGCCGAGTTCGTCATCGTGGCCATATACACCGTTGTCATCGGGGGCAGCTTCGGCCATATCGCGCTCATGCTCGTTGGCACGGCCCTGTTCGCGGTAACCGTCACACTCACGTTCAAGACGCGCCGGTTACGCCTGGGCGCCACCATTGCGGGGCTGCTGTACTTCATGCTGTACCCGATGACGTTCTTCTCGAGCGGCGGCATGTACGGCGGCGCGCCGGTCGTCTTCGCCTTTGCGCTCGTGTACGTGTTCCTGATCACGCAAAAATGGGAACGCGTCGTTTGCATGATCTTGTGCGTTGCCGCGAGCGCCGCCTGCTTCGCGATAGCCTACCTTCATCCCGAGCTGCTGACGAGGCATTCCGTACTCGAAGAGCACATCGAGTCGTTCCTCGCCATTTCGCTGGTGACGCTGTTGCTCTGCGCGTTGTTCACCTTCGTCACCGGGGTTTACAACACCGAAAGGAGCATCGTAGAGCGCCAGAAGAAGGAAATCGAAGCGCTCAACCTGGCGCAGAACCGCTTCTTCTCGAGCATGAGCCACGAAATCCGCACGCCGGTGAATGCGATCATCGGCTTGAACGAGATGACGTTGCGCGAGGACGTGCCAGACGAGGTGCGCGAGAACTCCCTCAGCATCGAAGTCGCCAGCAAGCAGCTGCTGCACAGCGTGAACGAGATTCTCGACATGTCGCGCCTTGAGACGGGCAGCATGAAGCAGAATTGCGCAAACTACGTACCGACAGACATGCTGTCTGACGTCGCGGGCATGGTGCGGCTTCAAGCCGAAGAAAAACGGCTCGATTTTACAATCGAGGTTGATCCACGCATCCCAAGGGTGCTTTTCGGTGACGAGATGAGGATTAAGCAGGTCCTGCTGAACGTTGTGAACAATGCTTTGAAATACACGAGGCAGGGGAGTGTAGGTCTCTTCGTTTCTGGATACACGTTGCCTGACTCGGGCCAAGAGACCTCAGCTACGGATCAGGTCCAAAAGAAACCGGGGCAAGCGGTTTCCCGTGGCATGTTCCAGGTGGTTTACGACGTGAAGGACACGGGCATCGGGATAAAGCAGGAAAACATTCCGCACCTGTTCACCGCTTTCCAGCGAATCGACGAATATGAGAACCGTGCGATAGAGGGGACGGGCCTGGGCTTGAATATCGTTGTGGGGCTGCTCGATATGATGCAGGGCTCGATTACGGTTGAAAGCGAATACGGCAAGGGATCGGTGTTCCACATCGAGATTCCCCAGGCAATTGTGGATTCGACGCCTATAGGCGAGTTCGATGTGAACAACCCGCCCACAAAGGCCGACGTGCAACATGAGGCGTTCAAGGCCCCGGGCATGGCGGTGCTTGCAGTCGATGACACGCCGATGAACCTGAAGGTGGTCACGAAGCTTCTTCGCGACACGGAGATCGCAGTCGATACGGCCGAAAGCGGAGAGGCTGCGTTGGCTAAGACCCTCACGAGGCATTACGACGTCATCTTGATGGATCATCAGATGCCTGGCATGGACGGCATCGAATGCCTCCATCGCATACGCGTGCAAGCTGATGGGAAGTGCCGCGACAGCAAAGTCGTCTGCCTGACGGCGAATGCTGGGGCAGACGTTGCGAGCATGTACAAGGACGAGGGATTCGACGGATACCTTCCAAAGCCACTTAAAGGGAAGGCGCTTGAAGACGAGCTAGTCCGCTTGTCGCGATAATGTAGGTGGAAATCAAGGCTAGCGAGAAAAGCAAAAGAATTAAGGAGGGGCCATGAGGGGCGAATACGACGTCATCGTCATCGGAGCTGGGGTCGTTGGCGCTGCGACGGCGCGCGAGTTGGCGCGTTTCGACCTTAGGGTGCTCGTACTGGAGGCAGGTCTGGACCTGGCATGTGGCGCGACGCGGGCGAACTCCGGGATCGTGCATGCAGGCTACGACCCGCAGCCGGGCACGCTCAAGGCCAAGTACAACGTGGCGGGCTCGGCGCTCTTCGACCAATGGCAACGAGAGCTGGGATTCGCCTTCTACCGAAACGGGGCGCTCGTGCTGGCGTTCGACGAGGGCGAGCGCGCGACGCTCGAGGATCTTCTGGATCGTGCACGGGCCAACGGCGTGACGGGAGCCTCCATCGTCGGTCGCGACGAGCTGCGAGAGATGGAGCCGAACGTCTCGCCCGATGCGATTGCGGCGCTCAGCGTGCCGTCGAGTGGCATCTGCGACCCGTATGGGTTGACCTACGGCGCTGCAGAGAACGCAGCCGCCAACGGTGTTGAGTTCATGTTCGACGCGCGCGTCGTCGACGTTTCCCGCGAAGGCGACGGATTTGCTGTAGCCGTCGAGGGCGGTCGAAGCTTCGTGGCACGGGCCGTCGTCAACTGCGCGGGCGTTCATGCCGATGAGATAAACAACCTGGTGAGCGAGCATAAGATCGAGATAGCTCCCGTGAAGGGCGAGTACCTGCTCTACCACAATGCGCTGGCCGGGACGTTCCGGCGCACCGTGTTCCAGGCGCCAGAAGGCAAAAGAAAGGGCGTCCTCGTATCGCCGGTAGTGTTCGGCAACATCTTCATCGGGCCCAACGCGGTGCCTGCGGCAAGCAAGGACGATCTGGCTACAACAGATGATGGTCAGCGCGAAGTGCTCGACCGAGCGAAGCGCACCTGGCCGGGGGCGTCGACCGACCAGGTCATCGCCACCTATGCCGGCTTGCGGGCGCACGACGCGAGCGGGGCGGGCGATTTCATCGTGGGCGAGGCGCCCGACGTGCCGGGGTTCTTTAACGCAGCGTGTATAGACTCCCCGGGGCTTACGAGCGCGCCGGCCATCGCGGTCGACCTGTCTCGCATGGTGGCGTCTCGCCTCGGTGCGGACGCGAATCCCAACTTCGACCCGGTGCGCACCCCCGCGCCGTTGCTCGCTATGATGGACGAGGAGGGTAGGGCAC
>CACWWI010000171.1 GCA_902764575.1 uncultured Coriobacteriaceae bacterium
GAAGCGACGGGCATCGCGAAGGAGCTCGCTCCCGAGCTCGCGCTCGACGGCGAACTGCAGCTCGACGCCGCGATCATCCCCGAGGTGGGTGCGTCGAAGGCGCCTGGCTCGCCGGTTGCCGGCAAGGCCAACGTGCTCGTGTTCCCCGACCTCGATGCGGGCAACATCGGCTACAAGCTGGTGCAGCGCCTCGCGAAGGCGGAGGCGTACGGTCCGGTGACGCAGGGAATAGCTGCTCCCGTGAACGACCTTTCGCGTGGTTGCACCGCCGACGACATCTACGGCGTCGTGGCCATCACGAGCGTCCAGGCGCAGTAAGCTCGGAGAACAGAGATCCTAGAAGAACAGCAGGTCCTCGTTGTAGTCGATATCCGGGTCGGCGATGAGGTCGTGCACGAGCTCGTAGGTGTCGTGCGCGATCATCAGCTCCTCGTCGGTGGGGATGATCACGATCAGCACTTCGGAATCGTCCGTCGAGATCTCGCGCTCGCGCGGGCCGGTGCGGTTCTTCTCGTAATCGAGCATGATGCCCATGGTCTGCAAGCCGGCGAAGATCATGCGGCGCATCTTCGCGCTGTTCTCGCCGACGCCGCCCGTGAGCACGATGCAGTCGACGCCGCCCATGACGGCGATATACTGGCCGATGAACTTTTTCGCCGAGTTGGAATACATCTCGTAGGCCAGCAGCGCGCGCTCGTCGCCGTGCTCGGCGCGCTCGTCGACGCTGCGCAGGTCGTTGCTGATGCCGGAAACGCCGTACAGGCCCGACTTCTTGTTCAAGATGTCGTTCATTTCCTTGGGGGTGAGCCCCTCTTTCTCCATGATGTACGTCACGATGGCTGGGTCGATCGAGCCGCAACGCGTGCCCATCATCAGGCCGTCGAGCGGCGTCATGCCCATGGAGGTGTCCACTGCGACGCCGTGGTCGATGGCCGATATGGAGCAGCCGTTCCCGAGGTGGCACGTGATGAGTTTCAGGTCGCGGATGTCTTCCTCGAGCAGGTCGGCGGCGCGCTCAGAGATATAGCGGTGCGACGTGCCGTGGGCGCCGTACTTGCGCACGGCGTACTTCTCGTAGTACTCGTACGGGATGGGGTACATGTAGGCCTTGGGGGGAAGCGACTGGTAGAACGACGTATCGAACACGGCGACCATGGGCGTGTCGGGCATGTGGTGCTGGCAACCGCGGATTCCCATGATGGCGGCCTTGTTGTGCAGCGGCGCGAGCTCGGCCATCTCGTCGATCTTGCTTATGACGTCCTCGTCGATGATGACGGAGCGATCGAAGTACTTACCGCCCTGCACGATGCGATGCCCCACCGCGTCAATCTCGTCGAGGGAGTCGATCGCCTTCGTGGGGCCGCTTGTGAGCGCCTCGAGCACGAGTGCCACGGCGTGATCGTGATCGGGCATGGCGACGCATTCCGTGATCTCGGCATCGCCTAGGCCGTGCTTGTGCTCCGCCTCGTTTGAGCCAACGCGATCGCAGAGGCCCTTCGCGAGGAGCGCCTGGCTTTCGACGTTGATGAGCTGGTATTTAAGAGACGACGAACCGGCGTTGATTACGAGTACGTTCATGGCCTGCCTTCCCTCTGTCTCTTTCGAGATCCTTTAGGGATGTATTGTACCGAGCGCGGTTGGGAAGGGTTGAGCTTGCTGGAGGGCATTCGGCAAACGGCAGGCGCGTCTGGCCCCCTGTCCGCCCTCGGCCGCAAATGGGAAACGGCTGGCGCCGGGAGGGGGCTAGGCCTACGGCGTCCTCGGTTAGCTTTAGAAAATCAAATTAGTACCTGCGGAAGCGGCTACGCCCCCTCCCGGCGCCAGCCGTTTCCCATTTGCGGCCGAGGGCTGCGCTCTTCCGCTGGAAGGAAGGGGGAGGGGAGGGGGTTATAGGTCTGTGAAGGCCCAGGTTATTTGTTGGGATAGGCGGGTTTTGGTTTCTTCGATTTTGTCTTTCTTTAGTTCGCATTCCCAGATTTCTATTACGGTCCAGCCTTCGGATTCCATGGCTGCGCGAACTTCGGCGTCGCGCTGCTTGTTGCGGGCGAACTTTGCTTGCCAGTACTCCGTGTGCTGCTTGGGCGTGCTTGCGTACTTGCATCCTTCGTGCTGGTGCCAGAAGCAGCCCATGACGTAAATCGCAATCTTGCGGCCAGGGTAGGCGATGTCTGGATGGCCGTGCGCCTTCTTCCAGTCAAGCCGGTAGCCGGGGTAGCCCATCTCGCGCAGCATCTTGCGCACGGCAAGCTCTGGCTTGGTGTCGCGGCGCTTGTTTCCCTGCATGGATTTGCGCACGTTTTCGTTCGATGCTTCAGGCGCGACCGCCATGGATAACCTCAATTCCAAGAAAGACCTACCCACTTTAGCGTACTAAAGCTATAATCACAAATTACGCTTACCGAGGAGGAATCTATCATGTTTGAATTGAAGGAAGGCGATGCGTTCGTCGTCTTGGCCATCCTGGTCTACTTTATCGTGGTGCTCACGATCGGCTTCGTCTATGCGAAGCGGTCGAACTCTTCTACATCGGAATACTTCCTGGGCGGTCGCAAGGTGGGCCCGTGGTTCACGGCGCTTTCCGCCGAGGCGTCCGACATGTCCGGTTACCTGCTCATGGGCATGCCCGGCCTGGCGTACTTCTGCGGCGCCTCCGACGTGGGTTGGACGGCGATAGGCCTGGCCATCGGCACGTATCTCAACTGGCTGTTCGTGGCCAAGCGCCTTCGCAAGTACTCTGTGAAGGCGGGCGATGCCATCACGCTGCCGGGCTTCTATTCCAACCGCTTCCACGCTGACAAGAACATCATCGGCACTATTGCAGCGCTCATCATCCTGTTGTTCTTCTGCGTGTACTGCGGCAGCTGCTTTGTTACATGCGGCAAGCTGTTTAACAGCCTGTTCGGGTGGGATTACCGCATCATGATGATTTTCGGCGCCCTCATCGTGTTCCTCTACACGATGGTCGGTGGCTACCTGTCCGTCGTGGCAACCGACTTCGTTCAGGGCTGCCTCATGTTCTTCGCGCTCGTCGTGGTGTTCTTCGGTTCGATCACCATGGCCGGCGGCGTCGAGAATACGGCGGCGTTCCTCTCCGATATTCCCGGGTACCTTTCCATGACGAGCATGTCCACCCCTGTGACGGTTGACGGCTATTCGCTTTCCGAGGCGAAAGCAATGGTCGATGCTGGAGCCTTGCCGGCCGATTACGCGGTGGAGCAGGGCGTGAGCAACGGGCAGCCGCTCTTCGGCGTGCCTGCCGAGTACGGCCTGCTCACCATCATCTCGACGATGAGCTGGGGCCTGGGCTACTTTGGCATGCCGCAGGTGCTCGTGCGCTTCATGGGCATCCGCAACGAGAACGAGGTCAAGACGTCGCGTCGCATCGCCATCGTGTGGGTGATCATCTCGATGTTCGCCGCCGTCATGATCGGCATGATCGGCCGCGCTATCATTCCCATCGAATTCCTCACGAACTCGAGCGCCGAGAGCATCTTCATCAGGCTCTCCCAGATCATGCTGCCCGCGTTCTTCTGCGGCCTGGTCGTGTCGGGCATTCTCGCCGCTTCGATGTCTTCGGCTTCGTCCTACCTGCTCATCACGGGCTCGTCGGTAGCCGAGAACATCTTCCGCGGCGTGTTCAAGAAGAATGCCACCGACAACCAGGTGCTCATCGTCTCGCGTATCACGCTTGCCGCCGTGCTGCTGTTCGGCATCTTCGTCGCATGGGAAGAGGATTCGGTTATCTTCCAGGTGGTGTCCTACGCCTGGGCCGGCCTCGGCGCGAGCTTCGGCCCGCTCACGCTGTTCGCGCTGTATTGGCGCCGCACGAACAAGGCGGGCGCCATTGCCGGCATGATTACGGGCGCTGCCATGGTGCTCATCTGGCATAACCTGATCAAGCCGCTGGGCGGCGTGTTCGGTATCTACGAGCTGCTTCCCGCGTTCCTGTGCAGCTGCATCGCCATCGTCGTCGTATCGTTGCTGACCAAGGAACCCGAGCAAGAAGTGCTCGACGAGTTCGACCACTACATGGACGAACCTACTGAAGAGCGCAGCCTTGATGAGGTGCTTGAAGGCGGGCTTCCCCTGTAGGACGCTTCTGTCCTCCTGTCCGCCCTCGCGGGGCGCCGGGGACCTCCCCCGCGCGCCCCGCTTCGCTTTTCTCCGCCTTCCAACCGCGCTTTGAAAT
>CACWWI010000172.1 GCA_902764575.1 uncultured Coriobacteriaceae bacterium
ACCGTAAACCTGAGCGCCTGGTCGTTCATTCTCCCGAACCTCATCGCCGTCATCGCGGCTCTTGTTGTGGGCATCGTGCTTGAATGCACGGTTGACCATGCGGGGCAGGCGCTGATAGCGCGAGAATGGGTCATGCCCCTCGAGAAGCTGTTCACCAATGCTGTGCTTATGATAGGCGCACCGATGACGCTCTTCTCGTTGCTGAAGAACTCAACCAACTCGTTCATACTGTCGGAACGCCATTCCACATCGAGAACGCTGTTCATCGCTTCGCTGGCCACCTCTATCATCGCGATCGTTTTAGCCGTTATCTTGGGATACGCTTGCGCCCGGGGACTCCTGACGCTCACTGGGACAACGGAAAGCATCGACATCGGGCTAGCCAACTGGTCGCTTGCCACGGCCGTGGACGAGATTGTGCCGTCCAACATCATCGCGCCCTTCACTTCCATGTCGCCCGTCCCCATGATCGTGGTAGCGCTCCTCATAACCTACGCGCTCTTCTCCATAGGCTCGAGCTTCGACTTGATGAAATCTGCAATCGACGCCTGCTACGACCTGTTCTCGAGGATACTTCGCGTTGTGATGGCGCTCTTCCCGCTTGCATGCTTCCTGTTTTTCCTGGAAACCTTCCTTACGAGAGATGATGTCGAACTCATAGGGATGCTCATCATGGTTGGAATGGTGTTTGTCTGCACACTCTTCCTGCTCGCCACATATGCCGTGAGGCTGAAAGTGTGCGGGATAGGAATCAGGGACTTCGTGAAGAAGCTCTGGCCGCTCTTGAAGGAAAACTTCGCGATAGGCTCCGTCATCGAGGCAGCGCCCTACAACGTGCGCTATTGCGCAAGGGTCTTTGGCTTCTCGCGGGAGCGGCTCGAAAAAGAGCTCCCCGTGATGGCGCAGACGAACCTGGACGGCAACTGCTTCATCATCATGCTGCTCGCCATGTTCTCCATCTTCGTCACGAACAGCGAGGTCTCGTGGCTCAACGTCGTAGTGGTCGGCCTCATCGTGCTGTTCCTGTCGTGCGGGGCCCCCAACCAGCCTGGCTCCATCCTCATCGGGATGCTGATAGTCTTCGCTTACCTGAATATCGAAGGTGGTGTTGCGATGGCGCTGTGCTTCGAGCTCTTCTGCGGCAGCCTCCAGAACATCATCAACGTCATCAGCGGGGTGGTGACGGTTACCGAAAGCGAGACGAGGGCCAAAATCGCCGAACAGGGCTAGTTTTGCATGAAGCCAGGCATTAGGCGTAGAATTCAGGCCGTTAGCCCCTAGGGAAAACAACGGACAGAAGCAGTCGTCAGGATTCGAATTCATGCCAACCACCTCACCACATCGTGCGCTCCGCGTCGTCCTCGGCGTATTGCTAGGCATCATCGTGGTGGTGGGCGGGATGCTCGCACTTCACTTCACCGACATCATCAGACTGCCTTTCCTGCCCACGCGCGCCGAGACCGCATTCGGCTGGGCGCTGAACAACGTGACCAAGGATGGCGACTTCACCGTCGAGGTCGATGCCGAGCTGCCGACCTCGGTCGAGGTGGACGCGGTGTTCCGCAAGGTGCCCGCGAGCTTGGCCACGACCGCGCATGCAAGCGGCAAGGTCCGCGGTTTCGACCCCAACGACCCATACACGTTCAAGGTCGTCGACGGCCGTTTCTCCCTCAACACCGCCCTCGCCAAGGCCGAGGACGCCTCATCGGCCGCCGAGTCCCCCATCCTCCTGGAAATGGAGGCAAACGGCACCTTCGAGGCCGACCTTGCCGCCGGTGAGCTCGCGTACCAGCTCATACAGCCCCTCGCAATAGCGGGAATGCTGCCCATCGATACCGAATCTCTCAAGAACAACGAGGGAGGCTCGCAAACCAAGAACATGAAGGCCTACAGCAGGAGAGCCGCCTTCGCGATTGTCGAAAGAATCGTCCCGGACCACTTCACCTTCGGGGACAGCGAGAAGGGCCTGCAGATCAAGGACTTCAAGATCGACGATAGCGGCGCTACCTTCACGATCGACGGCAAGAGCCTCACGGAAAGCCCCACCTTCAAGAAGGCCATGCGCGCTATCGACCCCCAGGGCATCGATTTCTCCCTGGCGCTCGACGATGTGGACGTTATCGTACGCGTAGACGAAGCCGCCGACACTATACGGGTATCGGCGGCTTCGTCAGCCGATCTGTCCATCACGGTCGACCTCGTAGAAGGCGCCGTGGTCTTGCTGTCTTAGCAGGAGCGCCCTACTTGGAAGCCTGCTGCCACTTGGTGTAAGCGTCCTGGGCAGGCTTGAGCGTGCTCAGGAAGCCCTTGACCACCTCGTCGTCGGCAACGCCCTTCACGTTTACCTCCACGCTGCCATTTTCCCAGTCGGCGATGTAGTAGGTCTGCTTCCACTTATCGCTGTGCGCAACCTTCCACGTGAAGTCACCCGCCTGCAGGTCGTCGCCCTGCGCGAAGTCGGCGTCCTTGAGCTCCACCGCCAGCAGCTCGTCGGCAGACGTGTTGTGCACCGACACAGACATGGAGCCGCCGTCCTTGGAGCTCACGTAGTACTTGTCGGGCTGCGGCTGCTCGTAGCCCTCGGGGATCACAACCGAGAAGAAGGCGAACTCGGTGGCCTGCGCCGCGCTAGAACCTGCGCTTCCGCTTGCAGCTGCGCTGCTCCCGGAGCCGCCGCACGCCGCGAGCGCCCCCATCATCACCGCCGCCACAGCACCTACAATGATCGCTGCGAATACGCGTTTCCTCATGCCTGCCTCCCTTTCTTCCGCTCCTGTCCTACTCCGTTCTGCGCTACCCCACGACGCTGCGATACAGCTCGTCGAGTTCGCGGATGATCGCGGCCTGCGAGTAGTTGCTGCTCGCATAGTCGGCGATGTCGTCGCGCCACGCCCGGTTCGCGAGCGCCCGGCCGAGTGTCTCGACGATTCCCCGCGCGAGGTCGTCGGGGTCCTCCGGGTTCACGAGCGCGCCCACCGACTCGTTCACGAAATCGGGCAGGCCGCCCTGGTTCGTCGCCACGACGGGCGTGCCGCAGGCCATGGCCTCAACCGCCACCAGCCCGAACGGCTCGCGGCGCGAGGGCACCAGATCGATGTCGGCAACGTTGTAGAGCCGTGCCAGCTCGGCTTGCGCCACGTTGCCGATGAACGTCACGTGCTGCAAGCCCAGGCGCTCGGCCTGCGCCTCCAGGTTCGCGCGCTCCTCGCCGTCGCCCGCCAGCACGGTAATGGCGTTCGGCAGCTGCGCCTCGTAGGTCGCCGCCGCGTCCATGAGGATATCAATGCCCTTGAAACGCGCCATCTTCCCCGCAAACAGGATGACGTCCTTGCCCTCGCTGTCGACCCCATGGCTCCCGAGCACCTCGGCGCGGTCGAGGTCCTGCGGATAGAAGATATCGGGGTTGTAGCCGTTGCGCATGCGCACGATCTTGCCCGCATGCTGCGGGAACGCCTTGCGCACGAGCTTCTCGTTGTCAGCGGAGATGCAGATGACCTTCGCGCAGGCGTCCATGGCCGTTTCCGCATAGTGGCGCATCTCGGGCCACTTGTCGTAGCCCATGAGGTCGGTGCCGTGCGCCGTCAGCACCAGGGGCACGCCGCAATCGGCGGCGAGCGACGACAGAGCCCACACGTGCTGGCCGTGAATGATGTCGGGGCGCCAATCGCGCACCTCCTCGTCGATGGCCTGCTTGAACGCCTTCAGGTACGCCTCCGTCTCCGCCTCGAGCAGGTCCGCGAACGCTACAACCGAAACGGGATGCGTCGTGAAACACGGGAAGTTGAACGGCAGCGCGTCCTCGTCCGTCGCATGCGGTTCGTCGGGGTTCGTGAAGTACACGGGATGCAGCCGCACGCCCTCGTACTGAGGGATGTCGGTCGAGTTCACGGGCAGGACGACGCACACCTCATGTCCCAACTTCACGAGCTGAGTGGCCAGGTTCTTCGTATAAGTGCCGCTCCCGGAGCCTTCCAAGGGGAAATGGTTGATCATCAAAACACGCATGGCTCACGCCTCCTCGGTGTAATTCGTGCCGATGCCAAGATTCTAGCATGTGAACAGCCGTTTCCCGCTTCGCTCCGCGCTATATAATGTCCCCATGACTCAACAGCCAGACCATATCAGCGTGCGCGGGGCGCGCGTGCACAACCTGAAAGACGTCGACGTCGACATTCCCCTGGGCGAG
>CACWWI010000173.1 GCA_902764575.1 uncultured Coriobacteriaceae bacterium
TTGGCCTGCGGCATGAACCCCTCGACTGAGAACCGCTGCGAGATGATTAGCGTCTTGCCTGGATCCGTGCATGTGGGAGGTGCGTACAGTATGCTTCCTGCCGTCACCGTTTCGGACTCCTTGTGCGAAGCGTCGCGCAAGCAGACGTGCGTTGCAGTAACCTCGGTATCGTCTGCGTTCCATTCATAGGTCGGCTCTGCCCACTCGTGGCCGAGCGCATGGATGACAGTGCCCTCCTCGTGCACCCACTCGCCGCCCGCTGGGTCTTTGAAGAGCAGTCCGCAGGGGTCGTCGCCTCCATCGCACTTCCAGTACTCTATGTTGCCGTCCTCGGTGCAGGTGGCGGGTTTTGCTTCAACCTTGGTGAGGCCGTGCACGTGACCGGCCTTGGGAACTACGCGCGTTTCTATGTGCAGTAATGGGTTGCGGTGGCACACGCGCACCTCCCCACCCATCTCCGACTCCGAAGGGGCCTTTGTCAGGCGCCATACTCCCCAGTCGTGGCCGAGCGCAGGTTGTACCGTCTCCTGTTTTTGGATCTGCTCTGTGGCGGCGGCGTCTCCGAAGCACAGGCCGCAGGGGTTGTCGCCTTCCGTGCACTGCCAGTACTCGATGTTTCCGTCCTCGGTGCAGGTTGCTTCCTTGGCTTCGATATGCGTTAGGCCGTGCTCGTGGTTAGTCTCGGGAATCACGCGGAACTGAACGTGTCGCTCGTCGTTGCCGCAGACGCGCTTCTCGAAGCCCAACGACACCTCGGTCGGCTCCTGCATGACCTTCCACTCGCCCCAATCATGCCCAGTCGCGTGGATGACGGTACCTTCCTGGTGGACCCATTGCTTACCAGCAGCATCGGTGAAGCACAGCTCGCACGAATCGTCGCCTCCCGTGCACTCCCAGTACTCGATGTTACCGTCCTCGGTGCAGGTGGCGGGCCGCGCCTCTACGTGCACGAGATGGTGTTCGTGGCCTTCTTTGGGAATGACCCGCATCTGAGTGTGCGAGGCGTTGTTCTTGCACACGCGTGCCTGCAGGCCCATGCGCGTTTGGGTTGCCCCCTTGATGGTCTGCCACTCACCCCAGTCGTGCCCGGTTGCGGGAATGTCCTCCATCTTATCGGAGAAGATCTCGCCGCACTCCGAGCAGTACTCGACCGTCCTTCTCATGCCAACCTGCGTGCAGGTTGGAGCGACCATATCTCGCGAAGCCGTCTCGGGCGTATGCGCATGGTTCGCGAGGACGTTGCTCACGAGGATCATGCCTGCCGTTTGCTCTAGGGGCATAATCTTTGACGTGTACCCCTCGACTGGGTCCTCCGTAATGCTATATGCACCGTCAGCGTAGCTACCAGGGATCTCGAACTCAATGAGCCAGTAGCCATGCTCGTCCTTCGAAACCTCCTTCGAGTCCACTTTCTCGCCGTCCTTGAGGAGGTTTATGGTCACGCTCTTTGGGCGGGTGCGCCCGGCGTTATTGTCATCGGCCCAGAAGATCATACCCGTCAGCACCGTCGACTGCTTTACACCGGAGAGCACGTTCGTTATGTCGAACCCCTTCTCGTAGGACGTATAGCTTTCGACAGGCTCTTCCTCAATGCTGTACGTAACTTTCTGGCCGTCCACGAAACCCGGGCGCACTCCCAAGTCCCAAGCCCAATTGTTCTCGGCAGTGGCCGTCGTGGAGTCGATAATAGTGCCGTCAGCCAAAAGGTGCACGGTAACGTTTTGGGGGCGCTTGCCTGCAGCATCATTGTTGTCGACCCAATTGACCGTGCCTTTGGCATTCACATCTTTGTTCGGTGTATGGGTGAGCTCTATCACGATGTCGGTGCCCACTTCGCGTTTGCGCACTTCGCACGCATACGTGCCCTCCGCATCTTCGCCGATACGGTCCCAGTCCACCGTGATGTCCCCAGCGGCGACGCTGCCGGGGATCGCCGTCTTCCAGTTCTGGCGCTTAAAGATCTCATAGGGCTGTTCGCTGCCCTTCACCTTGATCGACAGCTTTTCATCAGGCCGCAGCTGGTCCTCGTTATCGCCATCGCGCCATACAACGCTTACCCGCGTGTTCTGCTCGCCCCACAGCGCCGTGAAGGTGGTGTCGCCGGTGATGATGAAGGGCTCGCCCGGATAGCTCGTCCATGTCTTGCCCAAGTAGGAGGCGTCTGACTCGCCCTTCCATGCTTGGAAGTACTTCCCCTCTTCGTTTGGGTTGTTGTATATGCAATCGGGAATGGTGATCGGCGTGCCGCAAACCACGTACGTGACGTCGGTGACCTCGTCCGAGTACCCGGACTTCACCGTGACCTTGCAGTATTCCAGCGCGTTGAAGAAGTTGGACGACCAGACGACCTTGCTTACTGCAGCGTTCTCGCCGTCCATGTTGATGAGCCCGATGTACTTCCCCGCCTTGTCGATGATAAGGCCGTTCTCGCCGAACATCGCATCGAGCACGTCATCGGCAATCTCGAGGGGCGTGATCAGGGGAACCGAGCGTGAATCCGTGCCGTTGGTGCCTACGGAATACAGGTAATCGATGGCGCCACCCGCAGTGGTGGGCAAGTCGTTGTAGCCATGGTCGGCGAAGAACCTCTTCAGGTTCGCGATCTTCTGTTCCGCGTTGTCCTCGTAGCTTCCATCGGGCTTCTCGACGCTCGAAAGCCCCACGCCTGCAACCAAGCCACCGAGGATCTCAGCTGCGTTATTGTCGCATTGGAGAACGATCTGCCCGCGGCAATCCTTGAGCTGAGGATAGGCGGAATACTTCTTGCCGAAGACGCCGTCCTCCATGTACAGATAGGGCTCGCCCGTCGAGGGGTTGATCTGGGTGGCAAGCTCATCATGCAGATGCTTCTTGATGCGAGCCATGGCAACGTCTTCCACGTCGTCCACGCTCTCGACGGCCACATTGATAATGACGGTCTCTGTGGGATGGTTCTCCAAGAACGACTTCATCCATGCAAGGACCTCCTTGAAGGTGATGAAATCGGGGTTCTCCACTTCCGAGGTGCGTCCGTCATAGGCGAAGAACGTACCGCCCTTATCTGTCTTTCCGTGGCACAGGTACAGATCCTCGCCGTTGTCGACCTTCGGCTGCGGCGGCCAACCCGGTTTGACGCAATAGGTGTTGAGTCTCAGGTCGAAACTGCGAATGCCGTCCTCGAGCTGCTCGTCGATGTACCTCGTTTGGCACTTCGCGAACTTCGCGAAGACCTCAGTAACCTTCGTCGCGAGCGTATCGAAATTGGCTCCGAAGAAGCTCCCGACCACGGCGATCACATCGTTTCCGAAATCGAGTGCTGTGTCTGCAATCGCTACATACCCCAGGATTTCTCCAGTGCTGAGGTTGCCCGCTACGGCAGCGGTGGCAGAATCATGGGTGCCCGGCATGTCGATCTCGTTGAGTCGGCGCTCGCCGGATATGCCGGACATCCAGTTAACGCCAGTGAGCTGGCCGTTGTTGTGGTTTACCTGGCTGTTTGGATCGATGAACGAGTTGTCCGAAGGCGTGAATTTCTTCGTAGAGGCTTCTGAGCCCTCAAGATAGACCAGGTATCCGTCGTTGGAGAAGAAGTACGTGGCAGGATCTATGCCTGGGTTGGTGTCGGAGTACCCGCGGGTGAAGACCACGCCTAGGCCGTTTTGGGTGCGCACCCATATGTTGGCGGCGCCATTGTCGCCAGCGAGCGCGGAACCCACCGTGAGCAGCTTCCCATCGCTTAGGAAAACATCGCCGGAACCCACGTTGTCCTTGATCACGACCGCGCCCTTGACGGTGACGTCGCCGGAGCCGCCTTCGACCATGAGGCCAGCGCCGAGGTTGTTCGTGCTGTTCTGCGTTATGGTGGTGTTCTCGAGCGTGAGGGCGCGATTGCGCGCGAGCAGCGCGCCGCCCGATTCCTTGGACGTGTTGTTCTCAATGATCGTGTTAGTGATGGTGGTGTCGCCGTACGAGTACACGCCGGCACCCCCGAGGTCGGTCGAGTTCTCCTTTATCGTGGAGTTGGCGATCGTCATTATGCCGCAGGCGGCAACGGCGCCTCCGTCCCTGCCCGACGTATTGCCCTGCAGCGTGCAGCCATCGATGGTCGAGCTGCCGTCTACGCCCTCGTAGATGCAGCCGCCTTCGAGATTGGCGCGGTTGTTGGTCATAGTGCACGACGTGAGCGTCGCGGTGCCCTTGTTGTT
>CACWWI010000174.1 GCA_902764575.1 uncultured Coriobacteriaceae bacterium
GGCCGGTCATCTTGGCGCGGAAGAGCGCCGCTAGGATGCCCACCGTCAGCGACAGGGCTGCCTGGTGGTCGCCGAGCGCAGGGATGAGGTTGGAGGGCACGGTGCCCTTCTGGTACAGCGAGCCCGTCCAGCCGCTGCGCGCGAAGAACGCCGTGTAGTCGAAGCCGGGCAGATCCTTGTCAGGGCCCTTTTCGCCGTAGCCGGTGAGGCTGGCGTACACGAGCTTGGGGAAGCGGCCCTTCAAATCCTCGTACGTCAGGTTCTTGCGCTCGAGTGCCTGCGGGCGCCAGTTCGTGATGAACACGTCGGCTTCATCGAGCAGCTTGAACAGCACCTCGGTGCCCTTCTCGGTGCGCAGGTCCACCACGATGCCCTTCTTGCCGGCGTTCTCCAAGTCGAAGTTAACATCCTCGTGCGGGTCGAGCGGGCGCCCTTCGTTGGGCGCGGTGAAGCGCAGGTTGTCGCCCTTCGCCGACTCGATCTTCACGACCTCGGCACCCAAATCCGCCAAGATGCGCCCGACCGCCGGCGCCGCGATGAACGTCGCCATCTCGACGACCTTAACCCCTTCGAGGGGACGCTGTGCTTCTCCCATAATGCCTCCTTGTTCGCCATTTCTCCAGCTTATTCCCCATTGTGGGAAACGCCCGAGCGGCAATGAATAGACAGATTGTCGATATGTCTAGGAATGAGCGATTAGGGACACGGGGCCTTATGCTCCCTCGCCCGACATGGCCGCGTGCTCGCGGCTGACTTCGGCAACCAGCGTGGCGAACGGCCACAGGCGATTGCTCTGCGTCACTTGGGCCTTGCACCCAACAGAGCAGTCGGCCTCGCGCATAGCAGCAAGGAGGTCGGTCAGCCTTTGCCCCGTAACGTTGTGAAGCAGCATGAACTCCGATTCGGGCGCTTCTCCTTCGTACGGCTTAGACGAGGGACGGAACCCCACGAGCCCCACGATAGCTCCAACCGGATTGCCCAGCATGTCGGGCGTCACCGTTTTCATGCGGATGCCGTGCGCGCCGAGAACGGCACGCACGGCATCGCCGCGTTCTGTGCCCGCATCCAGGTTGTACAACGCCGCAAGCGGGCCCGCCGGCTTTGCGCCGGCGGTTTTCTTCTTGGTCTTCTTAGCCAAAGTAGCGATCGAGCAAGCCCTTCAGGGCCTTGCCGTGACGGGCCTCGTCGCGCGCCATCTCGTGAACGGTGTCGTGGATGGCGTCGAGGTTGTTCTTCTTGGCGCAGGCGGCCAGGTCGAACTTGCCCTGCGTGGCACCGAACTCGCAGTCGACGCGCCAAGCCAGGTTGGCCTTGGTGTCGGCCTTCATGTTGGGCTCGAGGTCCTCGCCCAGCAGCTCGGCGAACTTGGCCGCATGCTCGGCCTCCTCGTAGGCGGCCTTCTCCCAGTACAGGCCGATCTCGGGATAGCCCTCGCGGTGCGCGATGCGCGCCATGCACAGGTACATGCCCACCTCGGAGCACTCGCCCGTGAAGTTGGCCTTCAACTGGTCGAAGATGTACTGCTTGGTCTCGGCGTCGATGTCAGGATTGTCCTTGACGGTTTTGGCGTACACGCCGTACTCATGCTCGGCAGCGAGGGTCAGCTCGCCTTCGACCTTCTTGAACTTGTCGGCCGCCGCATGGCAGACCGGGCACTCGGCGGGAGGCTGCTCGCCCTCGTAGATGTAGCCGCATACCGTGCATACCCATTTGTCCATTGCAGTTCCTCCTGTCTTTTCTGCGCCGCCCTCTTTCGCGTCGGCGCTAGCTGCCATTTCCTCAACCTGAGCCGCAACTGCCGTCGCAACGTTGGTCGCCATGGTGGCAAACTGAGTTGCAACCGCCGTCGCAACACCCGTCGCCACGGTCGCGACCTGGTCCGCGAGGGATGCCGCAGCCTCAGCCACCGTAGTTTCGCGCACGGGCTCGAAATCCTCTGCCCCGTGCTTGCAGATCGGGCACACGAAGTCTGCCGGCAACTCGGCTCCTTCGTAGATGTAGCCGCACACCGCGCACTTCCACGCGACGATGTCGCCCAGGCCCTGCGACCCGATAGACCCTTCGGCGCGCTTCTTCGTCACGTTGCGGTAGTAATCGTAGGTGATGGAGGGCTCGTCGCTCAGGCGGCGGGCCTCAACCACTTCGGCGTTGTACAGGACGTGGCTGCCCAGGTCCTCGCGCGCGACAACCTTGCAGCTGAAGAACGCGTTCGCCGTCTTCTCGTACACGAAGCCGCTTTCGCACCGGCACACCTCGCCGCCGAGCACCTCGGCCACGGCGCTCTCGGCGAACTTGTCGACGTCATGGCCGCTCTGCATGCCGAAATGTTCGAAGAAGGCGAGGGGCGTGGATTCCGTGAGCACGGACACGCAGAAAGCGCCCGCCGACTCGATCATCTCCTGGGTGCACGACCCCTTCACGCAGCACACGCTCACCTGGCGCGGCTCCGATGCCGATTGGATTGCCGTGTTAACGATGCAGCCGTTGTCACGGCCGTCAACTTGGGCCGTTAAAAGGAAAAGGCCGTAGCTGAACTGATGAAACGCCTTGTTGTCGATAGAACCGCCCATTGGAACCACCCCGTTCTCCAGTGTCAGTTTCTTCTCGCATGCGTATTGTACCGTGACTCTCCGTCCCCCTATGAGTCGCAGCCCGAAATGCGTGCGCCGCACAAATTAACGACAGGAAACCAATCGTGCCTGATAGGCTAGGGCATCACGAATGCTCTGTCACCAGTGTATCAACGTTACACTTGCTCGAATTCTCGGCCGAGAGCGCGGCCTTCACCGCGTCGATGATGAAGTGATCCGGTCTTGCTCTGCCAGACTCGAGACTCTCTCGAAGAGGTTCTAAGGGGCGTCACTTAGGATCGTCATCGCGCTTGGTGCGCGCGGCGGCGTTCGCCAGCACTGCTGTACCCGCTTCTCCCAAATGGCATACGAACAGCAGCTCGCCATGGAACAGCTTCGGGGTCTTATCGCCACAGAGGGGGCCGTTGCAACCCCGGCATTTCACATCTTCGGGGCAGTATTGGCCAAAATCGGAATCGAGCAACTCGATGTTCGGCTTTTTTGAACCCATGGTTTCGCACTCAATCAATCGCTGGCAAATCGGAAAGAAAGAAAAGCGCGGACGCCCGCCTGGGCGTCCGCGCCTATAGTAAAAAGCCTACGGAAGGAAGCAGGTTACCTTGCCGTGGCCGAGCTCGAGCATGCGCGCGGACAGCTCCTCGGCAGGCAGGATCTCGATGACGTTGGCCAGGCAGTGCAGCTCGCACGCCGCCTTCTTGCCCTCTTCCTTGCGCTCAGCGCACAGGTTGCACAGGCGCGACGGCACGGGCACGTAGTCGAATTCCCAATTGCCCCCGAGCTTTGCCGGCCCGATGGTTTGCACCTGAATGCCCCACTCGTTGAGGGGCAGGTCGTGCTCCTTGCGGCACGAGACTTCGCAGGACCTGCAGCCCGTGCAGAGCTGATAGTCGATCAGCATTCCGTATTGCATGACGTCCCCCTTCCTAGTCGTCGAGCGAATCGACGCGTTCGATCTTGCAGATGCCGTTCTTGTACGGAGCGCCGTAGCCGGTGATGCCGACGCTCTCGTGCGGGATCAGGTTGTTGGCGTTGGCCTTCCACACGCCGTAGAGGTTGGGCGCCTCGCCTTCCTGCTCGGGGAACCACCAGCCGTGCTCGACGTGGATCATCTTGTCGTTGACCATCTCGGTCAGCCATGCCTTCTGCACCATGTGGCCCTGCGGGGTGGTAACGCGCACCCAGTCGCCATCGGCGATGCCGAAGCGCTCGGCCACAACGGGGTTGATGCTGACGAGCGGCCACGGATGCATGGCGCGCATGCTGGGCA
The DNA here is from genome assembly GCA_902764575.1 of uncultured Coriobacteriaceae bacterium. Taxonomy (GTDB): domain Bacteria; phylum Actinomycetota; class Coriobacteriia; order Coriobacteriales; family Eggerthellaceae; genus UBA9715. Next base: position 3,859 of record CACWWI010000174.1, read on the forward strand.
CCTGGCGATGCTCCGAGTGGAACATCGAGATGTTGCGCCCGCCCGTGGTGTAGTACAGCGGGAACTCGTCTGCCAGCTCGGGCTTCGAGATGTGGCTGAACTCGGGCTCCTCGTAATAGGGCACCGGGCCTTCACCATAGTGCTCGAGCACGAGGGATTTCAGCTCGATCATGCCGGTCGCCGTGTCGAAGCCCGGCTCGCCGTCGGGACGCAGCAGGCCCTTCTCGTACTTGCGGTACTCGTAGCCGGCCATCTTGGCGGGCTCGGC